>JAJPJN010000171.1 GCA_021324185.1 Terriglobia bacterium | reverse complement strand
GGCCCAGTATTACTGGCTCAGCCAGCGCGCTGTGGAATTGCAAACCGTGGAAATGTTCCAGGATCCTTACGATGCGGAAAGGCACCAGCGCATCGCCAACTTCGCGCGCTACCAGGCGCTGCACGATCGCCTCTACCAGCGCGCCCTCCACGACCTGCTAAAGCTAAGAGCCGAAAGGCGTAAAGAGCAAATTGGGTTTGAATCGCAAAAACGCGCTGCAGCCGAAGAAGCACGCCGCGCCGAACTTCAGCCGTACAAGCTGGCCACCGCGAAAACGCGTGCCGAGCGTGCGCAATCGCACACACCCACCCCGGCAAGGAAGGCTGCAGCCCAAACGGAGCGCATGGAAACACCCCAAAACGTCCCCATCGCCGCCTGAAGTCGCGCCGAAATCAAGTCTCGTTGTGACGCTCACACCCGTGCTGCGCCCGAAAGCGGGCTGAAAGCTGATCGCTGCAACGCCGATAGCTTACCCTCGCAAGAGAGGATCATGCGCGCAACTAAGATCGTCGCCACACTCGGGCCGTCTACCGATTCAGAGCCCATCCTCAGGCAATTGTTTGAGGCCAGAGTCGACGTCTTCCGGCTGAACGCATCGCACGGAACCCACGACGAAATTGCCCGCCGCATCGCTATGATTCGCAGCCTGTCGCCGCAATATGGATCCTATGCAGCCATACTGCTCGATCTGCAGGGGCCCAAGATACGGCTCGGCACGTTTCCCCAGGGGCCGCATGTGCTCGAAGACGGCGCCTTCTTCACCATCACCACGGAGCAGGTAGAAGGCAACGCGGAAATTGCCTCCACCTCCTACAGCGAATTCGCGCGCGATGTGAAGCCTGGAGATCCGGTCCTGATCGCAGATGGCATGGTGCGGCTCCGTGTCCTCAGTACTGACGGTATCGCCGTCCGCTGCCGTGTCGAAGCAGGCGGGGTCGTCAGCGATCGCAAAGGCATCAATCTGCCCGGCGTTAACATCAGCACGCCCTCGCTTTCGAAAAAGGACATCGCGGACGCGCACTTCGGCGTCGAGCAGGGCGTCGATTTCTTCGCCATCTCCTTTGTGCGCACCGCTCGTGACGTCTTGCGGCTGCGGCATTTGCTCGAAGAGGTAGATGCCAGGCAGCCCATCATCGCTAAGATCGAGAAGCCCGAGGGCTGGCACAATCTGGATGCGATTCTCGAAGAGAGCGATGGTGTGATGGTGGCGCGCGGCGACCTGGGCGTCGAAATGGCGCCCGAAAAAGTGCCGCCGGTTCAGAAGGCGATCATCGCGAAAGCGCGTGCCCGGGGCCGCTTCGTCATCACAGCGACACAGATGCTGGAATCGATGATTGAGCATCCCGTGCCGACGCGCGCGGAAGTGAGCGATGTAGCCAACGCCATCTACGATGGCACCAGCGCCGTCATGCTTTCTGCCGAAACATCGGCCGGGAAACATCCGGTCGAATCGGTGCGCGTCATGGACCGCATCGCCTGTGAAACGGAAGCCGCCATCCGCAAACTCGGCTTCCCCGATATTTGGAGTGAAGGCGAGCTCAGCATCCCGGAAATTATCGCCGCGGCGGCTTATCATTCGGCCCGGTCCGCGGGCGTAGCGGCGCTCGCCGTGGGAACAACCAGCGGCGCATCAGCCCGGTTGCTTGCCCGCTACCGCCCGCCGGTTCCGGTTTATGCCTTCACGTCAAGCGAAGCCGTGGCGCGGCAACTTTCCATCATTTATGGAACGGACCCGATCCTGATGCCTGCCATGGAATCTACCGACCAGATGCTGCACGAGATGGAATTGGCTTTGATCCGAAGCGGGCGCGTGAAGCCGGGAGACAATATTGTGTTTGTTGCCGGGCAGCCGGTCGGGCTTCGCGGGTCAACCAACATGTTGAAGCTGCACCGCGTGACGGGGATTCCGGCCTGATGTACGACGCCATTCTGCTGGTTTCTTTCGGCGGCCCGGAAAAGCCGGAAGATGTCATGCCGTTTCTTGAGAACGTTACCCGCGGCCGGAACGTCCCTCACGAACGGCTGCTCGAAGTCGTGGAACATTATCAGCACTTCGGCGGCAGGAGTCCCATCAACGATCAGTGCCGTACGCTCATTCGAGCGCTACGAGCTGAGCTGGATGCGCACTCGATTCACCTTCCCATCTATTGGGGCAATCGCAACTGGCGTCCGCTTCTGGCCGATACGTTGCGCCAGATGCGCGACGCCGGCATCCAGCGAGCGCTTGCTTTTGTGACATCGGCGTTTAGCTCGTATTCGAGCTGCCGCCAATACCTGGAAAATATTACGGCCGCCCAGGCGGAACTGGGCGAAGGCGCGCCGCACATACATAAGCTGCGGGTTTTTTACAATCATCCGCGCTTTATCGAATCCTGGGTTGACCAGGTCCGGCGTGCGCTTGATCAGTTCTCAGAAGACGAGCGCCGCAAGCTGCGATTCGTCGCTACCGCGCACAGCATTCCGCGCGCGCTGGCGGCAACGAGTGCCTACGAAAAGCAACTGCGCGAGACTGCTGGATTGGTCGCTCAAAGCCTCGGCCTGCGCGAATGGGATCTTGTCTTTCAGAGTCGAAGCGGGCCGCCCGCGCAGCCGTGGCTCGAACCGGACATTCTGGATCACCTGCGGGCGCTCGCTGCGACTGGCGTAAAAAATATTCTGCTTGCGCCCATCGGCTTTATCTCCGATCATCTCGAAGTGCTCTATGATCTCGATACCGAAGCAAGCACGCTGGCGCACGATTTGGGTTTGAAACTGGTGCGAGCCGAAACCGTCGCAACTCATCCGTGTTTTATCGCCATGATTCGCGAGTTGATCAGCGAGCGTCTGAATCCGGCTGAGCCGAAGCAGGCTATGGGCGCGTTCGGTCCGAGTCGCGACGTCTGCCCGGCGGATTGCTGCCCTGCGCCTCAGCAAGCCGGTAGACCTCCCGCTTCGGAAGGCCCATCCGCTTCGCGACGTTCTTGATGGCATCCATTCGAGCCATGCCCTGCTCCTCTAAGCGGGCGATTTCGGCTGCGGCATCTAAATCGGTCTCGTGTACTTCCATCGCGCCGATAACAAGCGTCATCTCGCCGCGGACGGATTGATTTCGGATCAGATGCTCGCGGATCTCCGCCGCCGTTCCGCGCACGAATTCTTCATAAAGCTTCGTTAGCTCGCGCGCCAGTGCAACCGGCCGTTCTTTGAGAAGCTCCGACATTTCCGCCAGCGTCTCCAGGATTCTATGCGGAGTTTCGTAGGTGATAACTGTACCGGAGTGGCCGGCAATTTGCGAAAGGATTTGCCGCCGGGCAGATGCTTTAGAAGGGAGGAAACCGATAAACCAAAACTCATTTGAGGGAAGGCCCGATCCCGCTAACGCCGTGAGCGCGGCAGATGCTCCCGGCAGGGGAATCACCGTCACGCCTTCTGCTACCGCCGCTGTAACGATACGGTATCCGGGATCAGAAACGAGCGGGGTTCCGGCATCGCTGACAAGCGCCACGCTCTCGCCGCCCCTTAGCGAGCTTAATATCTCCGGAACGCGCGCCAGCTCGTTGTGCTCGTGGTAGCTCAGCAGAGGCTTGCGTATTCCGTAATGATCCAGCAGTTTTTGCGTCTGCCGCGTGTCTTCACAAGCGATCAACTGCACTTCTTCGCGCAGCACGCGCACCGCGCGCAGCGTAATGTCTTCCAGATTGCCGATCGGCGTGGGGACGACATAGAGAGTGCCGGGCAAGCACTAGAAGTGTACTCTAAAGGCGGGCCGCTTCAGAGCGCAACCGGTTTTCGATGCCTTCGCCAGGCGACCGCGCCAACGAAAAGGAACAGAGCAACCTGCGTTAGTGCGAAGGCGGACGGTTCCGGCGCTACGTTCACGACGGCGGGAGCATAGAGCTGCGCGTCGGCTGTAATCAGATCCAGAATCGGATCAAAAAACGGAGAATTGGGATCCACCGAGTAAGTGGAGTAATCCACTTCGATAAATCCGTTGATGCTCGTGTTGCGCGGCGCGCTCAGAGCAAAAGTAAAGCTGCCCGCGCCCGTCTGATGGCTGGCATTAAAAGGCTGTGATACCGACTGCGATTCTGGAGAAGGTCCGGCGATAACAAAGTTATTGCCGATAAAATCGGTGTAACTGCCGACGGCCGCCGGAGGTCCGGGACAGCCTTTGCAGCCGGCATCGAACGACGAGCCGGTTACCAGCAGGAAGTCGCTATCCGGATTGGATAGCGTGAACCCCCAGCCCACAGTTGCACCCGGCAGCCCGCTGACATATCCGCTGGGTGGAAGTAATTGAAGCATTGGAGCGGCGGATAAGCCCGTCGAAAAGGCAATGAATGATACATAGATGGCACACAATTTAAGCATTACGATCTCCTCCGAGTTACTGAAATTGATTCGTGCGGGTGAGTGACGCGGCAGAAGTTCCGGTCGAGGTGATCGGGACATTCAGCGTAAACCGGGCATTGGCCGGGCACGCGCTAAAGTCAATCGTAACCGCTGCGGTTGCGGTCGCGCCGGACGCGATCGTCCCAAGCATAATCGGCATCGCTCCCGGGCTGGTAATGACAGGCGCGCACGCGGACCCGTAGGTCTGCGTCAACGTGAAATTCTTGAGGGTCACTTCGTTGGCCGGCGCTGATCCATGGTTCGTTACATTAATCGACCACACCCGCGCGTTGGACGGCCCGGATTTCGAGCCAATGGTTCCCTGCAATCCGATCGCGCCCAACTGAACCGTCGTGAGATCGCTGGCCGCATTATTCACCGTATTTACGTCGCCTCCGCCTGAAACAACGGCAGTTGTCAACAGAGTTGCCGGCGCATCGAACGGAAGCGTTCCGGTCACCGTGATGGGCGGATAGATACCGCCCGGGCCGAGCGAATCGGAACGGTTGCACTCGTAGCCCAACCCGTCCACCACGACATGTCCCGAGGTCTCGCACGTCCAACCAGCGCCGCTGAGCGTCAAAGGGGATGCAGTCAACGGCCACGGAACTGAAAACGCCACCGTAACTGGACCAGTGGACGGCGCAGAACCGGTATTACTTACCGATAAGTTATAGGTTGCGGTGCCGCCTTGCGCAAACCCGCCGGAGTCGGTATTAGTAATTGTCAGATCGGGTTGCGCAGCGAGTGTCGGGTCGGCTGGGCTGATCTCCAGCTTAATGGCGTCATATTGAATTGGGCTCTGGCTGTAGTGGAAATTGAGAGTGTTTGTTCCTTGCTGCAGTTCCGAAACCGGAAAGGTAATGACAGTAGAAATATAAATGCCGGACGCTCCGCTGCGGGTCGCTGAACTCGAGGCATTGGAAAAGGTCGCGTTCACACTGGCATTCCCGTTCAAACTGACTTGCAGAGTGCCATTGGTGCCCTCCGAAGCGATGGCGACCGTCAAGTAAGCGCTCGACCCGGCGGCAGGCACGTGATTTAACGTGAAATATGCCTTGAAATCCGGTGGCGTGATGGTGGGACCCGCGCTGATGTATGTTCCGGTTTGAGGATCGTAGTTCTGTCTGTATGACTTCCATTGCGTGAAGTACCAGCCCGTCCGGTCGCTGCTCGGGCTCATGCCGGACACATTCCCGAATACGTAATTGACGCCATTCGGGAACTCGATTGCCTCATCATTGAACAGGCCGTAATGCTTGTAGTTGTCCCCATCGGCAAATTCCATAGCCGTACGATCAGGGACGCCGATTTGGAGAACCGTCGTGCTGCCGGCGCCGCTACTCACTTCATTGACGGGCGGGTTCCATATATACGATCCCACCGCTGTGGCGGGTGCGGTAACCGCGATATTATCGACGTGAAAGTCGCCGCCGATGCCCGTCTTATAAGCGGAAAGCCGGTAAGTTCCGGGACGTACTCCTGTCAACGAGAAACTGCCATCTGCATTGGCGTCCGTCCAATACTGATAGCCGGCAACGCTTTGATCGAAGGGCACTCCGTTATCCGTGAGCACGATGGTTGTGCCCAGCATGGATTGGCCGGTGCTTAGACTGACTTGGCCCGTAACAGTGGAACGGTTGGAGGTGGTAACGTAACCGGGAATGCCGAGCGTGTCGTAAAACGCCGCGTGAATCGCGGGATCGGCATACTGCGCGGCATCTTGCCACATGCTTTGATAACCGGCTGAGCTGGTCGTATCGCCCTGATTGATGTAGAAGAACCACGGTCCGTACGTTTTGGTCCAGCCCGGGGTGACTGTCAGTGCGGTGGTGGATTGCCCGTAATGCCCGTTAAAGAATTCGTTCAGAATAAGCGGCGTCGTGTCCGTCGTATGGATCATCAAGCTCTGTTTGGTAGGACCACCTAACCAGCTCTCTTTACTTGCCGGAGTGTGTAAGCACCAGATGCCGTAGCCATTGCCGTAGACGCCGTGAACCAGATGATTCTTTTCGTAACTCGAGTAATCGTATTTTGTGTAATACCACCATTCGGGCGGATCATAATAAGGATCGCTCGGATAGGGAGTGAGATTGAAAGTGGAATCCTGTAAGTCGCCGTTTCCTTTGTTGGCTGCAATATCAGCCGGGTACGGCATGTTCTTGGTCCAATACAGTTCCGACGAATGATAGTTGAAGATCTTGGGATCAACACGCAGAACGGTGCGAAGCTGGCCGAGCGTATCGCTGGTTTTTCCCGTGGCGCCTACAAAACTGTAGACCAGATACTCGTGGTAGCCGCATTCGCCTGCCCTCAACACGTAATGCAGGCTGAGCGTCATCGGAATGCTGGAATCGGCAACATGCGTCAAGCTGACATCGGCGAAGTCGCTGCCTGCCGGTTGATTCACTGCTGCCGCAGTTGTTCCGCTGCCGATTCCCCAATCGCTGCTGAACGTATCCACTACGTCCGTGTAGCCATAGCCGCCGTTGCCTAATAGTTCGGCCCCGCGATATTGAAGCGAAATCATCCGGCCCGTGCCGCTGCCGCTGTAAATGACCGTGAACGATACGCAGGCGTTTGCCGCAGTAATCGAAGTAGCGGTCTGAGTAACAGTTACGTTATCGGCGAATCCTGAAGCGGCAAAAGCAGTGCTCAGGATGAGGATGGCAGCGCTTCGTCTCATGCTCTCTCCAAGGCAAGTTTATGTGTCGTGGACAAATGATCGAAACAGAAGGTTACTGAACCTGTGCAGTTTGCAATGCAAAACACAAAACCAGGCTTTCTTCGCCGTATTTTGCCATTCGAGGCGCAGCACCCGACCGGCTTGTTGCGCACTGTAAAATCGCCCGCTCGTGCGCACTGCCGTTCTCGCGCCGAAGTGTACTGTAAGAGGAGAGTGCCGATGGCAAAGCCTCCGGAGCCGCCGCTTGAAGAAGAAGTTCCGCTGTATATCCGGTGGGGCCCCGACCGTTCTCCCTATAGCATTGAGTTGCGCTTGGGGCTGGTATCGAAGATCGCTGCCGAGGTGAACTTATCCGAGCAGCTTGGCAGCGAGATTGGCGGTTTCCTGCAAGGCGCTTTATTGCCGGCGCAACCTCCCACGATTCGCATCGACGATGTTGAGATGCTTTCGAATGGATCGGACGACGACACCGTGTTTTTGCCCGAACCGGGCGAATTGCAGCGGCTTTCGGCGCTTCGCGGCCGCGCGCGCAGGCGCGATTCGAACGTTGTAGGCTTTTTTCGCACCCATCTGCGTAGCGGCCCGATGCAGCCGTCACTGGCCGATCGCAGTATCTTAGCCGAGGAGTTCAAAGGCACTGCCTACGCCGTTCTGCTGATTCAGGCGCAGGCGCCGCATACGGCTGCCTTCTTCATCGCAAGCAATGGACAGCTCCCCGAAGAGCCGTCCGTGCGCGAGTTCGAGTTTGACGAAAACGAGTTCAAGGCGCTTCCGGAGGTTCCTGCCGAAACGCAGCCGGCCGAGCCGCCACCAGCGGAAAAGAAAGTCGACAAAGCCCAGCTTTCGGTCTATCTGAAAATCGCTGCGCTGGTTGTCATTGCGATCGTTGCCTGCGCCCTGATGTGGTCATTTGCCAGGCAGGCAACCAGCCCCCGCTGGTTCAACTCCGGAAGCCAGCTTCATCTGGCCATCACGCCGGATGGCCATCTGCTGCGCATCTCCTGGAACCATTCAGCAAACGAACTGAATCAGGCCAGGGGAGCGACTTTGATGATTAACGACGGAGCCAATCATTCCGAGCTCGAATTGGGACTGGATGATCTCAGACTTGGATCGGTCGAGTATCAAAACAGCAGTGTGCATGTGACGGCGCAGCTCCTGTTAGAGACACCCGCGGGTAAATCGTCCGCGGATACGGCCGAGTGGACCAGGCAATAAGCCCCGGTCCTTATTCGTCCGACCCGAAAAAGCTTCCCCAGTTGCCGCTCGCAATGGCTCCCAGCGGATTCACTTGCTCCTGGCCGGCGCCACGATGCTCAGCGGGCGCAAGCTCATGCCGTAGACGCTCGAGAGTCATGCTCTGCAGAATGACGCGGCCCGGGCCGGTCAACGTGGTCAGAAACAATCCTTCACCGCCGAAGATAGCGGTGCGAATGCTGCCAACCATCTGAATGTCGTAATTCACGGTCGGCTCAAATGCAACCAGGTGGCCGGCCTGCACTTGCAGCATCTCTCCGGGCGCGAGCGTGAAATCGACGTGGTCGCCGCCGGCATGCACGAAGACAGCTCCCGGTCCGGTCAGCT
>JAJPJN010000100.1 GCA_021324185.1 Terriglobia bacterium | reverse complement strand
GCTGAAGAACTCGATTTAGTGCCGACGGGCGGATCCGATTTCCACGGCGCACCGAAACCGAACGTGGCGCTGGGAACGGGACTGCGCGGCAATCTTCGCGTGCCGCTGGAATTTTTGGAGCGGCTGCGGGCGGTACGGGTGTAGATAAAGGTAGATCTGCCAGTTCAGATCGCGACTCAGCCCGGCCACCGATGAAAGCCCGTCACAGGCTCTCAACGGGCGGTCTACCTCCGGAGGGGGTCCGAAGCCCGCATCGTTCGTGCAACCGGATCAGAACCGCGCAGCATTGTAGACTTCCTTGGAGCGTCTGGCGAGTGCGTGAATACGATTTAATCGCGGACTGGTATGCGTCTGAGCGCATCGACCAGACAGGCATACCGGAAACGATAGCGCTGGCCTCCTCCATCCCGCCCGGCTCGCGCATTCTCGATATTGGCTGTGGCAATGGCATCCCAATCACGCGCGCCTTGCTACGCGCCGGTCATCTGGTGATTGGGCTCGACAGCTCTAGCGCCATGCTTGAACGCTTTCGAAATAACTGTCCCGAGGCGCCGGTCATCCGAGGTGTTGTGGAAGCTTGTCCATTCGCCGATCGCGCTTTTGATGCCGCGATCGCGTGGGGAGTCATGTTCCACCTAAGCTGCCAGGATCAGATCCGGGCAATCGCCAGCGTCTCGCGCGTGCTTAAGATAGGTGCGCCCTTTCTATTCACGTCTGGCGATGCCGATGACTTCGAGGGTAAAGAAGGCGTGATGAATAGCGTCGCCTTTCGATACTTTTCCTTTAGCATCGAGAATTACCGTCGCATTCTCGGGGATCATGGGTTCACGTTGACTGATGTGCACGAGGACAAGGCGAGCAATACGTATTACGCGGCGATCAAAACCTTTGAAATCTAAGTTGAGCAACTGGTCAGGCAGACCTATCTGAGGGCAGACCGATCGAACATCAATCTACCTATAGCCTCCGCTTTCATCACGATTCAGCGTCGTTAGTGCGGACTGAAATAAAGCGCTGAATTCGCTGGCCGTGTGTCCTGGAAATCGAAACCTCAGAGGGCCATAAGTCGATAATGTGATGCCAGGGGCTGACCCTGTATGAAAGGAGGCGCTAGTCGTGTGCACCAAATTCGTACGGTCCGGATGCCAAAACTGAGCAGCGCCGATGTAAGTAGACGACACGCCAAGCCCCTTAAATAGTGCTACGTTCGCGGATATTTCATCGAAACCTTGCTTTACGGAAGGCACGTCATGCGCAGCGATGTACACTCGATCGCTCCCGTCCGTAGTCGAAAGGTCCAGCCGCAATCCTTTCATCCCGGATGGAGTGCGCATCGCATCCTGTATAACAACAGCCGTAACGACCAAGGTTGCTTCTGTGCTGGTAAGGCGCCCGGCTTCGTTCGACCAGACCGTTTTGGCCGTGGGGCTTTGGGCGTAGGCCTCAAACGCGGTTGGCCTGACTTGGGCGTGGGCCAATGTCATCGAGAGAAGAAATGCAGATCCAAAGAGTAGGAACTTCATACTTGCTCACGCGCCCCGCCAGGCCACCCTCCAAAAAAATACCCAAAATGCTCCTGGCTCGGGCGTCTCTGCTCACGATTCGAGTCTTGCGCCCGGACTCCCCTGGATGACCGGAGGAGTATCTTGTTCTTCATGATCTGGCGCGAGGCACGCCGCTTCTGCCGAACAAATCCGCTTTTTACCATTTTGGCGGTCACGATACTGGCGTTGGGCATGGGTACGTCCGCCCTGGCGCTGGCTTTTCTGAAGACACTCTCGTCGTTGGTCTACCCGGGCATGAAAAGCATGGGATACGCTACGGTGGCCGAGGCGACGCAAGACGGCGGTTCCTTCCCAATCAGTTGGAACGAATTTCAGCGCGTGGCACAAGGCCCTCTCCCTTACGTGCGGTTTGCCGCATACAGCCGGGAAATTCCGTGTGAGGCTTCCGTCGGCGAGCGCAAAGAAAGCGTTTCTGTAGCGGCTGTTTCGAGACAATTCTTTGCCGTATTTACCGGCGCGCTTGCTGCCGGCAGAGATTTCGAGAATCGGCGTTGCGTTTACGGCGATCGGCATCATCACGCCCGATCCGGCGAGCGTCGAAAGCGTGCTGACCTGGGCCAGCCAGCTGCAGCACCGGGTGGACTACGTGATCGTGAAAAACGCGCTCACCGAGCCGGCGGATTTTACCTACTGGGAGCGCAGCGCGCAGGCCAGCGAGTTCCGCAAAATCTTTCAGCCGGCGGAGATCACCATGCAGTACCGGCTGCCGAAGTTCGAGAACCCGGCGCGGCAGCATGGCGTTACGCTCGGCCAGGCCGCGGCGCGCCAGGTGAAGGTGCCCGAGCTGCAGCAGACCACCGTGGTGTTGCGCGCCCAGGCGTATCGCCGGCATCTGTTCAGCGAGTTCGACCGGGTGAGAGACCGGCTGCTGCTATGAGAGAGCAGCAGCTATCGCTCAATGGCGGCTCGACCCAGCCCTTGAAGCAATTGGCCGCGCAACTGATCGATCCCAAACACCGCGACCATTATGCGGAGCTCATCGCGTGGATCGAGTCGGTACCGCCGACCGATGAAATCGCGCGTATTGCGTTTCTGCTGGGTTATCTCACGCTGATTGGCCGCGGCCTGCCGGAAGAGATCGCCTCCGAGCGGCAGCAGTTTCGCGAGCTGCTCGCCAAGTCGTATAGCAAGCTCAACGAGCTGGTGAAACAGCAGGCTGACTATTACGACAAGCTGACCCACCGGCTGAGCAAACTGCCGGACGAAATCGCCGCCGGTGTCAAACCGGCCGAGATTGCCAAAAGCATGGGCGAGGCCTTTCGGCAGCAACTCGCCGCGACCGGTATCGAGGAAACGAAGGGTTTCCTGATTGCGGCGACTGCTGATTTAAGGCGTGTTGCGGGTGCTCTCGATGCCGCGATTAAACCGATCTCGGAGCGCTACGGGAATCTCATCGACCAACTCGCGACGCAGGCCGGCAAGGTGGAGGAGCAAACGAACAAGTTACTCAGCAAGGCAAGCTCCCTCGACGAGAAGAACGCAAAGCTCACCCAGAAGCTCAAGCGAGTCGAATGGTATTGGTTTGCAACCGCCATCATCCTGTTGCTGCTTGGTGGGAGGATTCCTGGGCGTGCAATGGCAGGCGCGAAAACAGAGTCAAATGGCCGAGGCGATCACCGCTCTACAGCAGCAAATTGAGCAGATGAATGACACCGTGAAGCATCCACCGCAACCCGCACCGGCGCAAACAAAGCAGACTCGTAAACACCAGCTCAGAACCTCTTCATCCGCAGCGGAACAGCAGAGAGACCGGAATACAGCGGGTGAGAAGTAGCGTCTTCTACTGAACGACTTCTTGATTTAAAATGCGGATGCGCGCCAGCACGCCAGTTCGGAAGGTGCCCTGGCCGAAGCGCTCGCGTCAGCGTTTTCTGCATTGCCTCGTCTGTGGGTATGAAGAGCTGTGCAGCGGCAGTTTGTGCCGGAGTTGCTACGACGCCGCCTATCACTCGGAAACATATTTCGGCGGTTTAAAAGAAGAGGTCTTGGCGCGTGACGGTCGCGACCGTCGCGTGGGCAGGTCTCCTGAAGCAACTTCTGGTGACGATTGCTACTTACGACAAGAAGATCGACGAGCTTGCCCGAGCGCACCCCGATTACGCGCTGGTCAAATCTCTTCCGGGTGCCGGTCCGGCTATGGCGCCGAGACTGATTGCTGCGCTGGGAAGCCAGCGTGAACGATATCAAAGCGCCGCCGAGCTCCAGCGATACAGCGGCAAGCAACATTGGGTGCACTGGCGCTGGGCATGCCCGAAGTTCCTCCGCCAAACATTTCACGAGTGGGCACTCCATTCGATCGCGTACTCAGACTGGGCGCGCGAGTATTATGAGCAGCAGCGTGCAAAAGGAAAGCGACGGAATACAGCGATCCGTTCACTCGCCTTCAAGTGGATTCGTATCCTTTTCGTTGCTGGAAGGATCGCAAGCCGTACGACGAGGCAGTCTACCAACGAGCCTTGGCAGCGCGCCGGACGAGTCAGCCGATCACGACTGCAGTTGTGGAACTCGAGTGGAAAAAAGTCGCAGGCTTCAGCAAAATTGCACCCGCAGGGGCTTGACAGGAGACCTCAGATGTCTATCCTCCTCTCAGGCATGACCAGCATAGCGTTTCCCTGCGCCTCGATAACTTTGTCTGGAAAAGTGACGCGCTAGGACGATCTATAACGCAACGCCGCCGACCCGGTGATATCACAGCATCCCCAAAACATCCTTGTCCCAGTCAGGCGGGAAAAATAGTTGTTCCCAACGTGAAAAAATACTTGACCCCGATCAGCCACGTTATCTTCATCGGCGGGCCGACAGGGGTCGATCCATTTGCAGGAGTTCCAACACCATAGTTTCGAGTTTGGCCGACGGCATTCAGGACCGGATCTGAGTGGGTTACGGGCTTGCTCCACACACCATTATTAAAAGAGCCCTGAAGCCAGTAATCCTGATAAACGCGAGCGGACTGAAACTGGCCAGCCATCACCAATATCCGCGTTACTTAGGAATGAAGTTGCTATTAGCTAGCCAGCGTATTGGCTCGATCATTGATTGAATTACTGAGATCAGAAACGCTACATCCAAATGGGCAATATCGTCATTGGGCTGATGATAGAAATAAGGAGCGGGCCAACCTACCACCGTATGCGCCGCTATGCCCTTTGACGCGAAAAAATAGCTATCTGAGCGCTCACAAAGTCGCATTTCCGGGTAAGGATCTGGGACAATTTTTGCTCCGTGCGCAAGAAGAGCGCGCCCAAGACTTGAGTGATCCCAGCCTGTCAACAGTAACCAGCCCGGTGGTAACTTGGGATCTTGAGCTCCTATCATCTCGAACTCGATGTTAGCCACAACATTGTTCAGTGAAATAGGTGGATTATTGATAAAGTTATTTTACGCCCAGGCCGTGTAACTCCTCAGCGCCGTAACAGACGAATAGAAGCGACCGGCGAGGCTTTGGAAATGCCCTGAATGCGTGAGCCAGTTCCATAACTGCGACGACGCCGGAGGCGTCGTCATCAGCGCCGTTATAGATTCTGTCATTTTTGTCGTCTGGTTTTCCAACACCTAAATGGTCCAGATGTGCGCTAATGATGACTGCACCAGCGTCCGGATCTGTACCATGGAGAAACCCAACCGCATTTAACGTAAATTGATATGACTCTATAGTTAGAGATACTGGCGCGCCATCTGGCATCGCGTTCAAGGTCTGGATTGCTCTAGATGTTAATACGACGATATTAGCTTCTCCTTCCACTGGAAGGCCAGATAACATACTGAACGCAGGGTTCAGGTATGATTGAAAATCAAACTTTTGATTGCTACCGATTAATATTGCCTTGACGTGTTTGGCCCGTATTTGCCTGGGATCGAGATTGGCTAAATCCCACGCCAGCAGCACTGCTTTCGAACAAATCTTTTTGTTCCGAGCAGCACCTCGCAATCGCTGTGTCCTAGCATCAATAACGGACGTCCCATTACTAACCAGGACGTAAAAATCTCCGTGTTCAAGCGTGACATTGCCTATTTTTAGTGTTGAACCTGCAAGCCGTGTGGGCCGAACATTAGCTCGCTGAATGAACCCGTTAAGGTGCGGTGCCGTTTGTAAACCATAGCTACGAAAGTGTGATGCAACATAGGCTGCGGCCGCTGCCTCGTCTGGGGACATACTTCCGCGGCCTCTCAAAGAGTCACTGGCAAGAAAATCTTCGTGAGCACGAACCCACGCCTGATTTACCCGCCAGTACAAAGCAGGAACTCCGCTGCAATTCAACACAACTATAACGATTACAAAAATCAAGCGCCGTGCAATAAACATTTCACACGATCACGATGAAACCTGGCCGTGGGCTCCACAGAGAGGCGTAGGGATTACAATCTTGAGCATGATGCGATCAGGGACATTTGGCGCTCTGCGCTTGCGTTTGCTGGAAAGAAGAGAAGCGCAAGGAGAATATTATAATAATGTATTAGCAATCATCGAAGCCATGAGCGTTGAGGAGCAGGCGCAAGAAACGACGGCGATTGTTTCAAAGCGGCGTCAAGAGGAATTGGCACGAAAGTCGACCGTACCGCTCCAAACTGTCGCCGCTTTCTTCGTCAGCCTTCAGGCTGTAAATCGAACAAAAAGTTTGATGGATGACTCGGCTGAAGAATTTATTTAGATAGCGCAGTCGTTGAGGCGTGCTTCACGGGAGCCGACTTCTGAGTGCATCGGCAATCCGAATGGTAATTAGGGAGCCTGACAGGAGATTGGTCTGGTGGGTCGCCGCACAGCGTTGCATAACAGGACGCAAGACAGAGGGCATATGCTGGGAGTACTTCAATTAGCTCAAGGCATCCGACGGCACAAGCGCCAGCACAACAGGGGTCAGCGTTCATCGTTGGGCCTCCTTTTTTGCCAATTTTGCGCTGATAATTTGCTGCAGTAAATCATCAGTGGCTGTTTGATTTTGTCCTTGATCCAGTCTGACGTTGACCACCTTTTGCGATCTCTGAAGTGTTTTTCCGTCAAATATATAAAAGACATCCAAATTGTCCTCCCGAGTATTGCCGTTTATAGTGCCCTTCTTTCCAAGCACGATTGATGTAAGTGTCGCGGTCCCCCCGGGCTTATCCGCTCCCGGAGCAAAGTAATTGGTTGTTAGTTGGCTGATAACGACGTATGTAACGTCAGAACAGGACCTGAGCGGGAGGCGGGTGGCGATTCTTAACGCTCGCTTCGCCGTTGATAACTTCGGATCCTGGGACAAGATCCTGGGGCGAAGCATCGTTATCGCAGCACTGCCGTATCAGGTGGTCGGGGTGGCTCCACCCGGTTTTGATGGGATGTTTGGGGAACACGCGGATATCTGGGTGCCTGCCACCGCTGTGATTCCGTTGCTTCTCAATCCGCCGTCAAAGGATTTTTCGGACGAAAGCGCCTGGAAGACAATCGCCGCCTTCTACGCGTTGGCCGGCTCTCAGCACGCCACTTCACCAGCGCTCACAAGACGCCTGACCGGCGCGCTCCAGACGGCAAACCCCGGCGGAGCGCTCCTTCATGTATCGCCGGGCTTAACGGCCGAGCCGGTGCGCGACGAAAACTATCGCAAGCGCCTGCGCCTGGGCCTTGCACTTTGCCTAACATTCACGATAATCAGCAGCCTTAATTTCGCTCTTTTGCTTTTAGCGCGGATGCCGCGGGATGCGGAGCAGATCAGGTTGAAAAGAGTTCTGGGCGCCGATAGCTTCCGCCTTGCTGCCGAATCGGTAGCCGGGCCAGCCGCTTTGGTAGCGCTGGGACTCTTTTGCGCCGGCCTCGTTCTCGGGGCGGGCATCGCGATCGTCGCCCGCATGCCAGGTTTCTATGGACAAGCAGGACAAGCGACGTGGCAAGCCGCTGCGTTTGCTTATGTGGCGCAATTCCCGTTTGCTCTTTTACTCACGCTCGCTATATCTTTGGCTCCGATGCTCAGCCTGCTACGAGAAAGCTTTTCGCACGATAGCGGTTCTACGAGAACTGGATCGAAGCGGGCGAGCCTCTACATGCAAATAGCGGTGGTTTTGGAAATTGCTTTGACCACGGGCACATGGCTCCTGGCGGGCATGATTGCGACGTCGCTTCTTCGGGACATTCGGCAACCGCTTGGCTACAACCCGGAGGGGCTGTATCTGGTACGGATCGGACCGTCCGGTAGAACTTTGACCATTGCGGTTTCGGGTGGTGGCATTTCCCCGCTCACGATGGGCTTGGCTACTCTGATCCGGCTGGTGGAAAGAGTCCCGGGCGTCGATAATGCGGCGTACACATCCGCTACGCCATTCGAAAGAGAGAAAGGCGCACCGCCATCTATTGCGCGCGGCGACGGCACCGGATTAGCAGCACCGCACAGGTCCGCGAGCACATCGTCAGTCCGGGCTTTTTCAAAACCATGGGAACGGGAATTGTCCGCGGGAGAGGTTTTTCTCCGCACGGAAACGGGCGCGAAGTAGTGATCAATGACGCACTGGCGCGAGAGCTTTGGCCGAATCAGGACCCTTTGAACCGCCCGGTGAATCTTATATTTCCAACCTTCAGCGGCCTCCCTTCCCATGTGCAGCCCGCATTCGTAGTTGGAATTGTCCAGGACATGCGCTCACCAGAGCACACCACGGCAGCGCTCCCGTCCATCTATCGCTCTTTCTACTCGAACGGGCTGATGGACTTCACTCCAAATCTTGTTGTCAGGGGCAGATTATCGCCGAATGCGTTTAGAACAGCGATCGAGCCGCAGGTGACGGCTCAACTCCCGGGCATGAGCGTCCAAGGCGTTTACGATGCAGGTGAAATGACCAAGGCGGCATTCCGGAGAGAAGCACAACGGAGCTATGTCGCGCTGGCCGGGGCGCGCTGGGGATGGCGATTGTTTCTTACCTGGGCCTTTACGCTTCTCTGACCTATTTCATCGCCGCCAGGCGCCGTGAGCTGGCCATCAGAATCTGTGTTGGGGCGTCCCTTTTCTCGATCAGAAAGATGGTCATCGGCCGCGCGGCATGGAGCGCTGTTATCGGCCTCATCTTATCTGCGCCGTTATGGGTGTTGTTAGGAAGGCATATATCGAGCGAACTGCTTGGGGACTTGACATGGTCCACAGCCCACGCGATTGCGATCTCCGCCGCCTGCTTCGCCCTTTCCGTTGTGATGGCTTTAATCCCGACGAGAACAGCAGCGTTGGTTTCTCTGTGGGAAGTTTTGAAAAAGACTTAGTAATGTCGCGTATCTTATCGCGCGCGGCGCTTGCCTTCCCCGCTCCGCTTTGGATTTTCCGCGCTCTGCCGTGTCACTGAATTGATCTGAATCACCGGCATCAAAGAATTTCCCTGTTCAACGGGCCGCTGCGCCGCGCGCTGCGATAGCTCCTGATTCAAGGTTCCAATGAACTCCTGAATCTGCCGCTGCATCGCTTCCATCTTTTCGCGCATGTTCAGGATGATCTCGACGCCGGCCAGGTTCACGCCCAACTCGCGCGTGAGCTTCAAAATCACTTCCAGCCGCTCCAGGTCTTCATCCGTATAGAGGCGCGTATTTCCTTCGCTGCGCGACGGCGCCAATAAGCCCTCGCGCTCGTACAGCCGCAGCGTCTGCGGATGGATCGAGTATTGCTCGGCCACTGCCGAAATCATGTATGCCGCTTTGTTTTTGCTCTTCGTCATACTTCACCTAAGCAGCGGGAGTCTGCACCTTGCTCCAAATCTCCGATCGCACATCTTCCTTTTGGACCTGCGCCAGTTCACGCAACAGCTCGCGCGTCCGTTCATCGTGGATATCCGGAGCGCGCAGCACCACCTCCACAATTTCGTCCCCGCGCGTATTCTTCCGGCTGTTGAAAACGCCTTTTTCGCGCAGCCGGAACTTCTGCCCATTCTGGGTTCCCTGCGGGATTTTTAGCAGCGCGCGCCCGTCAATTGTGGGCACCTCGATCTTCGCGCCCAGCCCCGCCTCACTGACGCTGAGCGGGATCTGCACTTCAATGTTGTCGCCGGAGCGCTTGAAAAACGGATGCTCTTCGACCCGCACCGTAATATACAGATCGCCGGGCGGCCCGCCTGCCACGCCCGCATTGCCCTTTCCGGCGACACGCAAGCGTGACCCCGAAGCAACCCCCGCGGGGATGCGAACTTCCACCGTCTCCGGACGCGAGACCGTTCCCTCACCCCGGCACGTCGGGCAGGTATTCTTCAGCCGTCCCGATCCTCCGCAGCGCGGACAACTCAAATTGAATTTCATGGCGCCGGCCATCTGCGTCACCGTTCCCGTGCCGTCGCACTCCGGGCAAACCGCAACATTACTGCCGGCCGATCCCGTGCCATGACACGTCTCGCAAGTCTCCTGGCGCCGGATATTCAGTTTCACCTGTGTCCCGCGAATAGCCTGCCAGAAATCGACATTCAGCCCGTATTCGAGATCGGCGCCGCGCTCCGGTTCGGGCGTTGTCGCGCGTGCGCGGCTACCGCCGAACAGATCGCTGAAAATGTCGCGAAAACGGAATCCTTCATTTTCAGCCGCGCCCCCGCCACCTTGCCGCTGCTGCTGGCGCATGAATTCGCTGAAATCAAATCCACTGAAATTCGGGCCGCCTCCCGGGCCACCGCCTGGCGCACCGTTCGGCGGAATATTCGGCGAGTAAAAACCGTATTGATCGTAGACCTTCCGCTTCTCGTCGTCGCTTAAAACATCGTAGGCTTCCTGAACTTTCTTGAACCGCTCTTCAGCCGCTTTATCGCCCGGATTCAGATCCGGATGATATTTCCGCGCCAGCTTCCGATAGGACTTCCGAATCTCTTCGGTATCCGCGTTACGGTTCACCCCGAGTGTCTGGTAATAGTCCTGTTTGGTTGCAGAAGGCATTTTTTATTCCATTCGAAAAACGGCGGCCTCAATTTCCTGGAGACCGCCGCTTCCCTTCGTACTTCCGGCTTATTGCTTCCGGCTTCTTACTTCTTGTCTTCCACGTCGACGAACTCCGCGTCCACAACGTTGTCTTTCGGCTGCTGCTGTTGCTGCGCGCCCTGCGCACCGTCGGCAGCGGCTCCCGCACCGGCGGCGCCGTTCGGACCGGCTGCACTCTGCGATTTGTACATCGCCTCCGCCAACTTGTGGCTGGCCGTCGTTAACTTATCGGTTGCCGCGTTGATCTTGTCGAGCCCGCCTTCGGCCATTGCCTTCTTGACGTCCTCAACCGCCGCTTCAACCTGCTTCGCGTCCGCTTCCGAAATCTTGTCACGATGCTCGCGCAACATCTTTTCGACGTTGTAGACCATCGCGTCGGCCCGGTTGCGGGCTTCGATCTCTTCTTTCTTCTTGCGGTCTTCGGCCGAATGCGATTCAGCATCGCGCGCCATCTTCTCGACTTCGTCCTTGCTTAAGCCCGAAGAAGAGGTAATGGTGATCTTCTGTTCGTTGTTGGTCGCCCGGTCCTTCGCGGTCACATTGAGGATGCCGTTCGCGTCGATGTCGAACGTCACTTCGATTTGCGGTATGCCGCGCGGAGCCGGCGGGATACCTACCAGTTGGAAGACGCCCAGCAGCCGGTTGTCCCGAGCCATTGCGCGTTCGCCCTGGTACACCTTAATCTCGACCGACGTCTGGTTGTCCGCCGCGGTCGAGAACACTTCGCTCTTGCGCGTCGGAATGGTCGTGTTGCGCTCAATCAGCTTGGTGAACACGCCGCCCAGGGTCTCAATGCCGAGCGAAAGCGGCGTCACATCCAGCAACAGCACGTCTTTCACTTCGCCGCCGAGTACGCCACCCTGAACCGCCGCGCCCACAGCCACAACTTCGTCCGGGTTCACGCTCTTGTTCGGCTCTTTACCGAACAGACTGCGGACAATCTGCTGCACCTTCGGAATACGCGTCGACCCACCGACCAGAACCACTTCGTCGATGTCATTCGGCGTAACGCCCGCATCCTGCAATGCCTGTTTGCAAGGCCCGACCGAGCGCTGCAGAATGTCATCCACCATCTGCTCAAAACGCGCCCGGGTCAGCTTGATGCTCAGGTGCTTCGGCCCGGTGGCATCCGCCGTCAGGAACGGCAGATTGATCTCTGTCTCGAGCAATGTCGAAAGCTCGATCTTCGCTTTCTCAGCCGCTTCTTTCAGCCGCTGCAAAGCCATCTGATCTTTCGAAACATCAATGCCCTGATCTTTTTTGAATTCCTGAATCAGCCAGTCGATAATCCGCTGGTCGATGTTGTCACCGCCCAGGTGCGTGTCGCCATTGGTCGATTTCACCTCGACCACGCCATCGCCTACTTCCAGAATCGAGATATCGAACGTGCCGCCGCCAAAGTCGTAGACGGCAATGGTCTCATCCTTCTTCTTATCCAGACCGTAGGCCAGCGCGGCCGCCGTGGGCTCGTTGATGATGCGCATCACCTCGAGGCCGGCAATCTGCCCGGCATCTTTGGTCGCCTGCCGCTGCGCGTCATTGAAGTACGCCGGAACGGTAATCACGGCTTTGGTGACCTTCTCGCCCAAATAGGCTTCCGCGGCTTCCTTCAGCTTCGTCAGAATCATTGCCGAAATCTCAGGCGGCGAATACTTCTTTCCCTGAATCTCCACCCGCGCGTCGCCGTTTTCCCCGGCAACCACCTTGTAGGGGACCAGCTTCATCTCTTCGCTGACTTCGTTGAAGCGGCGCCCCATGAACCGCTTAATCGAATAAACCGTGTTTTCCGGGTTCGTCACAGCCTGGCGCTTCGCAACCTGCCCGACCAGCCGCTCTCCGCTCTTGGTAAACCCAACAACCGACGGCGTCGTTCGGCCGCCTTCCTGGTTGGGAATGACAGCCGGTTGGCCGCCTTCCATCACCGCAACAACGGAGTTGGTAGTTCCCAGATCGATTCCGATAATCTTACTCATGTGTAGTTAATCCTCCGCCAAGCGTCCTGCGTCTTGGCTATTTTTAGCACACTTTCAGTATCGGATATGAGTGTACGATTGTCAAGTTTTCTGCCAATTTTATTTGCGGTGAGCACTCACATCTGCACCGCCCAAACCGCCCTCATGGTTGCCGCCGCCGCCGACCTCAGCCCGGCCGAACCCCTTCTCCAGCAGACATTTGAAAAAACGAACCCGATTCGGCTTCGCTGGGTCACGGGAGCTAGCGCCACGCTCGCCCAGCAGATTGCCCACGCCGCTCCGTATGATGTCTTTCTCTCCGCCAACGCCCAGTTCGTTGACGAACTCGCAGCAAAACGAAAAATCGAACCCCTTTCCGTACGGGCCTATGCTGCGGGCCAGGTCGGGCTGCTCTGGAAGGACGGCAAGTCTCACGATATAAATGAGTTAACTGCAAATTGGGTTCGTTTCGTCGCATTGCCCAATCCGCAGCTTGCCCCCTACGGGCTGGCGGCCCGGCAGGCGCTCGAACACGCCGGCATTTGGAAAGCCGTCCAGCCGAAGGTCGTCTACGGCGAAAACGTCCGCCAAGCGCTTCAGCTTTTCGAAAGCGGCAATGCCGATGCTGTCCTTACCTCACACTCGCTGCTTCAGGGCAAACCGGCCCAGATCATCCCGGCTGCCTGGCACGACCCCATCGTCCAAAAAGCCGGGATCATCGCCGGAACCCGTAACCGGGAAGCCGCTCAGCAGTTCCTGGATTTCCTGCTCTCGCCCGCCGCCCAGCCCATCCTGGCTAAATTTGGCTTCGGACCAGCTAAAGGGATTTAAGCGCCCAGCTTCGGGTCAGGTCGGTGACAAGACCATAAATCAGGTGTGATCCGAGCGCGTTCAGATGGGCCGGCACGCTCGCCTGCGCGGGCCCCTCAGCCAGGCCGAAAACCGGCACCACGAACTCATCGCCGGCCAGCCAGATCGCGGCTCCATAGGCCGTCCCTTTCCCGGCCGTGCACTGTGGCGCGCGGTCCGCAAGCAGTCCGTAGAGCGCGCCGAATGCCAAACCCACCGAGCATTGAAGCGCCGGCACGGCCCGGTTCGTTTCTTCCTTCGTGAGTTCATGCTGGAAGGCAACCCGCGAGATGGCCTTGGCTGCCCCGGCGGTCGCCTCCTCGTCCTGATTCAGCGCCGGCCTGCCTGCAATAGCTTTCGCCGCGGCATTCACAAGCGCCTGATAACCGCTCATGGCGATGCCACCGGCGAGTCCTCCAAATGCCCCGGCCGCCACGCTCTTCCAAATTCCCGATCGCCGCTGTGTTCTCAAGGTCGATACCATCGTAGTTCACATGTCGGAAACGCAAGACAACATCAGTGCATTCGGGCCGGCACGCTCTACCATTCCAGGCACCCCGCTAAAACCAGACGAGCTGAGTGACATGGATGCTTATTTCCGGGCCAGCCTTTATATGTGTCTCGGAATGATTTACCTGCGCGATAACCCGCTGCTGCGGCGCCCGTTACGCCCGGAAGACGTGAAGATCCGGCTGCTGGGGCACTGGGGTTCCGATCCGGGCATGAGTTTCGTTTACGTGCATTTGAACCGGCTGATCCGGCTGTATGACCTCAACATGATCTTTCTCGCCGGACCGGGCCACGGCGCGCCCGCTGTATTGTCGAATGCGTATCTCGAAGGAACTTATTCGGAGATCTATCCGGAAAACAGTGAAGACGAAGAAGGCCTCTGTCATTTTTTCCGCCAGTTTTCATTTCCCGGCGGCATCGGAAGCCACTGCACCCCGGAGACGCCCGGCTCAATACACGAAGGCGGCGAGTTGGGCTATAGCCTGTCGCACGGCTACGGCAGCGTTCTGGACAATCCGGACCTGATTAGCGTCGTCATCGTGGGCGATGGGGAAGCGGAAACAGGACCGCTCGCAACCTCCTGGCACTCCAACAAGTTTCTGAATCCGATTCGCGACGGCACGGTGTTGCCGGTCCTGCATCTAAACGGATACAAGATCAACAATCCGACGATCCTCGCGCGCATCAGTTGCCAGGAGCTGGAGCAACTGTTTCGCGGTTACGGTTATGAGCCGTATTTTGTAGAAGGCTCCGAGCGCAACAGCATGCATCAGGCCATCGCGGCCACTTTGGAACATTGCATCAAGCAAATTCAGCAGATTCAAAACGAAGCGCGCCGGACTGGCAAAGCGCAGCGCCCGCGCTGGCCCATGATCGTGATGCGTACGCCGAAGGGCTGGACTGCGCCCGCTGAAATCGATCACCACAAAGTGGAAGGCTCCTGGCGCGCGCATCAGGTACCCATGACCGACGTGGTCAACAATCCCGAGCATCTGAAGGTTCTTGAAAAGTGGTTACGCAGTTACAAGCCGGAGGAATTGTTCGATGATTCGGGTCGCATTATCCCGAAGCTGAAAGCTCTGGCGCCCAAAGGAACGCGGCGAATGAGCGCCAATCCGGTGGCGAACGGCGGGCTTTTGCGGCACGGGCTGCGCATCCCGGATTTTCGCGAGTACCGCGCGGAAGTGAGCAAACCAGCAAACAGTTTTGTCGAAAACACGGTTCCCTTAGGCCGCCTGTTGCGCGATGTGATTCGCGAGAACCCAACCAACTTCCGCCTTTTTGGTCCTGATGAAACCGCCTCGAATAAGTTAACAGCGGTGTACGAAGCAACAAAGAAAGTCTGGATGGCGGATTATCTGCCGGAAGACAAGGATGGCGCCGAGCTGTCACTGGATGGCCGCGTTATGGAGATGCTCAGCGAACACACACTGGAAGGCTGGCTGGAAGCGTATTTGCTGACGGGCCGCCACGGCCTTCTATCTACCTATGAAGCCTTCGTCCATGTGATCGACTCCATGTTCAATCAACACGCGAAATGGCTGGAGATCAGCAAACGCCTTCCCTGGCGCGCGCCCGTTTCGTCTTTGAACCTGCTCATCACGTCAACCGTTTGGCGGCAGGATCACAACGGGTTTACGCATCAGGACCCGGGCTTTTTGGATGTGGTTGCGAATAAGAGTCCCGAGATCACTCGCATCTATCTGCCACCGGATGTGAACTGTTTGCTTTCGGTCGCGGATCACTGCCTGCGCTCGCTCGATTATGTAAACGTCATTGTGATCGACAAGCAGTCGCACTTGCAGTATTTGGATATGGAATCGGCGATCACGCACTGCACGAAAGGATTGGGCATTTGGGAGTGGGCGAGCACCGATGCGGGCGAAGATCCGGATGCGGTTGTGGTTGGCTGCGGGGATGTGCCGACCCAGGAAGCATTGGCTGCCGTCGCGCTGCTACGCGAAACATTTTCGGATATCAAGCTGAGATTCATCAATGTAGTGGATCTCTTCCGGCTCATGCCGAACACAGAGCACCCGCACGGATTGGCAGATCGCGATTTCGATTCACTATTCACCACCAATAGACCGATCATCTTCAACTTCCATGCGTATCCGTGGCTGATTCACCGGCTCGCGTATAGGCGGAAGAATCACGACAACCTGCACGTTCGCGGGTACAAGGAAAAAGGAAATATCGATACACCGCTGGAGCTGGCGATTCAGAACCAGGTAGACCGCTTCAGCATTGCGATCGACGTGATTGACCGCGTACCGCGCCTGCAAAGTACCGGCGCGCACGCCAAAGAGCGGTTTAAAGATCAGCAGATCCAATGCCGCGAGTTCGCTTACGCCAACGGCGTTGATAAACCAGAGATCGCGAATTGGAAGTGGCCGTTTTGAACGTTCTGGTCTTGAATGCCGGCAGTTCCAGTCTCAAATTTCAGCTAATTCAAATAGCACACGAGAGCCAGGAGCGCTTGTGCCGTGGAGAAGTGGAGCATTTCGGCAATGATGCATTCAAACGGATTCTCGACGAAACAAAGAATGCCGGCGAGATCGATGCGGTCGGACATCGGGTCGTGCATGGCGGGGAGCGCTTTTCCGAATCGGTAGCCATCGATGATGAAGTGCTGAAGCAGATAGAAGAGTGCGTGGATTTGGCTCCGCTCCACAATCCAGCCAGTGTCGCGGGCATTCGTGCCGCCCGCACATTTTTCGGACCTGACAAACCTCAGGTAGCTGTATTCGATACCGCTTTTCATCACACGCTCCCGCAGCACGCCTATTTGTATGCCATTCCCTACCGGCTTTATGAGAGCTACCGCATCCGCCGTTATGGCTTTCACGGCACATCACACCGGTACGTGGCGCAGCGCTATCGAAAGTTACGCAACGTGCCGGTGGAACAGACGAATATCATTTCACTTCACCTGGGAAACGGGTGCTCCGCTGCCGCCATCCGCGCGGGAAAGTCAATTGACACGTCCATGGGCATGACACCGCTCGAAGGCTTAGTGATGGGTACGCGATCGGGAGATCTCGATCCGGCCGTGGTTGCGTTTATCGCGGAAAAAGAGCATCTATCTGCGCACGATGTCGAGAAGCTGCTCAATACAGAGTCGGGTCTGCTCGGCGTTTCGGGAAGGAGCAGCGATATGCGCAATCTCGCGCAGCATCGCGACGATGCACGCGCCCAGCTTGCGATCGAGATGTTTTGTTATCGGGTGCGCAAATACATTGGGGCTTATCTCGGGGCGATGGGTGGCGCAGACGCAATCGTGTTCACCGGCGGTATCGGAGAAAATTCGCCAGAGATTCGCGCGCGCATCTGCGACGGCCTCCAGTTCGCCGGGTTGACCATCGACACCGGCAAAAATAATACGAACGACCCTCCGGACCGCCAGATCAGCACGGATGCAAGCACGCTGGCAGCATATTGCATTCGCACCGATGAAGAACTGCTGATCGCGCAGGACACGCTTCGGTGCATAATGGCACGGAATGGGACTGATGAGCAGCTTCGCGGCAGACTCTAAAATCCTGAGCGGCGTAATTCAGCTTGCAGGGCCTGTTTCCGACACGTTTCAATTGTTTTCTCCTTTGGGAGAGAAGCTCTGGGTACCGGGCTGGAATCCGGAGCTTCTTTATCCTCCAGGCGCGATCTGGCAGGAAGAACTCATTTTTCGAACACGCAACGAAACCGCTGAAGCCCTTTGGGTCATCACAAAGCTCGACATGACGGTGCATCATGTTGTTTATCACCGGGTGGAACCGGGCCGCTACGTCGCTCGTGTTCAAGTGGATTGCACCGCACGGGCGGATCATGCCACCGAGGCGCGAGTCGAGTATTCGTTCATCGGTTTGTCGGAGAGCGGCAATCGCGAGATCGCCGCGATGACTCAGGATTGTTACGCTGCCAAGATGGCGTCTTGGGAAAAGTGGATCAACGACTATTTGAAAAGTGTGTGATCAATTTAGGTTCAGGTTTTCTGGGGGAGGATTCGGATGTCCGTTAAAAACTCTGCGCGGCGCGGCTTTATCGGCCGTTTATTGAGCCTTGCGACACTGACAGGCATCTCTGCCGATGCGAAGGTACAAGCCGGGCGAGAAGACAATAGCGCCGCTGCAGCGATACCCGCCTATACGAGGGCGCAGCAGCACCGCTGCCTGAAACAGTCCAGCTATGATCGCAGCGGCGGCAATGCTGACCGGTGGCAGATTGGGCCAGGGGGAACGCAGGAGATTTTTAACTCTGCCGGCCCCGGCGTGATCACGCATATATGGTTCACGATCGCAGCGCGCAGCCCAAATCATTTAAAGGAAATTGTACTGCGGATCTATTGGGATGAGAACGCCAAACCGAGCGTTGAAACGCCAGTCGGGGATTTCTTCGGCTTAACGCTCGGCCAATACTTTCTCTACGATTCGGCGTTTCTAAACTGTTCCGCGGTAAAAGCACTGAATTGCTACTTTTCGATGCCGTTCCGCCGAGCTGCGCGGATGACGGTCACGAATGAAGCGCGCGAGCCCGTCAGCGCCTTTTACTCGAACATCGATTATCAGATGGTGCCATCCTTGCCGGCAGATGCTTTGTACTTTCATGCACAGTACCGTCAACGCGCGCCGAACCGGGCGATCCACACGGCCAACGAGCTGAATCTAAGCGGCCAAGATAACTATGTCTTTGTCGAAACGCGCGGCCGCGGCCATCTTATGGGAGTGACTCTCGGGGTGATTCAGAACTCAGAAGGCTGGATGGGCGAAGGCGACGATATGATTTTTATCGATGAGGAATCGAAGCCGGTCATCAACGGCACGGGATTAGAAGATTACTTCAACGGCGCCTGGGATTTCGGCGGCCGCGATGGAGCCGTTCCTTTTGCGCATCTCTATAACGGGGCTCCGCTGATTGTAGATCCGGAGCACACGGGCGGGCGGTATTGTCTTTACCGCTGGCATGCCGATAATCCGATCACTTTCACGCGATACCTTAAGCACACCATTGAACACGGCCATGCAAACGATCGCGCAGACAATTATTATTCGGTTGCTTACTGGTATCAGGCAACGCCGTATACGGAATTTCCGGCGTTGCCCGATGTGGCCGAGCGAATTGCGTCCGTAAAGACGCCTTGATCTGTGGCGGAGCTGCCAGCACATGTCAGCCTAATGCGTTTTGAATTGACCCATCGGCTGATTCACCGCACAATTGATACGGAAGTAATAAATCTGATGGCTGCTCAAGCCAGTAATGGACACGTTTCTGGTCCGGGTTGTACCTGTATCTGAAACGCGCACCAAAGAATTATCGGTAACCGTCGGGTCGGAGGGACTGTAATCTACCGGGCAAGCCTGCGCATCGGGAGCGACGAAGTTTATTTGCGCGCCCGAACTGGTTACATTCGTCACCCCGGCGAACGTCACGTAGCCCTGATCGGCCTGCAACTGCTCATAATTCACGCCGATATTAAAGCCGTCCGAGGCGGGATTGGAGCCACCCGAGATGTAGCGAGAGCTATTGCGCAGATTGTAGTTACCCAGTGCAGAGGGACTTGTGTAACTAAACCACCCGATAGAACTGAGATCGGATGGATTTGGCGGCACAACATTGTTGGGCCAGAGTGATTGAATCTGTGCCTGGGTAGCAGATCCAGTCATCAGATTGTTGACCCAGCTCGAATTCACATAGGCGCAATTGAAAGCTGCGATTCCAGCGAGCGCTTTACACCAGGTTCCAGCTCCCCAGCAATTCGCATCCGTGCCGTTTGTGAACCCGCAAGTATCGGCAGATATGCCGTCCAGACCGCCTGACAAACCATTAATCCACAAAATGTTGTCACGAATATTGAATCCTTCCTGATTATTAATCGAGGACAGAAACAGCATGGGGAGACGGCTGCCGGCATTATTACCCGCCATGGTGTTGTGGTTCATGGTGAAATCTTCCAGCTCTTTGCTCTGAAAGATCAGACCTGATCCATAGCTGTAGGCCGAACAAAACCCGGCGCCTAACGCACAATATGATGTACCGCTGATATCAACTAAGAGGTTATTCGTAAATCGGAAACGCTGCGCAGGGGCAGGCGCCGAGGGAGAGTTCATTCCGAATACACTCGTAACGGACGCAGCATGCATAAAGGTGTTCGAACGAAAATCGAAATCGCTCGCGCCGCCATAAACAATTTGGTTGCTGGCGCCGCATATACCGTAGGACCCGTTAACCGCGCCGACCTCAAATAGATCACCGAACGGGGTGTCTTCTACCCACGAGGTGTCGAAAATATTTCCCACGACTGCGCCGCAATTTCCCTGTTTCCATTCCAAGGAGTGCCGATGCCCGTGCCTCATGCCGTCCGAGCTTTGGTTTGCTCCGTCCGCAGTGAACATATATGTCAATGGAGCATAAAACCAATTTCGCGTAAGCGTGTAGTCATGGCGCGACAAGGCGTAGCCGCCGCTGTCATCGAAATGCCATACATTGCCGCTGCCGACCGTATAGTTGTCCAGGAAAACCGATGGACCTGGTCCATTACCGGTTACCATGCACTGGCAGCCTTCGGTGTTGAAACTGTCGGTGTAGGTATCAGATGGTGCGACTCCGCCGTCGAGTCCGTTTGCACCGAACCCTACCACAGCGTAAAAAGCAACGCTCGGACGGTTGCTCATGGTTCGGGGCCAAGCATCCGAAATGTTGTAAGTGCTATTTGAGGTTACATACTGGCTGGCGTGAACAGCCCCGGTAAGTCCCCCATTCGGATCGAAGTTCTGGAACGCGTAGGCCCACTGGGCATCGGAGGCTTTAAATTGATAACCTGCACGATAGTAAGTCTTGGCGGTGGCTAAATATGGGGTAGAAAAGGGAACATATATTTTTCCCGAAGCGGGTTCGCTTGCAGACGCCGCCCGAGCCAACACGGCCCCCGAGTCGGACCAAAGCGTCACCGTGTGAGAGGCCGCTGTGTCAGTCGCGGGCTTATAAAACTGAATGCCACAGATGTAAGGCGGTACCGAGTCCGTAGAAAATCGTGTTGCTGTATCGAATAGTGTTGAAGGGCTACTGAACTGAGCGGGAGTCTCCGTTGCCTGGCTGTACCATTGCGACGGAAATAGCGCTGCAGTAGCGGTGCACGTGCTCGAGCTACTATAAACGGGCTCGACCATGTAAGTAAGGCCCGCAGCTCCAGGAGCTGAGTTGGGAAAGGTTGGAGAGGAGGACGAATCGACGGCATAATAGCCGGTCTGCGAAGTGTCAACGGTAAATACCCTGCACGGCGTATAGCCGCTGCACGCCGGCGTACCGGGAGTAATTCCGGGAGGTAGCGCCACATACAACGTGCCCGCCGCATCAAAATAAATCCAGCCGAACTCCCGCTGCGAGGAAGATGTGCCGTTGGTGTTGATGGTAACTGTCGACGTCAACGTCACGGATCCGGCTCCGAAAGTATACTTTCCAGGAGATATCGTGAATTGATTCCCATTTACAACCGAAACGGTCATTCCGCTAGACATCGGATGGTAGTAGTCGAAATTGTCAGAATAGGAATCCACCATCGCGATATTCGTCCCGTTGAAGTGCAACAGACCAGAGTTTTTGTCGGGATGCGGCGGGGGATCCATCCATGAGCGGTCCACAACGAAATCCGAATTCCATGGACTGCTGGTAACGAGCGCATAATGGGGTATCGGCTGGCCGCCACTCGCATCTTGCGACGGATCGAAGGTGAAGCGCGCACCGACCACGCGAACATACCCGTTCATCGACTCGTCATTGCCGTCCTGATTGCTCAAAATGAATAGCTGATTAAGCGCAGCAAATCCCGCGTACTGATTTGCCATAGTCAACGTATACATTTTTGGCAGCCAGTTAGCCGGTGGGGCGGGATGACCGGTTGTATCTGGTGGCCCCTGAATTCGGGTATGTTCCGGAACAAACTGCGAGTCCGGCGTGGAGGGCCGAATGACGATCCATTTCAGCGCGCGCTGGCCGTAGTTCTGCCCGGGCGTCACATTGAGACGGCGATAGTAATACCACGTGCCGCTGCCCTGGTTTGTCAATGCCACAACTGACCCTCCCATGGAGTACGGCAAGGGAAATGTGAGCTGAAAGTGTGTCCCATCCAGGACATGGACGAAGTAGTTTTGTCCCGGTAGCAATGGGGACGGAGGTGCGCCGTAGTCACTGCCAAATACCGCAATATCGCCCTCAACAAAGTTATGCGCAATATGTATGGAGTTTTGAGTACATCCACTTCCCGTGCTTGGGCATACGAGCGTAGAATTTACGGAAACGAGGTCTGCCGCGTGCTGGGTGAGGCTGATTTGACCGCGACAAATTGCGCCCGCTGCAATGCTGATAATGGAACCGTTTGTCAACTGATTGGCGAGCGCCAGATTGAGATCCTGCTGCAAGGTATTGCCGTTCGCTGTATCGACACACGAATTATTCAGGCTATAAGTCGTGTATCCGCTCGTATTGGGATAAGAAGTGTTGAAAGAGACAGGCGCTACCGGTAATGCGGGATGTGTTTTCGGCTGGGCAAGAGTTGTGAAATTGACGCCCATGCCGCCGTGCCAATTCGAGCCGTCTGCCGTGATCTCCGGGCAGACCTGGTAACTGGTCGAGGGAGAGAGGCCATCCACATTTGCCTGTTGCGGATTCGCTCGTATAGAAAACATGCTGCTCGTCGAGCCAACAAAATTTCCTCCAGTTCCGGCCGTACAAGTGGCCGGTGAAACAGCAACTCGAAACCGGAAAGACGTGGGCGAACCGCTGTATGAGAACGTGATGTTCGCTGTTGCATGCGTAGGGCTCCCGGAACTGAGGGCCACAGATGTAACGGTCTGCCCCGAGCAGCGGGCAGCCAGGAAATACATGAGAAGAACTATCGGAGACAACGTTTTTTTCATGGGTGCGTTTATTGAGCTTTTATTGCAGCGGCCCTCTCGCGAGTCTCATGCCGTCTGCTGATAATCATTGCACTCCGGGCACGTACTGCAGGATGAAAAAAAGCGGGCTTATCCCGCTGAAATGGAGCAAGTTAAGCAAAATTTCACAACTGTGACCGACCGTTTTCGCTCGTGATCATTTGGCAAGGGCAGGGGTCAAAAAGTCTCAAAGTGTGTCAGAAGATTGTTGTCGGGCGCGCTACACTGTCGTATTTTCAGGAATGATAATCGGTGCAATATTTGCCCGGATGGCAAACATCGCCTGGCTAGCGCCCATCGGCCGGCTGGCGGCCCGCGCCTTTCTACAATTTCAGCCTTACCTTCTCCATGTCGACCAACCGGCGAACGGCGTTGTTGAAAACAGTGCAGATACGATTCAGGGGTGGTTTGTTGCTGCGCGATCAAATGATCAGGAAATTGTTTTGCAACTTGCCGGCGTGACGCTCACTTTTGTTCCGGTTGAACGGCCCGATGCAAAACGGATTTTTGGAAAATCGGTCACGGGTTTTCGAGCAGTGGTTGATACGAACGAGATCGCCCTGACGCCGGCTGCACACGGGAAAGACAAGAACTTGCAGTTGGTTGCAAGCGGACGCGTGGTTGCCTCGAAGCCATTGCGTTTACTGGCCCTGGATACCGCGGTTGCAGAAGCATCCTTACACAAACGCGGCGCCAAGCGGGAATGGCTGAAACAGCACCTTGCGTGTCCGAGCTGCGATGCGCAAACAACCCCGCTTGTGTTTGAAGGCGACAAAATTTATTGTCAGGCTTGCCAGGCATCATTTGAAAACCACGGCAAGGTGTTCAACTTTCTGCCCGAGAAATTTAAGCGGGAATTCCAGATCGCGGGTTGGGACAACATATCGGCACATAGCTATGACGAGGTCGCCAAAGCGGTTGTTGAACAAGCGCGCTCAAACGGGGGCAAAGTACTTGACTGCGGCTCCGGTCTGCGGCCGTATGTAGATGAAACTGTGATTTGCCTGGAGGTGGAAGAATTTCCAAACGTGGATGTTTTGGGGGTAAATCAGAAGCTTCCGTTTCAAAATGAGGTCTTTGATGCCGTGTTATCGCTCAACGTTTTGGAGCATGTCACCGATCCGTTTAGCTGCGCGCGCGAATTAGTCCGTGTCCTGAAACCGGGTGGAACATTGTACTGCTGCATTCCGTTTCTACAGCCGGAGCACGGCTATCCAGACCATTATTTCAATGCGACCCGCTCCGGGCTAAAACAATTATTTTCACGCGATCTCGAACTGCTGCGCCACTTCGTGCCGGCGTCTGGTGAACCGATCTGGAGCCTGCATTGGTTTCTTTCCTGGTATGCGCGCGAATTACCCCTGGCGGAAAAGACGTCGTTTCTGAACATGCGCGTTCAGGATATACTCGCAAATTCAGCACAAGCGATGCTGCAAGAGCCATGGGTCCGACGATTGTCTGATGATGGGAAATGGTCGCTTGCGGCGAGCACAGCAGCATTGTTCAGAAAAGTGGCCGAAGAACAATGAAACAATCGACTACCTTCGGCGGATAGAGACGTACTAAACCACGATATCGCCGGTGTGGGTTACATCATAACCGGCAATCGATTCAAGTTTTTTTCTAAAGCTGGAGCGTTGCAAGACATCCATCAAAGCTTTAGCCGCGGCTGAGCCGAACGCAGCCCGGCTAAACGTCAAATCGAAACGCTCAAATGCCAAGGGAATGAAATCTAAGCCGAAGCAACGCGCTGCAGATCGAGGTGCGATGCAACAGTCGGCTTCACCAGCGCCCACGGCATGTGCTGCGGCAAGGTGCCCCGCTGCGATCGAATCATAACCATTTACTTCTGCAGGCGCGATACCGAATTCGTGCAGGCTGGAATCCAATAGATCTCGACTGCCGGAGCCTTTTTCCCGATTGATCACGCACACGCGCCGATCCGCAAGATCCGCGATAGATCGAATGCTTTTCGGGTTTCTCCGCGCGATTACTAATCCCTGCTCCCAACTTGCAAAGGTGATTACTCGAATCGATCGCGTCGGAAAAAAGCGGCGGAGAATCGGAAGGTTGTATTCTCCTGCCGCGCGGTCCAGAAGATGTGAGCCGGCGGCGTGAACTTTCCCCTGTTTTAGCCATTGCAAAGCACGGCGGCTTGCGACCGGCACGCCGATCATTTCAACACCCGAACCCAGCAGCGCATCATGAAGCAGCGAAAGCGCCGGATCACATCCGGCCAGCAATAGGCGCTTGCCGTCTTCGGCAGATCCAAAAGCCGTACTAATTCGGACAGTTCGTTCTCGCCGTGACTCGATTATTCCGTCCGCTGGCGGCAGGTAGGCCGGTAGCCACGTAGTGGGGACAGCGACCAACTCTCTGTTTACTCGGCAGATGCGGACCGGCTGGCCTTTGTTCACCGGAGCAGAATGAAGCAGATCTGCGCTAACGGGCCGAGGCAACGTTTCGTCAGCAATCGCGAAGATCTCTTCCACAGTCGCGTCGAGGGCACGTGAAAGCTGGAGGGCTACCGCCGTATTTGGAACGAACCTTCCGGCTTCAATAGCGTAGATGGTTTGGCGACTGACCCCCACAGCACGGGCCAGGCCGGCAGCAGAAATCCCTCGCCGCTCGCGGGTGTCCTGCAGACGATTGGAAATGATAGTCTCACCTCCGAGGTCGATCATTGCTCTATCTTTTGGGGCTGTTGCGTATACTTTACAGAGTATATGATACTGGACACCACGGTGTTCGCGGTTTTTGCGCAATTCAGGCGACGTATTGCAATCCTTTGCTCCCTATATTTTTGTTGCTGCCCCACACTGCGCGCTCAAGCCCTTGCCTCGCTTTTTGGAACGGTTTACGATCCCTCCGGAGCTTCGGTTGCGGAGGCAACCATCATCGCCAAAAACGAAGGCACAGGAGCGACGCGCGTTACGAAGACAAACAGCACGGGTCAATATCAACTCGCATCGCTGCCGGTTGGACAGTACGAGATCAAAGTTCTAAAGACCGGCTTTGCCGGCGAGGTACGCGCAGGCGTTGACGTCGCGATCGGGCAGGATGCGCGCGTGGATTTTGCACTCAGGCTGGGCGCATCCACTCAGGAGCTCACTGTTAAAGACAATGCGCTTCCCGTCAGGGGGATAGTGGCTGACGATTCCGGCCTGGTGAATGGGCGCCAAATTAAACATCTGCCGTTAAACGGCAGAAGCTTTGATCTGTTGATGACGCTCAATCCTGGAGTGGTGAATTTTACGTCGCAGAAGACAGGGGGTATAGGAGTTTCAAACTCGACGGTTGGCAACAATTTCGCTGTTTCCGGCAACAGGCCACAACAGAACCTGTATCTTCTGAACGGAGTTGAGTTCACGGGCGCAGCGGAAAACAATATGCAACCCGGTGGAACCAGCCAGCAATTGCTAGGCGTGGACGCGGTGCGGGAGTTCAATGTTCTTCGCACTACCTACGGAGCCGAGTACGGCAAACATTCGGGGGCGCAGGTCTTGATTGTTACTCAATCCGGAACTAATCAACTCCACGGTTCGTTGTATGAGTTTCTCCGGAACGGCGCCTTCGATGCACGGAACTTCTTCGACGGGCCGGCCGTGCCCGGCTTTACCCGTAATCAGTTCGGCGCATCATTAGGCGGCGCGGTTCGGAAAAATAGGACCTTTTTCTTCGCTAACTGGGAGGAATTACGGCAACACCTTCATCAGACTGGCGTTGATCTGGTTCCGGACAACAATGCACGCAACGGTTATCTGCCGTGTTCGCTAGCTTCAACGCTTCCCTGCCCGACTTCAGGAATGGTATTGGTTGGAATTTCGCCGCTGATTAGCGCCTGGCCGGCGCCAAGTCCTGGAGCACCTGACTACGGAGGCATCTCGGAAGCATTTAACAATCCACTCCAAACTATTCGCGACGATTTCGGGACCTTCCGGCTGGATCAAATCTTCTCCCAGAACGATACGTTTGCAGCCAGTTACACGGCAGATGACAGCGCCGATTTCACTCCAACAAGCACTAACGCTTATAGCGCGGATGCTGAGACGCTGCGGGAACAAGTAGCAACAGCCGAGGAAACACATGTCTTCTCGTCAACGCTTCTGAATACCGCAAGAGCAGGATACTCACGCGCCAGCTACTTTTTCACTGGCGAGCCGACGCCAGGAACGCCGGCGGCAGTTCTTCCCGGATTTTTGAAAGGGCTGCCGGTGGGAGCAATTGTAGTGGGCGGCAGCGCAGCATCCAATCCTACGGCCCAAATCAGCCTTGCGGGAAGTAATAACGGCAGCAATCTGGGCGTCCATCGAAACATCTACACTTATGAGGACCGCATATCGTCAATTATCGGCCATCATCAACTTAGTTTCGGCGCCTGGTTTCAGCAGTTCCAGTCGAATGAACAGCTTGCTCTGAGCCAGTACGGGCAGGCCACATTCACCAGCCTGCAAACGTTCCTGCAAGGAACGATCGGAACACTGCTCTTTGACCCTTCTCCTACCGAACTGAACTGGCGTTCGCTTTTTGGCGCATTCTATGCGGAAGATGTGATTCCGGTAACTCCACGTCTAACCTTTTCGCTCGGATTCCGGGATGAGTTCACAACCGGGTGGAATGAGGCGCATGGCCGGGCCGCAAATTACGTCTACTCCAATGGAGTAATCGTTACGCAGCCGCACATCGGAACTGCGGTATTTACGAAAAATCGTGGCGAGTTTCTTCCGCAGCCCAGAATTGGCCTCGCCTGGAGCGGCCTGCCCGGGCGAGGCATCATACGTGCAGGCTTTGGCATCTACAACGATCTTCAGGATGCGCTGGGATATCGCACGGACCAGAACGCGCCATTCAATCCCACCTATAGCGTTCCGAATATATCTGTGTCGCAGCTTCCCATACCGCGTAGTACACCTACCCAAGCAACAGCGCGTTTAGTTCCGGGCGGAGTGCAGCCCGACCTATACACGCCCACTTTGATCTCCTGGTCCTTCCTTGTACAGCATGAGTTAACAAGAAATACAACGTTCACGGCTGGGTATATCGGCTCGCACGGCTATCACGAGATTTTGGGAATTGATGCAAATGAGCCATTTCCGGTAATCTGCCCGGCGGCGCCATGCCCGTCCACTTATCCAGCCAACTTTCCGGCTCCCCTGGCCGGCAGCCCCGTTCCGCCAGGCACATATTACGTACCTACCAGCGTGCGGGCGAATCCTAACCTGGCAAATACCTGGACTTACTTTTCCGGGGCTGATAGTTCCTATAACGCGCTGCAGTTAGAACTTAACCGCAATTACCAAAGCAGTGTCTCATTGCGCGGCTCTTATACGTGGTCGAAAACGATCGACGATGGCGATTCTCCGAACGCGACCACTTCGGGTGGCGAGCCGGCGCTGGCATCCAATCCATTCAACCTCAAAGCCGACCGGGGGCTCGCGAATTTCGATGTGCGCAATGTGGCTGTCATCGCTTTAGTGTATGACTTGCCGTTCGGCCGCGGTAAGCACTTTCGAGCGCGCGCAAGCGGTTTCGACAACACAGTCTTGAGCGGCTGGACCGTGAACTCGCTGATCACGATTCAGAGCGGATTTCCATTTACACCCCAACTGAGTTATAACCCGTCAAACAACGGAGACACGCGCAATCCCGTGCGCCCGTTCGTTAACCCGTTATTCAAGGGACCTGTTGTTTTGGGCAATGTAAATGAATGGTTTAATCCGGCGGCCTTTTTAGCTCCGCCCAACAACAGTGGTTTCTACGGAAATCTTGGCCGGGACACATTGACTGGCCCCGGTCTGGGCACGTGGGACTTTTCCCTCATGAAGAACACGCCCGTTCGGGAGGGCGCGAGTTTACAGTTTCGCGCGGAATTTTTCAACTTACTAAACCGGCCTAATTTCAATACGCCGAATGCAGTCGTTTTTACGCCAAGCGGCCTGTCTCCCACGGCGGGCGTCATCACCAGCACCGCTACGACGTCCCGTCAGATTCAATTTGCGTTAAAGCTGTTATGGTGAAGCGCGTACTGTACGACAAAAGGTGGCGTATTTCGAATTTATTGTCCCAGCAGCCCACGTTCCGCAAGCAGCCGCTCATACAGGCTCTGCATTGCTTCTATATTTTTTGTCATTGAGAACTGCTCCCGGGCTGCCGCCGCCGCCTTCTCGCGCGCCTGCTCGCGAAAGGCCGCATCCGCCACTGCTCGCCGCAGCATTCTGGCTAGATCATCTTCATCCGAGGGATCGAAAACGAGTCCATTTTCACCATGGCTAATCAATTCTGGAATGCCGCCCACGCGTGAGCCGATCGGAAAACAACCGCACGCCATCGCCTCCAGCAGGCCATTCGGAAAGCTCTCCGTCCAGGAACTGTTGATGTAAATATCGATTGTCCGCAGCCACGGCACGACATCGTCTTGCGCCGGCACGAAATGAGAGACATCGCCGATGCCGAGCTCGCCAACCAACTTCTGGAGGCGCGGAACCTCCGGCCCGCTGCCGACCAGTAGCAGATGGATGCGCGGATCGAACCGGCGGACTTTCGCAAAAGCCCGGACCACCCAATCCATCCGTTTCTCCGAGCGCATAACGCAGACAGAGCCAACCACGATAGATGCGTTCGTCAGTTCGGAAGGGCGGTCGTGCGCAGCCGGATAAAACTGCCGCACATCGACCCCGTTGTGGCAGACGTAAATTTTCCGCTTCGGAAAGACAAAAGAACGCTTGAGCGACTCTGCTACTGCGTGCGAATTAACAACTACGGCATCCGCAAGCCAATCGGTGAATGGAAGTGTGATACGGCCGAAGCGATCATACATACTGCGATAAGACAATTGCGCCGTAACAACCACGGGTGCGCGCTCGAAGCGTGCGGCGGGCGCGGCAAACAAATCGGTAGGCACGTCGAAGGCGTGGACAATTTTTATTCCGTTCTCGCGAACGTACTTCCCAAGCAGCCGGGCCGCGCGGAAGGCCGACAAGCTTACGAACGAATTCACTGGAAACTGGATGATCGGTATCCCGGCCGTCTCCACGTCTGGAGCGCGCGGGCCGCCTGGCTCGAATACGCCGACATGCGGAAAAAAGCGGCTTCGATCCAGTCCAATCGCGAGCTTGGCAGCATCCCGCTCGCAGCCGCCGTGGCCTAAGGAGCGGACCATCAACAGCACAGGCGTCGGCTTCAATCTTCCACTATAGAGGCTGCAGCGGCCGGCCCGGATAGCTGCTCCGCGCGCCCGGTCACAAACTTTCCAAAAATTCTATCGATCTATTCTTTTCAACGTTTTCCGGTGGCCTAGGACACTCGCGGGCCAAGGGGGGTTTAGTAGTGGTTGATCGCAGTTTCTGCGCAACGAAAAACTCATGAACACACGTTATTTTGCATTTATTTTTCGCATAACCATCGGTACGTCGCTTAGTTTGGGCGCAGTCCTCTTGAGTTCCGGTCAGACGCTGATCAACCTCGGAACACAGAGCCGGAACGCTGATTTCACCGGACAACCGTACACCCGCCCGATGAAAACGGGCACCTCGCTTCCCGCAACATGCACCGTGGGCGATATGTACTTCAACATCGCCGGCACAGCGGGGAAAAACCTCTATGCCTGTACCGCCACAAACACTTGGACGCTAGAAAGCGCGGGTGGCTCAGGAAGCGGCCTGTCAGATCCCGGAAACAACGGTGTGGTAGTTAGAACCGCAACCAATGTAACAACTGCTGTTGCGGCGCCGCAGGGCAACATTGTTGGAACGTCAGACGCTCAGACACTCACGAACAAGAGCATAGACGCTTCCGAAATCAACACGGGAGTATTCTCGGCCGCGCAGATGCCTGCTCTTTCCGGCGACATCACAACAGCGAGTGGATCAACCGCTACGACGCTGGCCAGCATCAATAGTAATCCCGGAACTTTTGGCGATTCCTCGCATGCCTTGCAGTTAACAGTCGATGCAAAAGGACGTATCACGGCGATTGCTCAGGTCAGCATCAGCGGTGGTACGGGCGGCAGTGGCAGCCCGCTCTCAGCCGGAACATTGGCTGCTCTGCCAGCGATGTGCGCGAGCGGCAGCCTATATTTCGCAACCGACCAACCGGCGGGGCAACAGCTTTATACTTGCTCAGCCACAAATGTCTGGACCCAAATGGTTTCGCTTGGCGGCTCCGGCGCCCTGGCATTCACCAATGGCTCTCTCGATATAGTGACCGCAGTCGTCCCGCGCTTAGCTGCAGCTAACGCTTTCACCGGCACTAACATGTTCAGCGGCAGAACAATATTCAATCAAGTTGCTACCGGCGTTGCCAGCAATACCGACTTAGCAGGTCAATTGAGCCTCACCGCAGGAACCGCTAGCTACAGTTTTACGGGAACATACACATCTGCTCCTATCTGCACTGCCTCCGACACAAGTGCACAGAACGCTGTCAAAGTAGCTACTACCGCAACAACCTTAACTCTGTCCGGTAGCGGCTCGGACGTGATCAATTACATCTGTGTAGGGCGGAACTGACTTATCAGCTTCTCATTTGCCTCTGCGCGGGCACGCCGCTACCGGGCGGCGCCAATAGCAGGCTACTCGGCGATTGATTTCAGTTTCAGCCCGCGCTGGCGCGAAAGCGCGAGAAGGCCCCAGAAGCCGATGAACAGGTACTGCAATGCCTGCACCAGAAAACTGAAAGCGATTGCATCGGCTTTGGCGAAGCCGAAGGGCACCAAAACGCTCACGGCGACAAACTGATAGATACCGACGTAGCCGGGGGTCGCGGGCAAAGCGCTGCCCAGGCCGAACCCGGTTATCAGCAGGAAAGCGATCGGCAGAGAAATCGAGAAGCCGAGAGCGCGCATGAGGATGACGGTACCCGCTGCGTCACAGAACCAGATGACGGCTGCCAGCCCCGCAAATCGCGCCAGCCGGCCAGAATGATGAAACGCCCGAAGTCCGACCAGAATCTCTTCCAGAATTCCCGCTATGCGGGCGCGAATGCTCTGCGGTATGGGAACGCGTGCCAATACCTTGAGCCAAAAACGCTCCGTCCGCGGAAGTATGGCTATACAAGCGGCGCCGCACAACCCCACAATGGCGAACGGCTTGGCAGCTTGAGCAAACCATCCCGGCAGTACAGGTAATGTCAGCAACACGATGGAGCTGATGATCACCAACGTGACGGCATCGGACAGCCGTTCCGAAAGCGCTGTGGTTAAGACAAAAGTTTTGGTTAATTTCGTGCGCGCACTAATGATAAACGTACGCACTAGTTCGCCCGCGCGGGCGGGCAGGAAGCTGTTGCCGAAATAACCGGCGCAGGTGGCCCAGAACGCAGTGGGTATGCTCACCTCTGCTCCAGCTTTTAAAAGTACACGCCATCGTACGGCCCGGCAAAGGAGCGCGAAAGAAGAGAGGGCAACCGCGCACGCGACGTAAATCGGATCGGCATGTGACAAGGTTGCGCCGACTTGCCTCCAATCGACACCCCGCAGCGAGTAATAGAGCAGGATGCCCGCTACGGAGAAAGCGACAGTCCAGTACAACACTTTGCGCCGCGATGAGCCACCGTTTTGTTTCATATCGCGCGAGTTCTCATCGGCAACTCCCGTTGGCGAGCATCATCCCCATCTTCAAAGAGCATGGCATACCGAAGTCCTTGTATGACAGAGACCTGCGTCGATAAGCTGCGGTATGAAATCTATTTCGGTTTGCCTCGCTTGCGCAACTCCCATTTCCCGCTCGGAGCCGGCTTAGTAGCGCCATTCTTGCACGAGCACGTGAACTACTTCAGAGCAGGCGCTGAACAGGTTGCTGATACGTCTGACTCGTCAATGTTTTCCTCCGGCTCCTATATCTAACCGGACCTCTCGGGCGTGGACAAATGATCTCGGCGCTCGCATGCCCGAATCGAGGCGGACGTTCCTCCTCAAGCCGCTGGATTGCAATCTGTTCGTCCCGGGCAGTTCTTGCGAACGGTTAAGTAAATTGGGTAATGTCCCCGCAAGGCGATGATCAGGCGACCAACCCAATTACGAAAGTTCAACTTCTGAAGCGCCGCGACAACCGGCCGTAAATGAACCGCAACAATTTGCGTTTCAAACCGAAAGGCCTGGGAAAGCCGCTCGAGAAAAATCTCTTCGCCCAGCGATATCAATTCCAGTCTGCAATTCATTGCTGCCGCGATACGGCGGATCGTCCTCTTGCACCACAGCGGGTTAATCTGGGTGCGAAGAGTCTTGGCGAAAGTCGGATCGCGCCTGTACACATAGCGAACAAGCCACGGCAAAAGGGGCCTCCAGAAGATCGGAGGCTGAAAGACGAGATAATGTCCCTCAAAGTACGATAGGAAGTTCGGCATCTCCATATGCAGTATTCCGCCGTTTTTGAGTACTCGAAACGATTCCGCGAGTACCTTTTCCGGATTACCGGTATGCTCGAGCACGTTTGCCGAATAGACGATGTCAAAGGTCTCGTCAGGAAATGGAAGAGTTTCACCAAATGCGTTCCGGACGCGACTGGTATCAATTCCATTCGCAGCGAGCACCTTCAGAGAGCCAGCATTGCCTTCATTGAATCCCTCGCCTCCCGGTTCGATCCCGTACCCATCAACATCGAAATGGTTGATCCATACGGCCAGATTTGTGCCGAAACCCGAACCAACCTCAAGCAACTTCTTACCGCATAGCGGAGTGTAGCGTTGTACTATTTCTGCGCGTTTCAAAGATTTAGAAAGATCGAGAAAATCCTTGATGTTGGCTTCCGGATCGGCTTTTGAAATTGGCGCGAAATAGACTCCGATCGTGCGCCGGGCGGCCTCAATTACGTCAGCGGGGATGATGATACCGGCCGCACTCGCTGACCTACTTTCAGTCGCCATAAAAGTTCACAGACTCGAGACAGTTCGGCCGCCAGCAAGGGCAAGTCGTGGGGTAGTTCTCCGCTCCGCAATTGCAAATCAGGCCGGTCACGTTACGGGATTGTTTTGCTCTATCTCAACTTCCGATCTATCGAAAATCCTGAATGGCTCGCTCGGCGGGTACTCAAAATTGACGCGCTCTTTTTCGATCACATAAGGCCTCTTCAGCACCTGTGTGTGAATTGCTCCAATGTATTCGCCCAGGATGCCCATAGAGACGAGCTGCACCGAACCCAAAAAAAACAATCCGATCACCAGAGGCGCCATACCGAGCTCAAAGTTTCGCCAGTAGATGAGCTTGTAAGCCAGATAGCTTAATGCAACCAAGATAGACAAAAGACTGCAAGCAAAACCGAGGAACGTGACTGCACGCAGCGGCACTTTCGACAAGTTGGTGATGCCCAGCATCGCCATGTCATATAACGTGTAGAAATTGTTCTTGGTGATGCCCCTAATCCTACGCGGCTGCTCAAATTGAAGCGTGCAATATGGCAACCCGATCTCCGCAATCATGCCCCGGAAATATGGATACGCATCGGGGAATAATTTCACGGCCTCAACTACTTTGCGGTCATACAAACCGAACCCCGTGAAATTTTCAAAAGTTTCGATCTCAGACAATCGCTGAACAAAGCGGTAATACTGCGTTCTGATCCAGAACATGAGACGGTTTTCCCGGCTAGCCGTTTTCAAACACAGCACCATCGAATAACCTTCTTCCCACTTGGCGATCATCTGCTCGATCAGTTCGGGCGGGTCTTGTAAATCGGCGACGATACCGATTACCGCATCGCCAGAGGTTTGCAGGAAGGCGTGGTAAGGAGAGCGGATGTGCCCGAAATTCCGGGCATTCACGATAATTTTGACGTTATGGTCGCGGCTGGCGATCCGCTTCAGAACGGCTACAGTGCGGTCGCGGGAATTGTTGTCGATGAAAATGTGCTCATATTTGTACCGGTCGATTTTGAGCATCACCGCGCGAACGCGCTCGTACAACTCTTCTACGTTCTCTTCCTCGTTGTAACAAGGAGTCATGATGCTGATCGTTCGAGCCATTCTTTTTCAACTCCCGGCCGCCAGGCGCTGCTGCGGAACTGCGTAAGTGACTAGATCTTCCACCAATTGAATATGTTGGCGCATCAGTATGGCGTAACCCGGATTGATTTCCTTCATGATCAGCGGAATGGTCCAGACATGATCCTGGACATGATAACTGCAGGCCGCGATTACCGGCTGATGCCTGCGAATAATCTCTGCGCCGCCCCTCAGTGCATTTGGCTCGTAAGCCTCAATATCCATCTTGATATAGGTTGGCATCTCCGATTCCAAAACATCATCCAACCGCACGCAGTCAATCTCTAGATCGCCCTCGCCGACCGCGGCGCCTAGAGTCCCGGTGGCCGAAAAGCGCACCTTGCAAGTGACGTCTCCTAATGCGTATGGAAATATGCGAATCTTCTGCTGCACGGCAACAGGCAAACTCGAAATTGTCTTGTCGAGTGCAGATAAATTAGCCGGATCGGGCTCAAACGCAAACACTTTGTGAAATGCGCCCTGCGTCCGGTCCAGAAATCGGAGAATCGTGTCGCCGTCGTATGCGCCACAATCAATGAACGTCTCCTGGCCGTTGTAGGAAGTAATTCCCGATGGGAAATAGATCTCTTCCTTTATCGGGTCGCCGAGCGCATCGAAATCACCGGTGAGGCGCCACGTTATTTGTCTAAAGAATTGATCACGCGAGTGATCGTCTGCCAGAACATCGAAAGAGCGCAGGACATCGGCCGCACTTTCTACCACATAGTGGGGCAGATCCAGCGCGTTATGCGGAAGGAGAAACTCGGCGAACTTCCAGTAAAGAGGCACGAAGGGGACTACACAGGGCGCGCCAAGATCCCTCAGCTTCTGCCGGCGCGCGCTCATCGTGTCTTGAGAGCCCTTGCCCCAGATCGTGATTACGAAAACTGCCCTTGATCCGAAACGCTCCACCGCATCCGCAGGCGAATAAACAGGAACGCCTTCGATGTCAGTGCCCCACAGTTTGGGATCATTATCGCTGAAGCCAAGAGGCTCGATGCGCGCCCGACGCAAGCCGTCGAGTGTTCTTCTTCCGAGCCTGCTCGCGCCAAAAAGAACAATAGAATCGCGGCGGTTTTCGGTCAGTTCATCGAACTGTGTCTGCTCGCGCTGAATGGCACGCGGAGCTCCTTCGGCCAGCATGGCTTGCAACTGATCCCGCAGATGAGCCGTCGCGCTGAGCATAATTGTTCTGCTATTCAGGCAATGGCGGCACAATCATATTCGCCAGGAATTCCTCACGCGGCAGGAACGGCCACAGATCCTCGAGCGGCCGCGAAACAATCGTTCCGTCCGGCTTCTGATAATTCGCCAGGCGCGGTGCGCGGATCTCATCCGGTATGACATGCACGTCGCATACGACAGGTCCGGGTAGTTCCAAAACCCTTCGCACGTCCTCTCTAAGATTCGCCTGGTCCGGAATGACGTGCGTCTGAAGTCCGTAAGACTCGGCTACTTTCGAAATATTCGGAATGGTAAGTCCGGTTCGGACATCGCAACCGATGCTCGCCTGCCCGAACCAGTTGGATTGCGAGGCGCGGATCGAAGCGTAGCCGTCATTATTGAGAACAAAAAACTTGATAGGCAGATTCAGGCGAGCCACCGTTTCGAGTTCCTGGATGTTGAACTGAAAGCCACCATCACCGTCAACGCAAATCGTCCGGCGGCCGCCGTGCGCCAGACAAACCCCGATACTGCCCGGCAGCCCGAACCCCATGGACCCCAACCCTGCAGTGTGATAAATGCGCTGCCCCGTGCGCGTCGGACATGCTAAAAGGAAGATCTCAATTCCGCTGCCCGAACTCCCGCTGATCAACAAATCGTCCGGCCTGGTTTCGGTACCGATAACTTCCGCCAGGTTATATATGCTGACGCGTCCCTCCGGTTTGCGATGCTCAGCCGTAACCACCGGGTAGCGCGTCTTCCAATCGGCGCAACGTGCCGCCCACGCGCTTCGCTCTTTGGATTGCACGGTCTGCCCCTGGTTCAAAAGCTCGCAAATGAAAGCGCGCGCATCGCTGTGAATCGGCTGCTGAACATGAGAGCCTAATTTGCGTAGCTCGGCAGCGTCAATGTCGACCATCACCTTGTGCGCGCCGCGAGCCAGTCTTTCGGGAGCGTAGCCGGTAATCGCAAAGTCGAGCCGAACACCAATTGCAAGCAGGAAATCGCAGTTCTGTAATGCGAAGTTAGCGCCACGAGCAGCAACCGCCCCCGGCCGGCCCACATATAGCGGATCATCACTGGCAATCAGATCAGCCGCACACCAGGTGGCGACCACCGGAATCTTCAGCAGCCGGATGAGCGCGGAAAACTCGTTCTCTGCGCGCGCCAGCCGGATACCGTTTCCTGCAAAAAGCAACGGTCTTTCTGCACGGTTCAGCGCATCGATAACGGCTCTGATCTGCGCATCCAGCCCCTCGCTGTTTGACGCAAGCTCGCTTCGGGCCGGATCGAAGCCTTCCAGCTTCTCAATGTCAATCGGCGCCGCTTGCACGTCCAGCGGAATGTCGATCCAGACCGGCCCCGGACGGCCCGTCGTCGCAAGGTGAAGCGCCTTCTCCAGGTGATAGCGAATACTTTGGGGATCAACCACCGTAACGGCGTACTTGGTTAGGGGCTTTACGATTGAAACGATGTCGACTTCCTGAACCCCAAGCTGGCGCATACCGAGCGGTTTGCCCTCGGCATCGAACATGCGGTCCGGCCGCTTGACCTGGCCGGAGATGAAGAGAGTGGGTGTGGAATCGAGCCATGCGCCGGCAACACCTGTGATAGTATTTGTGCCGCCTGGACCGGTTGTTACCAAAGCAACGCCTAACCTGTTCGTTGCCTTGCCGTAGTTCTCAGCGCAAATCGCACTCGCTTGTTCGTGAGAGTTGCAGACGGGCTGGATGCAGCTGCAGCGACTTAAAGACTCGTTCAAGTGCATGGCGCCGCCGCCGGTCACCAGGAAAACGTGCTTCACGCCCAGATCCGCAACAAACTGGATCACATAATCGGAAAGTTTCGTCATTCAGTACGGGTGATGTTTCTATGACTGGCGCGCGGCCAGGACCGCTTCGACCAATTCGCGAACCGCGCCATTTCCGCCGCTGCTGCTGCTGATAAATCCTGCGCACTGCAGCGCTACCGGCTGGGCGTTAGCGGGCGCGGCCGCCAAACCTGCCAGGTGCATAGCGGGAACGTCGTTAATGTCGTCCCCCATAAAACAGATTTCCGAAAGATCTAAGCCCGCTTGCTGGGCGAACCGGCGTAAGGCGCTGGCTTTGTCCTTACAGCCTTTCTCAACGTCGGTGATTCCTAACTTGCTGGCAAAGCGGTCAACCAGAGGACTGTCTTCGCCTGAAAAAAGAGCGACTAAAATACCTGCCCGGCGTGCTCGCGAGACGCCCATTATATCGGCGAAACAGAACCGCTTCCATTCCTCCCCGTGCGGACCCCACCAGATGCCGCCATCAGTGAGGACTCCGTCTACATCCAGAGCAATTGCCTTTATTCCAGTCATGCTGGAACGGGAGCAGCCCCCACGCGGCGCAGCTTCTTGATGATGGGATATTCGCGTTCGTAGACGCGTTTTTCTCCATCACCAAGGGATTGCTCAATGAGCCGGATATCGCGCACAACGCGCGTAATACCGTTTGGCTCGAGCGAGGCCGCATGGTCGCTTCCCCACATTGCACGGTCCATCGTGATATGCCGTTCGACGCAGCAGGCCCCGAGCACCACGGCTGCAACCGTCGAGGGGATGCCTGTCTCGTGGCCCGAATACCCGACCGGTACGCCGTACCGGTTCTGGAGCTTTGGAATGGCGCGCAGATTCAGCTCTTCGTACAGCGCGGGATACGTACTGCAGGCATGCAGAATGATCAAATTCTCCTTGCCGAGCACGTCCACCGCGTGGTCAATCTCCTCCAGCGTACTCATTCCGGTAGACAAAATAATCGGCTTGCCTGTGCGTCGCGTATGCCGCAGCAAATTGTCGTCCGTCAAAGATGCTGACGCAATCTTGTAACAGGGCGGATTGAACTGCTCAATAAAATCAACCGATTGCTCGTCCCAACAGGACGCGAACCAGTCGATATTCACGGCCTTGCAATACGCATCGATATCCTCGTATTCTTCCTGGCCAAATTCGAGCCCGCGCTTCAGATCGCCATTGGTAGCACCAAAGGGACTCTCTCGTGGTTTTGCCAGTTCTTCGGGTGTGTAAACTACGTCGACGGTTCGTTTTTGAAATTTGACCGCATCGCAACCGGCTGCCACGGCGACACTGATCAGTCTCTTGGCTAAGTCGATGTCACCATTGTGGTTAATACCGATTTCAGCGATAACGTAACAGGGTTGTCCATCTCCAATCAGCTTCTTTCCGACCTTAACGGCGTTCGGCTTTTGGGTCACAACACACCTCCGATACTCCGCGATTATGGCACATCTCCAGCCTGTTTGTCCTCTGGTCTTACCGCTAGAAAGAGTAGGCTTTTCCTCATTTTCCGGCGCGCCCATGTAATCGTTCAGCCGTCGGTACATCCCATCCGCTTCCGCTATGCCATCAAATTTGGTCCCGCCTTCGTTTCTGGGTTTGTGCTCGATCACATCTATGGCTTCAACGCCCCGCCCGCCTGGGCGCATCTGAGACGGATTCCCCACGCCGCGTTCTTGAGAAAGCTGCGCCGAGAGCGATTCAAGCTACTCGACGCGCAGGGTAACTAAATCCCAGCCGGCGACGGGCACTTCGCCGCGCAACAGCCTGATCGGCCTCTCGGAAATATCGCTCTGCCAAACGTGCTGCGGCGGAGACGACCAATGCAAGGTCGCAGTTCTAGTCTCACCCGATGCGCCAAAGAGCCTGATGATCCGTGCCTTGCCATCTTCGCTTGGTTTCAGCGCAATGGCAAGCACATCGGCCGGCTCAATTTGCAACATAGGATCCAAGGGTGGCCCAGAGCCAGCAACAGAGGCCAATAGCGGCTGCGACAAACCAACAGCAAAGCGACTCGCTTCTGCCGGATCATATCCACTGTGGGCACGCAGCGCATAGCGGAACTCCACCGGCCCATCTTGTGATGCGCGATAATTCGTTTCCCAATGATTGTTCATTGCCCAGGAGTAAAGCTTCTGCGTCGGGGCAATCGAGTCCCGCCACAGGAGCGGGTTATGATTGGACCCCACGAGAGTCGCGCTCATCTCTCCGATTTCGACGAGCGGCGCATCCAGGGTAACCCAGGTTACTCCGTGGTGTTCGTTTGCTACATCGATCCATCTTCCTACGGGCAGCCAATTCTTCGAGGAGCCAGAAAGCTGATCGATTTCCGGCCGCATTTCTGCCAGAGGAATGTCCACGTGCATCTTTCCATCAGACACGGCAAATGCAAACGCAAAGTGAACGCTCTCCTTGCCGCCATACTGTGACCACGCGCGAGCCACTTTGTCGTTACCCGGGTGGGGATTGACTGGCGCCGGCTTCTTGTCGACCGTGTTTGACAGGTCAAGCCAGTCAGCCCCTGCGACCAGACGCATACGTCTAACGAGGCTGTTACAACCTGGAGCAGAAGATTCGATTCGCAACGACGCAACGAGCGGCCCTTGTTCTTCGATACTGATGTGCGCCGGCCCACTCCGCTGGATGCGCCCTATATCCGGCCCGTCGAGAGCGTCATCCTGGTAGTGCAGCCCCTCGGCTTCGTTCTGGGCCTTCCAAATTTCCGCAAAATCCTTGCCTTCGACGAAGAAATATTCATTCGCGGCTGCACCGCAGGTTGTATCAATTCGATTTGCCGAGTCCCCATGGAGAGTGAATTCGATCAGATTTCCGGTTTGAGCATCAATTCTCGCTCGCACAACCCCGTTATCCAGCAAGTTAGCGGTGGTGGAGACGCGCATGGCCGGGGCTTCCGCTTCACCCGCTGAAAGGTGAAACCGCACACTCGAAAACGGTGGTATCTCGCCAGTCAGAATCGCCAGTTCTCCTGTAGAGAGGCGCTGAGACGGGACCGGTTTGCCATGTATATCCTTCACGCGGTCGCCAGCCATTGACAGCTCTTTCGATAGAAGAACCACCTCCGTGCGAGGCCAAGATGAAGTGTTAAAAACATCGATCACCGAGGCCTCACCGCCTGCGCTTGCAGGGCCCAGTGTTGCCGCAAGCAAGTTCTTCGATTGCGACTCGCCATCTAAGGCAAATTGCCGTTTGACATTCCATTGTTGCCTGGTCATGAAAGCGTCGGGATTTGTCACACTGGCCGAGGCGCCCCAGGTGTGCTCGGAGTAAAGCAGGATATTTCGCCATGCCTCATTGAAGGCCGCCGCTGAATATTCGCTTAGCCGCATCGCAGCCAGCGCCTCGGCTTGAACAAGACGGTCAGCGGAGTTGCGATTGATGCGAGTCTCTAGTGCAGATGATCCCGCTCCGTCTTCCCAATACGGCGTCACATCGCCTTTGAATTCCGGCAATTCACTCCCATATCGTTTTTCGAGCGCAGAAAAGGCGGCGCTAGTCGATGCGATGGAAAACTTCGGCCATTCGTAATTCTCATTCCATGACTTCACGAAGTCGCAAATTTGCGGATCGGGAACCGCATTGTCCCCATGCCCTGACCACCGTATATACGAGATGTCATACGGATAATCGACACTGTCGAGAAACTCCTGGCAGCCGGCCACCATGTCATTGTTTGGCTCCGGCCAAATACTATAGCCATGCCCCGGCATCCAGACAAGAACCCTCTCGCTTCCCGACGGCGAGACATGCCAAAAAGGTTTATCGTGCCACGCAAGCTTGATAGTTCCGATCCGATCGCCATTGTTTGGCGCCGCGGAAAAGTAACGGATACCTGCGTGCGACATCGCCGTCACCAGACCCCACGTATATCCGGGGACGTCGCTCAGCATCGCCGAGTCTACGATGACTCCGCATTGACGGCTTAGCTCTTGTGAATAGCGGAAAAGCTGTATTAATTCCTCAGCGCGGCATAGGCCCGTCAGCTCGTTGGCATACATACCATTGAGGCTGATCCATCCCCTTTTCACAGCATCTACAAACTCGTCTTTCTCTGCCTGCGACTTATGACGCATGAACAGATCGGCTCCCCAGAGAACTTCAAGATTCCAGATGAATCGCGCGCCTTCTGGGTAATCTGCTGTCTTTCGGGCCAAATCAATTCCAAGCAGAATGTTATTCATCTGCTTTTCTTCAATTTTGGGCTGAATGTCGGTATAGCCGAGATCGTGGTGGGAGTGAGGGAGAACGTAGATGAGAACCTTCCGCACCGGCTGCAGAGTCACGACCGAGGAGAAAGTTGACTCCGCAATGGTGACAGTTACATCTGCTTGCTGTGCGATGCTGACTGGTGAGACGAACACCGGAAATCTCTCGATCCCCGCAGAAAGGACGCGCCTGTCGAGTTCCATACCGTTCAGTTTCGTGATGGCGGTCGCATTCCCTTTGTAACCCTGAATGGCAATTTGAATTGGTTGCACAAGCAGCCCATTTCTCTTGACCAGACCCCGAATCGGTGTCGCTAGAGGTAGAGCCTTGTCCTGACGTGTTTGCTGTGCAAAGACAGAGCGCATTCCGCCCAGGAGCACGCTCGCGCTCAGTGTGGTTAATCCTTTCAATACGTCGCGTCGCTTCATTCGCGCTTCACGTGTCCTTTCCTGAGTCAAATCGTTGAGAGCATTCTGTTGCCTTGATCATCAGGTCATCATCGGTGGGTCGCACAAATAATACTCACCGGCCTCATTTTCAGAGGTACGATTTAGCTTATGGGTAGCACACAGGCAGAAACGCTGGCTTCCGCGCAAACCTCCGGCTTGAATTTTGCTCTTCAGTACAAGGCCAAGCTGTTGAACGCGCTGGACACAATCGACACTGAAGCTGTTGCGCGTGCAATCGAAATTCTGACCAAGGCGCGTGACACCAACCGCCACATTTTCGTTTGCGGTAACGGCGGAAGCGCATCCACCGCTTCACATTTCGTATGTGACATGGTCAAGGGCGCCAGCTACAACCGCAAGGCGCGTTTTCGCATCATGGCATTGACTGACTCGTTACCGACAATCACGGCATACTCGAACGATGTCAGCTACGACTGTGTGTTTGCCGAGCAGTTGAAGAACTTTGCCGAGCCCGGCGACGTCTTCATGGCGATCAGCGGTTCAGGCAACTCCGCCAACGTGATTTGCGCTATGGAATATGCGAACTCCATCGGCTGCCAGACCATTGCCCTCACGGGTCGCGATGGCGGCAAGCTGGGCCCGATGGCAAAGCTTCAGATACGAGTGGCGGAACCTCACATGGGCCGGATTGAAGACGGCCACATGATCGTTTGCCACATGTTCTGCTACTACTTCATGGAAAATTAGCCGCTGGCCATTTCCCGCCGCGCGCGGTTCCATTCATACATCCGCCGGATCTGCTCCGGCAACGGAATAAGCGGCCGTAGCCCGAGTTCTTCCTTTACCCGTTTGACGCACGGCACGTAACGGGCCGCGGGTGTTTCAGGCTGCGGCTTGCGAGCGATCGTGATAGGCATGCCCGGAGACAAGGTTTCGACCATCGTTTTCGCCAGATCCAGAATCGAAATCGAATCGGCTGATCCCACGTTATACGGCCGTGCCGATTCTCCCCGCACCAGCAAAGTCCAAAGCCAGATTGCCAGGTCGGCGGCGTACAGATAAGAGCGATACGCGGTTCCGTCTCCGGCAATCCTCACCGGGCCGCCGGCGAGGACGTCGCGCAGAAAATTTCCGATCGCAAAATTCGAGTCCAGAGGCAGATAAGGCCCCGCGAAGGCGAATAGCCGCGCCACAACCGCCGCAAATCCAAATTGCCGGCTGTACGCCGTGCAAAGGAACTCCGATACTCGCTTTGCCTCTCCGTAGGCGGAGTTCATTTCGAACGGTGAAGGCGCTCCCGCGTACTCTTCGCCGATGTGCGTCAATTCGCTCGGCTGCCGGCCATAGACGGCGCCGGAACTTGTGAATAGGAGTCGCTTCACCCCGCGCTCGCGCACAAATTCGAGAACCCGGCGCGTGCCGCTTACCTCCCGCTCCAATGTGCCCGCCGGCTCTTCCCGGCTCGGCGAGATCTGATCGGTTGCGGCGTGAATCACAAACGCACACTCGTCCTTCGGAAAAGCGAAGTTTTGAAGATTGCCTTGAACAAACCGCACCGACGGATGATTTGCCGGATAAGGCGCCTTAGTACGAAACGCCTCGGCATCTCGCGTTAGGAGGACGGCCGCGGCGTTCAAGTTGAGCCGGTCGTTTGCCCATGCAAAGCTTTCGAGCAGCCAGCTTCCGACGAAGCCGGTGCCTCCGGTGATAAACACCCGCTCGCCGCGCAGCGCGTTCCAGATATCTGCGGTGTGTGCAAGAACGTGATCCAGATCGCGCGCCAGCGGATGCTGCATGCTGCTCTTTATAGAGCGACCAGATGCGCGACGGGCATTTTATGAAACACGTCCACCACGTAGTCGAGCATTTCAGGGGTGATGCCCGGATAAACACCGATCCAAAACACCTGGTTCATGATGAAGTCGGTGTTTTCAAGCGAACCCACCACACGATGCTTAATTCCCTGGTACGCCGGCTGGCGCAGTAAATTGCCGCCGAATAACAAACGAGTGGCTATCTTACGGCTCTCCAGAAATGCGATTGCCTGATTTCGATTAAATGGCGCGCTCGGGCGCACGGCGATGGGAAACCCGAACCAGCTCGGCTCGGAATCCGGTGTTGCTTCCGGCAGAATGAAGAACTCATCCAGATCCTTTAGGCCCTCATACAGAGCGTTGAAATTCGCGCGCCGCCGGGCTATAAACGCCGGCAACTTTTTAAGCTGCGACACGCCCACAGCAGCCTGCATATCGGTCATCTTGAGGTTGTAGCCAATATGCGAATACGTGTATTTGTGATCGTAGCCACAGGGCAACTCGCCTAATTGCCACTCAAAGCGCTTACCGCAGGTATTTTCCTTGCCGGGCTCGCACCAGCAATCGCGCCCCCAATCGCGAAAAGATTCGACAATCGTCTTAAGCAGCGGTTTTTCTGCCAGCACGCAGCCGCCCTCGCCCATTGTGATGTGGTGCGCCGGGTAGAAGCTCACGGTGGCTAAATCGCCAAAGGTGCCTACTTTGTTACCTCTATAAGTGGCGCCCACCGCGTCGCAACAGTCTTCTACCAGCCATAAGTTGTATTTCTTGACAAACTCAGTTACAGCGCCTAAGTTGAACGGATTTCCTAACGTGTGCGCAATGACCACCGCGCGCGTCTTCTCCGAGCGTGCTTCTTCCAGTTTTGTGACATCGATGTTGTAAGTAGGCACATGCTCATCCACAAAGACCGGTATAAGGCCGTTTTGAATGATCGGATTAACCGTTGTGGGAAAGCCGGCTGCTACGGTAATCACTTCATCGCCTGGCCTGAGCCGCCTATCGCCAAGTTTCGGTGAGGTGAGGGCTGTAACCGCCAGCAGGTCGGCGGATGAGCCGGAATTTACCAATGTGGCGGTTCGAATACCGAACCAGCGCGCAAACTGTTTTTCGAATTGCGCCGCAAACCGCCCGGTCGTCAGCCAGAAATCGAGAGATGAGTCCACCAGCGAGCGCATATCCTCCTGATCGAATACGCGGCCTGAAACCGGCACAGGAGTTTCCCCCGCGATAAACGGACCCGGAGCAAAGGCTTCGGCGTGATACTCAGCTACGAGTTCGAGAATGCGTTCCCGCAAGCTCTGCGCGTGAGAACTCATCGTAAGCTCCTCCGAAAAAATCCCGGTACCAGGCAATTGTGCGCTCTAGACCCTCCTGCAAAGTGAATAGCGGATGCCAGCCTAATTCCTTGCGGGCGCGCTCCGCACTCAGGTACTGACGACGTATCTCGTTCGATGCTTCGTTGCGAATGTCCGGCACGAGCGATGATTCCATCTTTTCAAGAATCAGATTTACCAGTTCCGTCACCGTGAGCTGAATCTCATTGGAGAAGTTATACGCCTTTCCGGCCAGCGAGGGGTTTTCGAGCAGGCGCTCCGCCAGCAACATATAGGCGGCCGCGCCGTCTTCCGCGTAAAAGTAATCGCGGATAAACTGCCCGTCGGAGCGAATTACCGGGCGCTCGCCCCGCAATACGGAACGAATGGTGCCCGGCACAATGCGATTCCAGTTCAGATCGCCGCCGCCATAGAAGTTACCGCAGCGCGTAATGGCAACTGGAAGCCGGTAGGTGTGCCCGTATGCCTGGCTAATCAAATCGGAACACGATTTACTGACATCATACGGATGACGTCCCTCTAGCGGGGTATTTTCCGAATACGGCAAAACTTCCTGGTCGCCGTACGCCTTATCGGAAGAAGCCACCACAATGGCCTGTACTTTGGGCGAGCGGCGGCATGCCTCCAGCACATTCCACGTGCCCGCTATGTTGCTTTCGAATGTCGACACCGGATTTCGATTTGCAACGCCGACAATCGTCTGGGCCGCAAGATGAAACACGGTGTTGATTTCATACTCGCCGAGGATCCTCTCGATAATCTCCCGATCGCAGACGTCGCCGCGTACAACCTTGACGTTCGCCAGCGTCCCGCTGCGCACCAGCTCACTTTGCGGCACCCAATCGCGCACCAGGCATACGACGTCCGCGCCGGCTTCGCAGAGCTGCCGCGTCAACCAGCTCCCCACCAGGCCGGTTGCGCCCGTAATTAACGCAGGCCGGTCAAGCCAAACTTGGGAACTCATGCCCACTTCTTCCAAGGCGCCTGACCCGATTTCCATAGATCGTTGAGTACCTGGTACTCACGGTACGTATCCATGGCATAGAAAAATCCCTCGTGATTGTAGGCCATTAACTGGCCCTCTTCCGCCAGCTTTTCGAGGGGCTCTTTTTCGAGCACGCAATCGTCACCGCCCAGATAATCGAATACCTTCTTTTCGAATACGAAAAAACCCGCGCTCGCCCAGGCATCCGATTTGGGTTTCTCGATGAAGTTTTTCACTTGTTGAGATTCGTTGATATCCAGAATTCCGAAGCGCGATACCGGGCGGAACGTCGTCACCGTAGCGATCTTGCCGTGCCGCAGGTGAAATTCGAGCAGATGGCGGATATCAACATCACTGACGCCATCTCCGTAGGTGAGCATAAAGCGCTCTTCATTCATCAGATACTTCTGCACTCGCTTTAAGCGCCCGCCTGTCATCGATTCCGCCCCCGTTTCAGCCAGCGTCACCCAGAAATCCTGCTCTTCATGATCGCCGTTGTACTGAATGTGCGCCTTGCGCCCGAGGCAGATCGTAAAGTCGTTGTTCATCGCCTCGTAATTCAGGAAGTATTCCTTGATCATGTTCCCGCGGTAGCCCAGGCACAGAATGAATTCCCGGAAGCCGTAGTGCGCATACGTCTTCATGATGTGCCAAAGTATTGGCCGGCCTCCGATGTCGACCAAAGGTTTGGGGCGAAACTCCGTCTCCTCGCGCAGGCGCGTCCCCAAACCGCCGCACAAAATAACGACTTTCATCTGAAGATTATACGTTTCCAGGCCGCCCTTTCATTTTGTTGTAGTGGCTCCTCGTAGCGCAACCGGATAAGTGCTCAGGGGAGAGTTAGCAATTTACGCGGAATCCTGCTGTCCGCTACAATTGCGAATGCCGCCCTTGTGCAGGCTTGTAGACGCTGCTGTTCCCTATCACGCCGCTCATGCAATTAACTGAGGAAATTCAGGAGATCGAACAGCACACTTCGCTTCAACGTAGAGCTCTGCTCGCCGGTGCCATCGTCACCGTGCTATGCACGCTGTTCTTTTTTTCGTTGTACTGGAATCGTTTCGCCGGACTGCGATCGGGCAACGGCTCTTTTCAGGGAGGAATGGCGCTGCTTTCCGGTAAGCGCCCTTACGCAGATTTCTATACAGCGGGCCCTCCTTTAAACATGCTGCTCTCAGGCGCAGTTTTGCGTCTCTTTGGCCCATACGTGATCGCCATTCGCGCTTTTGGTGTTTTTGAACGGCTGCTGCTCGCCGTGCTGCTATATGTCTGGCTGACGCGCTTTTTCCGGCCTCACTATGCGGCTATGGCGTCCATTCTGGCTACAGTAGTTTGTGACGGCGATTCATCGAACAGTCTAAGCTCATACGGCTATGAAGCGATTCTGTTTTTCGTGCTCAGCGCCATGTCGGCTCTCAAGGCGTTGGACCGCATACGAGCCGGAAAATCTTCGCTGTTGTGGGCGCTTGCCGCGGGATGCTTCGCCGCATTATCGTTCGAAACGAAACAAACCACAGGTATCGGCGCCACCTTGGCTATTCCGGTAATGTCGGTACTGTACCTCGTCTGGGCCAAGCAGACTAGGAGGTCAGTTTATTTTTTGGCGTCCTTTGCCGCCGGCTGGTGTATCGCAGCGGGCGCGATATTTCTGTGGCTGGCCAGACTCGGCGTGGTGCGCGAGTTTCTTGTCGATATCTTTAAGAAAGGACCTTCTGCCAAAGCGTCGCATCCCAGCGACTACGTGATTCGTGCCCTGCGCGCCGCCTGGCACATCTTGCGAGGATTCATTCTGGCATGCGTTCTGTTGGCACTCGGGTGGCCTGCAATGCGCAGAGCCGCCGCATCGCCGTGCACAAAATGCCCGGCTTCGATGCGACGTCTGCTTGGAATAGCCGCTTTGAGCTGCTTTGCAATTGGCTTGGCTGCGGCTCTGTCGTATGCGGGCCATACGCTGTTAACCTCCGCGCCGGATCTCGGGATTTATACCAGCTTGTTCGGCGCCGGCATCTTCGTGGTTTTTTTTAGCTGGCGCCTAGTGCGCGGCACGCTTTCCGAACGGGAAGCCAAACTGGGATTTCTGGCTGGAAGCTGCTTCGTTATCGCGCTCATGGTCTCCTTGTCCTGGCCGGCCTTATTTGACATGGCCTATCCAGGGCTTGGCCTGGTAGCGGCTGCCATCTTTGAAGGCTCCAACCGGTGGCAACGGCGGATCGGATATGCCATTTGCGCTCTACTGCTTTTTGCGACCACTTCTGCAAAGCTTCAGTGGCCGCATGGCTTCCACGAGTGGTTCGATCCGCCCGTGCGGGAAGCCACAGCAAAATCTGCGCTCCCCGAGCTGGCAGGTCTCCGCTTGCCGCCCACCGTTGTGCGTTTTCTCGATGGCACCGTTCAGATCGTGGACCAGCATTCGACGCGGGCCGATACCATCTTTTGCTTTCCGGAGTTCGGCATTATTTACCCGCTCGCGCATCGCGGTTATCCCACGCAGACCGATTCTCATAACATTGATGTCGTGAACGATGAGTTCGCGCGTGCCGAGGCGCAACGGCTTCTGCAGAAACGGCCGGCCGTGCTCATCTACTACCAGATTCCGGAGTGGAGCTTGCGCGCGGACGAGCGTCTGTGGCGCGAAGGAAAGCCTAGCGGCCAGCGAGATCTGATTGCCGCTGTCGAGACCCTGGCTAAGCAATACCACCTGGCCGCCAGTTTCAACATTCCTCCCAATCCCAACCCGGTACAGGTCTATGTGCGCCAATAAAATTTCGCCTCGAATGAAGCTGTTGTAAGTCAAATGAGAATTGTATGGGGCAGCGCTCCCATTACCCTGTTCGATGTTTTTGAGCTGGTTCTTGTTCTGCTCTGCATAGTCCTCGCCTTCCTCCGGCCCGCGTTCCTTCAAAATCCATTTCGCGCCATAGAAGATCGCTTGGCGATTTGTAGCAGACATCCCTGGCTTTGCGCCCTCATCGCCTTTCTGGTGCCCGTTCTGCTTCGTCTGCTGCTTTTGCCGGTCTATCCTCCGCCGGTTCCTGCCGTGCACGATGAATACGCGTACTTACTGCAATCGGATACATTTGCCTCTGGTCGTCTGGCCAACCCGCCTTTGCAATTTCCGCGTGAATTCGAGAGCATTTACATCTTCGCAACGCCCAGTTACAGCTCCGAGTACGAACCGGCTCAGGGGTTCTTCCTGGCTATCGGACAAAAAATATTCGGGAGTCCCTGGGCGGGCGTGTTACTCAGCATGGGATTGTTTTGTGCTGCCGCGTTTTGGGCCTTATCAGGTTGGTTCCCGCGGCCCTGGGCATTTGCGGGCGCTTTGCTGATTGGCCTGGAGATCGGCGTGCTCAGTTACTGGATGAATAGCTACTGGGGCGGCTGTGTACCAGCGCTCGGTGGCGCGCTCACTCTCGGGGGGTTGGCGCGGCTGCGCGGCCGGTTCCATGCTCGTGATTGTTTTCTGATAGCACTCGGCATCTTCGTTCTTCTGAGCAGCAGACCGCTCGAAGGCATGCTTCTATCGCTTGTGGCGGCCGCTTTCATTTTGTTCTGGTTTGCTATTCGGACAATCCCTGCCAATGTCTTATTGCGCCTCGTGATACCCATGCTTGTGGTTTTTGTTCCGGCGGCGCTGTTTCTCTGCTATTACAATCAGCGCGTCACCGGCAAAGCCACTCAGGTCCCGTATCTTCTGTATCGGACCCGCTACGCCATTCCGGTCGGCTTTTATTGGCAGAACCCGCCGCAACCGGCGAGTGCCATGCCGGTCGACATCGAAGGTGAGTATAGGAAGCAATTAGCACAGCGCCGGCGCGCTGATTCAGTCAGAGGCATGCTCTTAAGCACCGCCGGCAAGTTACGCGCTTTCTGGGTGTTCTATGTGGGCATCGTATTGACCGTGGTTCTGATCGCGGTTCCGTTCATCTGGCGCGAGCCTAATATGGACATCGTGTTTTTTGCCTTACTGGTCATAGTCGGGTTTGAAAACCTCACCTACTTCGCCTATTTTCCGCATTACTCGGCTGCGGTGACGATTGCCATTTTTGTGGTGCTAATTCAAGGCCTGTGTGTGATGCGGCGCTGGGGCCGCGCCGGGCTGTTCCTTTCCCGTTCCCTGCCGCTGGCTTGCTGCATCAGCCTGGCGGTTGCTATGGGTGGAAGACTTGCCGAGCCGCTCCTTCCCCGCTCTGCCAAATCAATCAGCAGGTTCTGGGCGCCCCAATACGAACATTGGGTATCACGCGAAACATTCGTGCCGCGCCTCGAGGCGCAACCGGGTAAACAGTTGGTTCTTATCCACTACGATCCAACGACGCACAACAACGACGACGCCTGGACCTTTAACGAGGCGAACCTGGAAAATGCCAAGATCGTCTGGGCTCGCGAATCGAACGACCCGGAAGAGAATCGCCGCCTGATCCAACATTTCAGCGGCCGGACCCTGTGGCTTGCCGAACCGGATGCGCGGCCGCAGAAGATCATTCCCTATCCCGGCGCGGCTAAGTAAATGCGGTCACTGCCCGCGCTAGGCTGTAGCAGCAAGAACGCGAATCAAATGCGATTGACTTTCGACCATCATCCGCGGGGCTCGCCGGCCGCAGGCGCAGACCGCGGTCTCGACCGACGCAGCCGTGGGCACGCGTTCACGCGTTTGCTTCACTTTTAGCGTGGTGCCGCTGCTGGACCGCACAAAAGAAATCCCGGGTTCGAGGTGCCAGCCTGCATGAGCTTCGCATTCCGATCCGATCAGATACCCGGCCGGCGATAGCAACAACTCGTACACAGGAACGGCAAATGCCTGCCAGAGGACGACTCGCTCTACGTCCGTCATGACGGCCGCATCCCATGCCGTTGCGGCCAGAACCGCGGTGTCCACGCTGGTGATGTCCACGGCGCCGGTTTCGGAAATGCTTGCCAGCTTTTGCAGATCGCTCGCAGAGCCGAGCAGAATCTGCGGCCGGAAATTTTCCAGCTCCTCCCATTGTTCACTGAGAAAACGGCGCAACTGGCCGGTCTCAATCTTATTCGGGGTAATGGATGCGATGCGCGTCTGCGGCGAGATCGGCACCGGAATTGTTGAGTATCGCCGAGCCCGGATACGGCTTAGGTTGAGTGCGATGGGCATAAATGGGGAAGCGGCTATTGAAGAAGTGTTCCCGCCGCGGCAATTGTTGGTACCCGATTATTCTGAGTGTTTTACTCTGCGGCCCGGCCTACACGCGCCCTTCGCGCCTCGAGCAGCCGTTCCAAATTGCCCCCGAACACTCCTCTTACCTGCTGCTCGTCATAACCGAGTTCGTAGAGCGCAGTGGCCTGCTGCTCGAATACCGCCCCGTTCCAGCCGCGCGGGAAGAAACTCGAATCCGTGCCGAATAGCAGGCGTTCCATGCCGGCAACTTGTATCGAACGCCGGAATACCGTTCGCAGATCGAGCTCTTCATAAAGCATCCAGCGATTGCTGCTAGAAGTATCCAGGTACACGTTCGGACACAGGTCTGCAAGCATCAGGGCTTCCCGAAACAGACCCGCGCCAAAGTGCGGAACCGTAAACGGAACTTTCGGAAAGTGTAATGCCACCGCATGCAGGTCCAGCGGATTTGAGAACTGCATGTTGAACTGCGACGGCAGACCGAGTTTCTGCCGCACGCCAACACTAATCGCGCCGCAATGTACAAAGACCGCGAGGCTATGATCGGAGGCGATCTCTAGAATCGGCACTACACGCCGGTCCGTAATCGAATACGTGTGCATCGCCGGGAACAGGCAGATTCCATCGAGGTGCGGATTGGCTGCCGCCCGCTCGGCTCGCTGCACCGCATCGCTTTGCGTCGGATCCAGCATGAAGTACCCGAAGAAGCGATCCGGGTAGGCACGCACTGCCGCCGCCACGCTTGCTTCGTCGCCGTGCATGCTGGCGATCAGACAGGCACGCCGGACGTTGTATCGGTCCATCTGCTCCACCCACGCCTCGGCAAGCGCCACCGGCTCGGGCAGCGGAATGGTCCAGTTCAGGATGGCGGCCAGTTCTTCCGCGCTGCCTAATTTTTTTTGCCGCGCCAAGGCGCTATAAAACGCATGCGAGAAGAAATGCACGTGCGCGTCATTGATAGCCAGATCGCCCCAGGGACTATGAGCCATGCGCGCTTATTGTAGCCGCTCGCCCCGGAAAGCTAAAAGCTCTTTCATCGGGACTCACTGTCTTTAGCAGAGTCAGACCGCACGCAACCTCATCGAAAGGCCAGGAAGCAACAGAACAGAAAGGGCTTCCGGAAAAAAACAAAAAGGAGATTTCAAATGTTGAAGAGAGTTGGAGTTATCGCCATGACCTTGGCCAGCTTTGTAGCCGTCATACCCGCCACTGCCTCAGCGGCGGAACGAGGCCATGAGAACACCAAGATTGTCGAGCGCAGCAGAGAGGACACGAGAGTGGCCGCCCGTAGAGACGACCGCCCAGACTACCGCCAGCCTGTGCGCGTCGATGTCCGCCGAGACCAGCATCGAGTCATTGCCCGGCGCGCTCCTATCGTCTACTACGCCCCCGCCCGCACATGCCGTTAAAAAACAAACGCTCCGATGGGAAGACATTCTTCTCCTCCTCCATCGGAGCGCCTAACTCCTCTGATCAGCTTTATCGGATGGCGCTCGTCGGTTAGACAGCGCTACGGCGGCCCGCCAAAAGGCTAACCAGAAACAGAACCAAGAAGATCACGAAACAGATCTTGGCAATACCGGCAGACGCGGCAGCAATGCCACCAAATCCGAGAATCGCCGCGATAATCGCGATCACTAAGAATACCCATGCGTACCAGAGCATTCGATCTCTCCTCCCGCGTGGGGTACTGCACGTTCCATGCCAGGGCGGGCCCGTTTTAGCTACTGGATCAAAACTACGTAGTTTCAATAACTTCCGTCACTATTCCAGGCGGCCTAAGGAGGCTAGCCAAAAACTCACATGGAAGATATTTCGCGTCCAGAAGAAATTGCCATATGATGTGTTCCAGAAATTGCTCGCCGGAAATCCATAGCCATGCCTCCCAAACTCACCACTTCCTACCTCGAAGACTCGCTCGCCGTGCTGCGGCAGTACAAAAAAATGGCGGAAGCTGCCATCGCCCAGGTTCGAGACGACCAATTGACGGCAGTCTTGGATCCGGAAATGAACTCCATTGCGCAAATCGTCAAACACATGGCGGGAAATATGCGCTCGCGCTGGACCGATTTCCTCACCAGCGACGGTGAGAAACCGGACCGTAACCGCGACACCGAATTTGAACAGCCGCCTTCCACCCGCGAGCAAGTGATGACGCTCTGGGACGACGGATGGCGCCGCCTCTTTGAGGCCCTTGAGCCGCTTTCCGAAGGCGACCTGAAGAGAACCGTTACTATCCGTGGCGAGCCGCATTCCGTCATGCAGGCAATCAACCGGCAGCTTGCTCATTATGCCTCGCACATCGGCCAGATCGTGTTTCTTGCGAAGCACTTGCAGCATTCGAATTGGAAATCCCTGAGCATCCCGCGAGGTAAATCGGCCGAATATCTGCAGCAGGTCCTGGCCGGAGAGAAGAGCCAGCGTTAAACGCTATCTTCCCGAAGCATTGTCCGGCCGGCTCAATTCTCCCGAAGATAGCCGAGGAATTCGGGATCGCGGGCACGCAGCGATTTCAGAATTTCTTTCGCCGGCTCCCATTGACCAATAATCGAGTATTCAAGCAAAGCCAGCCGCGCCTGCGCCGCAGAGGCGGACACTGCAGCGCGAATGAGGCTTCGTTCATAGGCTTTGACCGCCTGAACCAGCCCGCGGACAGATTCAGGCAGTTCCCCAACCTGCTTGGCAACCGCCCCGTTTCTGTCCACCCGGCAGGGAATTTCAACCACGTCTTCGGCAGCGAGCCCCGCAACCGCTTTCCCGTTTGGGATATTGATGACAATCTCTTGCGCCTCGTCCGATACCAGGGCAGCCATCACCTGTAAGGCGATGCGATGATACCCCGTCGCGCTCTCAAACGGATCCTGGCCGTCCGATGCGGCCTCCATCATCGATATGGATTGCGATTCCAGTTTGAGATACGAAGCGTTGCGCCGCTTTAGATAGGCTGCATAGGTCGCTAGCGCTTGAGCGTCGCCTTCGCTCTGCATCTGCGCGAATAGCTCGGAATTCAAGCGTTCCAGTTCCGCTCCCCGCGTGCTCCCCGCCCGAATCTGGTTCTGATAGGCGCGGCGCTGGCTGTAATAGAAGAACAGGTACTCGCTGGGAATCAGGCGTAAAGTCTGAATGAGCGCGGGATCGAAAAGATCGGCCGGATAAAGCCGCCTCAGAAGATCAGCATCGTCCAAAATCCGATCGGTAATATCTTCACCGCGCAGCCGCACGCTGCGAATCCATCCCAGATGGTTCAAACCCGCATAGTCGAATTCGAATTCGTGTTGCGGCCTGCCGAGCCCCACTGCAATGCCGTGAAACAACTCGCTGGGCGTATCGCAGATGCCGATCACGCGCAGCCCCGTGTGTTGCGTAAGCGCCTGCGTAATCAGCCCTGCGGGATTGGTCAGATTGATGAACCACGCTTGCGGCGCAACGCGCTCGATCATTCTCGCGTGTGCCAGCGCTACAGGCACCGTTCTGAGCGCCATTGCCGCTCCCCCGGGACCAGTTGTCTCCTGACCGGCATAACCATGCTCCAGCGCGATGCGCTCATCGCGCGCCCGTGCAGCCATTCCCCCCACCCGTATACTGTTGACCACGACACTGGCGCCCGCGGCCGCCTGCTCCAGATTCGTAGGAATCTGAATGTCAAGCTGCGAGCCGAATTTCCGCGCCACCTCCCGGCCCAATCGCGCGATAATCCCCATCCGCGCGTCATCGACATCGAATAGCGCCACTTCCCGAATCTTCAGCAGCGCTTGCGACTGCGCCAGAGCATACAGCACCAGCGGGGTTCGAATACCGCCCCCGCCAAGAATCGCTACTTTCACTCAGCTTCCTTTGCCCGAATCATCTTTCGCCAGCTTGTGCTGCCCAGCGCGTTGAGCCCGCCGATTGATTCTGTCGAAAGCGCTCCACAAAGATTTGCCGCATGCAAACAAGCCTGCGGGTCTCGCCCCTTCAGCCACGCATTCAGGAACCCGGCGTTAAAGCAATCCCCCGCGCCCGTGGTATCGATCGCCGTTGCCCTACAGCCATTAGCGAATTCGATCCGCCCATCCCATAACATAGCTGCGCCCTTCGCACCCAGCTTCAACACCACCCGTTCAATTCCCTGCCCTGCAAACCATTCGAGCATCGCCTTCGCATCCTGAAGATGGCTCATGCGCGCCGCCTCTGCTTCGTTCGGAAAAAAAATGTCAACCTTGCGCAGGACTTCAACTGCCCGTGAGTCACTCAACCACCCTTCGCGCCACCCGACATCCAGCGATACCGAACAGCCTTGCGCGTGAAGCTCGTCCAGCACTTCAGCCGCCATCCCAATCTCCGGCGCATAGGCCAGATGCACATGCCGCCCGGCCACGCGAGTGCCTGAGCGTACCGCCGCCGCGAATCGCGCTTCGAAAAACTGATTCGCCCCGGCATACGTCAGAAACGCCCGTTCGTGAGGCTGTGTCGCAGCTACCGTTATGGCCGTTGGCTCGGCAGCTTCCAGATACAACGTGTCCGTTTCGACACCGAATCCGCGCAGCCGTTCTGTAATCCAATCGCCCGCATCTTCACCTATGCAGGCGAAGATGGCGCACGACGTGCCAAACGTAGAAAGCGCGCACGCAGTAATTGCCGTACCGCCTCCCACGTCCCGATGAAAGCTTCTGGCGAAAATTTCTTTTCCCGGTTCCGGCCACGCATCAAGGCCGCTAAAAATAAGATCCACAAAGATCTCCCCTGCAACGGCTACCTCCGGCAAAATAGCCATTACGCGTGGACCCGGAGGCGCTCAAACGGCCACATCCTCGCCCGGCGCGCACGCCAGAGATACGCGGCGATGCCTAAAATCAGCAGCGCGAATCCGGCCGCAATGTAGCGCCAGCCGCTCGCCACCAAAATATAGAACCAACCGAGAAACGCCACAATGCTGGTCGCCGGATAGAGCGGCATTTTGAAAGGCCGCTCGATGTCGGGGCGTTTCCTGCGAATCAGAGTGACCGCAAATACCTGCGCCATGAACTGAATCAAAATCTGAATCACGATCAGCGCGTTAATCAGAACGTCCAGATCCAGCAGGCATGCAAAGGCAGAGGCAATTCCAATGAATGCCACGGAAAAACTCGGGAACTTTTTCTTTGGATGCAAACGCCCGAAGGCGCTGAAGAAGCGGCCATCTGCTGCCGCCGCATACGGCACGCGGGAATAGCCCAGCAGAACCGCGAAAATAGAAGCAAACGTCGTCCAGAGGATCAGAACGGTAGCCACCCGCGCCGCTCCCATTCCAAACAGCCGTTTAATAAAATCCGAAACAATCGAGGTAGAATGCACCGCCTCGCGCCAGGGCACCACGCCGATGATCGTGATGTTCATCGTGAGATACAACCCGGCGACCACGATCACAGACAGAAGAATGGAACGCGGGATCACACGCGCCGGGTCGCGCACCTCACCGGCGAAAAAACAGACGTTGTTATACCCGCCGTAATCGTACATTGCAATCAACGTCGCCCCTCCCAGCCCCAGAAAAAACGACGTCGAGAAGCGAAACGCATGCGGTGGAAAATCAAACGCGAGATGCGGATTAAAATTCGCGATGCCCGCCACGCTGATCCAGGCGACCGTTCCGAGCACCACAATCCACATCGCAATCGACAACCTGCCAATTGAACGGATGTCCCGATAAAGCAGCGCCGTAATCAGGAAACAAGCGCCCATGGCAATCGCCTTTTCCTGCCATACCGAAAGGCCCGTCGCCAGAAATTTCGCATACTGGCCAAATCCCACCGCCCCCGATGCAATCGAAAGCGGCGCCAGAAATATCGTCTCCCAAATGAATAGAAAACTCATGAGGCGTCCCAGGCGGTTAGGACCGTAGGCTTCGGCAAGGTAGCGGTACGGCCCTCCGGTTCCAGGCATCGCGGCGCCCAGTTCGGCCCAAACCATCCCGTCGCAAAGCGCCACGATTGCGCCCAGCAGCCACCCCAGAATTGCCTGCGGCCCATTCGCTTTACTCAGCAAAATAGGAATCGTGATGAACGGCCCCACTCCAATCATCTCCAGCATGTTGGCTGAAGTGGCGCCTAAAAGACCGATGCCTCGGACAAGCTGAGGCGCTGCATTCTCCGGCAACGCCATACGTTATCATACGGATGCTTTGCGCACGCTGCTCGTCTTAGGCATGGCGACGGCACTGCTTCTCGCCCAGGTCGAATTGCAGCAGGCAGTCACATTAGCGCGGCAGGGGCGCTACGCGGAAGCCGGTAAAGCGCTGGCCGGCGTACCCGAACCCACTGACGTCGCGCGCCGCATCGCGTTCCATCGCCTCAAAGCGGCAATTGCTTCCGGATTGAAGAAGCCCGATCTCGCGGTTCAGGAGATGCATGCCGCGCTTGCGCTCGCGCCCGATAACGCCGATCTTCTGCTCGCCACCGCCGTGGCAGAACTTGACGCCGCGCGGCTCGATGCCGCCTTAGATCACGCCCAAAGCCTGCCTGAAAGCGCGCAGCGCGAAGCCCTGCTGGGCGATATCGAAGAAAAAAAGGGCAATCATGTGGCCGCCGCAAAAGCCTATGAGCGCGCCGTCGCGCTCGCGCCCGATCGCGAGCAATATCGCGCCGCCTTCGGCATCGAGCTGATCAAGTATCAACAATTTCAGCCCGCCATCGAAATGCTGCAGCGCTCAGCGGCCCTGTTCCCCCGCTCTGCAAAAATACGGACGACACTTGGCATCGCGCAGTATGCAGCCGGCTACACCGCCGATGCGGTCCGGACGCTCGAAGATGCCATTGCAATCGATCCTGAATTGGACGCGCCGCACCGGGCCCTCGCTGAGATCCTTTTGCAGTCCTCGGCAGCACCATCGGAAACCACAACCGCAATGTTGTGCGCCTGGAGCCACATCGTCTGCAGCGCCTTGCAGCTTCGTGTAGCCCGTGAAAACGGCGATCAAAAGCTGGCCGGTGAGGCCATTCGAGCCCTGCAAGAAGCGCCTGCCGATAATGCAATCGGCCACTGTGAACTGGGCCGCGCTTATGAATGGAAAGGCGATCTCCAGCAGGCTCGCAAACAAATGGAGGCCTGTGTCAAGCTCGACCCCAGCCCGCAAAATCACTACCGTTTAGCGCTGCTTTACCGCAAGCTGGGCGCGCCGGAGCTCGCGCACAAAGAGATGGAACTTCGAACCGCCATTCTGAAACAAATGTCGGAAGAAACCTCGCTGGCGCTCAACGCCTTGCAGGGCTTTGAATACTCGGCCAGATAGCTACTGCTTCAGCGCCAGCCGGAACTGGATGCTCTGCGGGTTCCAACGGAGAAACCGCTGCAGCGTCTCTTTCGCCTCCGCAGTCCGCTGCTGCCGGTCATACAGTACCGCAAGTTCTGCATAGGCTTGCATCAACGACGGGTCCAAATCAATAGCGCGCTTAAGCTGCTGTTCGGCATCCTTGGCCCGCCCCGCGCGTATGCACGCGATCCCGATATTCAGCGCGAACGCAGCGCTTCGTGGATCGGCTTCCGCCGCCCATTGCGCCAATGCCAGCGCTTTCTCCGGCGCGCTCGCCTCGAGATAAACCACTTCCAAATTCGCAAGCACATCAGGATCGTTCGATTGCTGCGCTCCCGGCAGACTCTCTAGCAACCGGACCGCGTCCTTCAACATCTCCGGAAGCTTTTGTTGATAGCCCATCTGGAGTTCAGCCAGAGCCAGATCGCGCTGCTCTACTTGTGGATCCGGGCGACGCCACGGCACGATGGTGTCACTCGCGCCGCCAGTCTCAGGAGCCGCTGATCCCGGCCGCTGGATGCGATGATCCGTCACCGACACATGGGCGATATTCGACGTTGAGCGCCGCGGCATATGGCAGGCAACGCAGTCCGCATCCATCGTCGGGTGAGACTGCTTCGTCAAGCTCGCATGGCACGACAGGCAGATCTCGCGAATCTGGCGTTTGCGATCGACCGCCTCCCCATGCGCCTGGTGGCAAGTGCCGCACCATAAGCGGCCGCCGCTTGCGCGCGCGCATTGGCTTTCCGCCAGCTCTTCCACCTGACTTACCGCAGGCCGCTGCTGCCCGGCGCGGCGAAGCAGATACGGCACAATCGTTTTCTCCAGCAACTCGCCCGGGCGAAAATCCTGCTCGCGCTTACCCGGATTGACGACGCGCACATCGCCTTCCAGATGACACTGCTCGCAGATGCTGTCACGCCGCGCTCCGGATAATCTGGTCGGGTTCACGATATTGCTTCGAGTGGGATGCCGTGCATGCTCATCGCCAGGTCCATGGCATCTGTCGCACCCGATCCCGCTTACCGGAACAGCCGGATCGAGCCGCCGGCCATCTTCGTCGGCAAATTTCGACTGCCCGGCATGGCAGAACAGACACGTGCTGGTAATCGGGCGATCCGCATCCAGAAGCTTCAGCGATTCAAATCCCGGCGATACATCCCAACCGTGGCCGTCGTACCAGGAGATCGGGGACTCCTCCAGATAATCGCCGATCCGCACGGCATAGGTTCGCCCGCGCCGGCCGCTGCCGATCTGATACGCAATCGAATACTCGGCGATGAGCCCGCTTTCCGAAATACGGTGAATCATCTGCTGGCCGTGTGACTCGCTCGTAATGACTGCGCGCGAAAGCGCATGCTCTACCCGGCCTTGCGGCAGCGGTTGCGGCGGCCCAATCGATCGCGCCATCGGCGAAGCGGCAAAACGCGCCGCCTCCCGCGGGTGGCAATTCCCGCACGTCGCCCCGCGCAAGGAAAAAGCGAACAGCGCCGAAACGCACGCCAGCACTGCTTTCCTTTCCATGAAATACTATTGAACACATTCGCACAGTTGTGTTAGTCGATATATCTGTACCGGTTAGCTTCGAGTCACTCCAGCGATTAAGGTGGATCTTTCTATGACAAACAGCAGAGCGCATACCAGGCGAATAGCTGCATTCAGCCGCGCGGCAGTAATTATGGCGCTGGCGGCCGCTGCCGCTCTGGCGCAAATCGATACCGGGTCGATTGTGGGAACCGTTCGCGACGCAAGCAACGCCCCCATCCCCAAAGCAACCGTCACCCTCACCAACAAAGCCACCAACCAGGCGTTTACCACCACCACAAACGGCGTCGGCGAATATGAGTTCAATGCGCTGCATCCGGGCGATTACAGCGTCAAAGCCGTCGCCAGCGGATTTTCCGCCCAGGTATTCAACGAAGTCCACGTCGACGTGCAATCGCGCCCCTCCATCGATTTCACGCTCCAGGTCGGCAGCGTCTCTACTACGCTCGAAGTGCAGTCTCTGGCCCCGCTCCTCGATACGCAAACCGCCGAACTCGGCGGTGTCGTCAATGAGCAGCAGATTGTCGATTTACCCCTCAACGGGCGGCGCTATGCCGATCTCGCACTGCTCGAAGCCGGCACTTTCAAGGCGCCCAACAACGAAGTGGCCAACGCCGCGCCGGACCGCTTCAGCTCCAACGGAAATCTGGAAACACAAAACTATTTCTCGCTCGATGGCATCGACAATAACTCCGGCTCCACCAATCTGCAGGAAGGATCGGTACAGACCGTTCAGCCTCCGCCGGATGCGCTGCAGGAATTCAGAGTGCAGACCCGCACCTACTCTGCAGAATTCGGTAACTCCGCCGGCGCCGTCGTCAACGCCACCATTAAGAGCGGAACCAACCAGTTCCACGGCGATCTCTGGGAATTTCTCCGCAACGACAAGCTGAATGCCAATACGTTCTTCAATAACGTGAACGGCGTGCGTCGCGGCCACTTCAGCCAGAATCAGTTCGGCGGCACCTTCGGCGGTCCCATCATCAAAGACAAGACCTTCTTTTTTGTCGATTCTCAAGGCTTCTTGAGCCGCCAGGCAATGACTCAAAACAGCGTCGTCCCAACGCCGCTGATGAAGACCGGCAACTTCACGGAACTGAAACCTACTCTCACCGGCCCCACTGTACCTTCCCAGAGCGGCTGCATTCACGGCAACATCATTGCGCCTTCCTGCCTCGATCCGGTGGGCGTCAATCTGTTGAATCTGTATCCCAATCCGAACATCCCCTCAGCCGTCGCGGTCGAAGGCATTCCAGGAAGCTGGACTAGCGGAAACAACTATCAGTTTGTCTATTCCGTTCCCAACAACACTTACTCGTATGACGTGCGCATCGACCACACCATCAACACCAACAATCGCATCTTTGGCCGCTTCAGCGATTACACAGTCGATCGTCAGGACCCGCCGTGGACCGGCAATCCGATTGCCGGCAACGGAAACTTTGCCACGCAGTATCACATTCGAGGCAAGTCCGTCGCCTTGGCCTGGACCGAGGTGCTCTCGCCGTCCGTTTTAAACGAAGTGCGTGCCGGCTTCAATCGCGACAACGCGCACAGCGATGCCTTGGGCTTGCAGCCAGGCGTCTCCGATGCTTCGCAGTTCGGCTTAACCGGCATACCGGCCGGCCCGTTCGACGAAGGCATTCCGCCTATCAACATCGGCGGCCTGCAGCGGTTAGGCACCGGACCTTGGCGGCCGCAGGTGCAGGTGGCCCAGGTCTGGCAGCTCTTGGACACATTGAGCTGGCTCAAGGGAAATCACAGCTTCAAATTCGGCTACGAGTTCCGGCACGAAAGCGACAATTTTCTCGACGCCCAATCGCCCCAGGGCCAGCTCACGGCGAGTGGAATCTATACCGGAAATACCGGCCTCGGCGTCCCCGACTTTCTGCTCGGCGATATCAGCAGCGCCGCTTTTACAACTCCCACCGTTGTGCACAACTACAAAAACGGCAACAACTTTTTCGCCCAGGATAGTTGGCGCGCCCGCAAGAATCTGACGATCAATATCGGCATCCGCTATGAGCTCTGGTCGCCCCTGCTCAATCATCAGAATGCGCTTGCGAATTTCACTCCGGCAAACGGTGGCGGGTTTGTCCTTGCAACCAACGGCGATTGGTTCCAGCGCGCTCTTGTCCATCCCGACAAAAACGACTGGGCGCCGCGCGTCGGTTTCACCTATCAGCCCATGACTCGCCTCGTGCTGCGCGGCGGCTACGGCATCTTCTATCAGCACGACGTCCGAATCGGCTCCGAAAGCGTCCTGGGCGAAAATCCGCCTTTCTTTCTGGATCAGACGTTTAATCAATCGCTAGGCAGCAGCACGCCGGTCTTTCTACTCAAGAATGGCTTCCCTGCAGCCCTCTTCGGCCCCTCGGCCGTCAATCTGACGACGCTGCAAATTCGCGCTCAGGACCCGAACGAGCGCACTCCATATGTCGAGCAAACCAGTTTCGGCCCCGAGTTTGAGTTCTCGCAAAGTACCGTTCTTGATATCGATTACGTCGGCAATTTCGGCCGCAAGGAGGACCGCCTGCGAAACGCCAACCAGGGAATCCTGCTCGGCACAAACGCGAATGGAACGCCTAATGTCCTGTTCCCCTATCCAAACCTGAATAGCTGTCAGGCCGTTGCCACTTGTAACCACGCGTTCCTTGAGCTGGCCACAAACGACGGCAACACGAACTACAACGCATTGCTCGTGGCGCTCAAACGGCGTTATTCAAAAGGGCTCGCATATCAGGTGAGTTATACCTTCAGCAAGAACTTTGCGAACTTTGTCGACAATCTTACCGGTGGTTCCACTCCTGAATACGCCTATAACTACAATCTGGATCGCGGCTTCTCGCCATTCGATCAGACGCACCGCTTCGTCGCAAGCGGCATATACTCGCTTCCCATCGGCAAAGGCGGCATGATTCTCAACAACGGCGGTGTCGTCAGCCGCATCATCGGCGGATGGCAACTGAACGGCATCCTCACGCTCGAAACCGGCATTCCGTTTACTGTGACCACCACTGACACCACCGATACCGGCCCAAACCATGCCAGCCGCGCCAACTGCATTGGCAACGCCTATGCCGGCGCGACAACCAATCCCGCCCTCCTCGTCGGCAGTACGGCGACCGGCTTCTACATCAATCCAGCCGCTTTTCAGGTGCCGCCCTTCGGCACTCTGGGCACCTGCGCGCCGCGCGCGTTCCACGGGCCGGGCATCGAGAATCTCGATACCAGCTTGTTCAAGATATTTGCCTTTACCGAACGCTACAGGCTGGAGTTTCGCAGCGAATTCTTCAATACCTTGAATCACCCAAACTTCTCTAATCCCAGCTCCCGCTATACGACCTCGACGTTAGGTTCATTTGGCAAAGTGTTTAGCACCACAACCGACCCCAGGGAAGTTCAGTTTGCGCTAAAACTGTACTTTTAATGCATCAATGAAGCTGCTTACTCTCTTTTTAATCGCAAGCTGCGCCTTTGCACAGCTTCCGTATTCCACTTCGATCGAGCCCGCTACCAGGGCCCAGGAGATCCCCGCCAATCGCGGCTCTGCGGCGCTCTGGCAAAGCCTCAAAAAGCTGCACACGCGAGCCAGTCTCATCATGATCACCGCCCATCCGGACGACGAAGACGGCGGCATGCTCGCCTATGAGTCACGCGGCCAAGGCGCAAGGGTGGCTCTATTGACGCTCAATCGCGGGGAAGGCGGCGCCGACGTCATGTCGTCGGATTATTTCGATGCCCTCGGATTGGTCCGCACCATGGAGCTGCTCAAAGCCGGCGAATACTACGGCGTCAATCAGTATTGGACGCGCGTGGTCGACTACGGCTTTTCGAAGACCATGGCGGAATCCATCAGCAAATGGACGCACGACCGTGTCCTCTACGATGTCGTGCGTGTCGTGCGCATGGTCCGGCCGCTGGTCATTACCTCCGTATTTGTCGGCGGCCCGAGCGATGGCCACGGCAATCATCAAACCGCAGGCGCCATGGCCCAGGAGGTCTTCAAGGCCGCAGGCGATCCCAATGTATTCCCGGATCAGATCTCCGCAGGCCTGCAACCCTGGACTCCGCTCAAAGACTACGCGCGCGCTCCCTTCCGGCGCCGTGAAGGCCCTTCGGCCTTGTCCACCAATGTGGAGATTCCGGAGGGTGATTACGATCCGGTCCTCGGAATGTCCTACGTGCAGCTTTCGCGCGAAGGCTTAGGCTTTCAGAAATCGCAGAACGGCGGCAGTTCCGTGCCGAATGCAGGACAGATGCTGAGCCCGTATCATCGCTTCGGCTCGCATGTGCAGTCTCCCGGGAAAGAATCCGGCTTCTTCGATGGCGTCGATATCTCTCTGCTCGGGATCGCGAGCCTCGTCCAGGGCGGTGACAAAGAGTTCCTTCTGGCAGGCTTGCAAAAAATCAATGCTGCCGTGGAACAGGCGATAGAAAACTTCTCCGCGCCTCATCCCGAAAAAACCGCCCCCGCCCTCGCCAACGGTCTGAAAGAAACCATTGCGCTGCTCGGCGAGTTAGATAAGAGCAATCTGTCCGCTGAATCGAAGTACAACATCCGGCATGAACTGGAGATCAAGCGAGTGCAATTCAACAACGCCCTGGCGGAAGCTCTAGGCCTGTCGCTCGCGGCAACCGTTGCGCCCGCCGTTGAGCCCAATCCCTTGATGGCCATGTTCATGGGTGATCCCGATACCTTCCGCATGGCGATTCCCGGACAGAAATTCGACGTCAAGGTTCATGTTGTCAATCAAAGCGCCACGCCGGTACGCCTGGAAAAAGCCAGCGTTGAATCGTATATGCAGCCCGAATCGTGGCCCGTCACTTCGGCGGAGGAAGCCGGAGCCAAACAGTTGGCCAATGACCAGGCAACGGACCTGCGCTTCTCCGTAACGGTTCCGGAAAAGGTCGCCTTTACGCGCCCTTACTTTTCCCGGCCTGACATCGAACAGTCCTATTACGACATACAAGACGAACGGTTCTTAAATCGCCCACTTGCGCCATATCCGCTGGCCGCATGGGCCGATTTTGACTTCGATGGCGCGCCCATCCGCATCGGCGAGTACGTTCAAACCGCCCAGCGCGTCACGGGCGAGGGCGTTGTTTACCAGCCTCTCGCCGTCGCTCCCGCCATCAGTGTCTCTATCACTCCGCGGGCGGGAATTGTGCCGCTCCACTCGAAATCGTTTCCCGTCACAGCCGTGGTTCACAGCAACGTCAAAGGGGCGGCCAAAGGAACCATCAAGCTCGACCTGCCGGCAGGATGGACATCGCATCCGGCAACCGCAGAGTTCACCACCGCCGCCGACGGCCAGGACGAATCCGCAACCTTCACCGTCACACCCGCGAATCTTCAGCAAAAGCCCTACCAGCTAACCGCCGACGCCGAATACAACGGTAACTCGTATAAAGAAGGTTATGTAACCACCGGCTATCCCGGCTTGCGTCCCTATTTCCTGTATCGCCCGGCTACTTACAAGCTTTCGGGCGTAGACGTCAAGGTCGCGCCCGATCTTACCGTCGGCTACGTCATGGGGAGTGGCGACGACGTGCCCGCATCCCTGGAGCACTTAGGCATTCACGTCAGCTATCTCGGGCCGGTTGATATCGCAACCGGAAATCTGAGTAAGTACAACGTGATCCTCCTCGGCGTGCGCACCTACGCGGTGCGCGAGGATCTCCGCACTTACAACGCCCGCTTGCTCGATTACGTGAAGAACGGAGGCGTGGTCATCGTGCAGTACAACACGCCCGAGTTCGATCATAACTACGGCCCTTATCCTTACACCATGACTTCCAATCCGGAAGAAGTCACAGACGAGGCTTCGGACGTCAAAATTCTCCAGCCTTCGAATCCCATCTTCAATTGGCCTAACAAAATCACCAAAGCCGACTTTTCCGGCTGGGTCGAAGAGCGCGGATCCAAGTGGATGAAATCCTGGGATTCACATTATCAGGCGCTGCTCGAAGCCCACGATGCCGGCCAGGCGCCGCAGGAGGGCGGATTGTTGTACGCGCCCTACGGCAAGGGTGTTTATATCTACAATGCCTGGTCGTTTTACCGCCAGTTGCCCGAAGGCGTTCCAGGGGCGTACCGTATCTTCGCGAACATGATCAGCTTGCCGAAAAATCCGCAGCGCTAACCCTCACGCGCCCGCGCGCATCGCTTGCTCGCGGGCACGGCGCAGCTCTTCAATCGGATCTCCAACCGGAATGAACTCCATCGCGACCATGTGCGAATAGTTCAGCTCGCGCAGCTTGCGATAGATATTTTCGTAGTGAATCTCGCCCGTCCCGGGAATGTGCCGCCCGGGAACATCGGCAATATGAACCAGCCCCGTGTACTCGATATTTTTTTCTAACTTCTCGATCAAATTACCTTCGGCAATCTGCTCGTGATAAAAGTCGTACAAAAATTTCACCTGCGGATGATTCACCGCCCGAATGATCTCAAATCCCTCCGCCACGGATTGCAGATAGTATTTGGGATTCTCTTCCGGATCGATGTTTTCGAGCAGCAGGCGAACCGGCTGGCCATGAATCTGCTTGCCTTCAATAAGCGACGCGGCGCGCTTCAGGCCTTCTATGCAACTGGCGTGTTGCTGCTCGCGCGGCATACCCGGAACGACATTCCCGGACATAATGATGCAAGCCGGGCAGTTCAACCGCTCCATAATGGGCAGTTCGTTGCGTATATCGGCGAGCATCGCGTCGCGATCCGCCGGGTTACCCACCCCGTGCTTGAGGCCCGCAGTCGTATCAAACTCGATCTTCAGCTCTTTTTGCTTCGCGAGCGCGCGCTCCCATTCCGCATCCGTCCATTGCCGGTATTCCCCCACAAGTTCCACGTTGCGGTAACCCGCCGCGGCAACATTCTCCAGCCGCTGCTCAAACGGCAGCTTCCGATAAACGGTCCACAGCATCACGGAGATGCCATAGGGCGCCGCCTGGCCTTCCGTAGATTGAGAACCCAGTGCCACGTAAGGTAACGCCAGGGCGCCGGCAGCGGTTTTGGAAAATGTTCGTCGATTCATGGCAGTACTCGTGCTATCAAGCTTATTGAAGCAAAATCCGGCAGGCGAAAGGGACTGCACCGCTTCCAACCCAAATGATCGACTTAAATACTGCGGGAGCATTCGCGTCCTACGACGCCAGCGGCAACGCGCACATTCGCGTTGGCCTGTATTTACCCGGAATTCGCCAGCAGGATGGGTTTTCTGTTGTCGTCCGGATTATCCATAGCGCGGATCGATTTAACGTTTCGGTGAAAACGCAGGATGAAAACCTGACCTGGGTCGAAAATAGCGATCTCGATCTATGGACTGCGACAGTAGCGCTTGCGGGCACTGGAAACAGCCATTCCGGCGATGAGGGTGAATATCTCTACCGCTTTCAACTTTGGTGGACCGCCGCCAACGGAACCAAGATGTTAATTACCTCGTGGTTCCCTGATCCCTTTGCGCGTTCCACCGATATCGGGCTCATGTCCGCCGTGACATTAAGCAAAGTAAGTACTGCCTTTAACTGGACAGACAATCACTACAAAACTCCCGATTTACAGGATCTCATCGTATATGAGTTACAGGTCGAGGAGTTTAATGACACCTTCGACGGCGTTATCGACCGCCTGGATTACCTCGACAGTTTAGGAGTCAATTGCCTGGAGCTAATGCCGGTAACCAGCGCCAAGCTCGATTTCGATTGGGGATATGGGCCCGTCTATCACTTTTCCCCTCATCCACGCTTCGGCGGCTCCGCCGGTCTGAAGCGACTGGTCGATGCGGCGCACGCGCGCGGCATGGCCGTCATTCTGGATGTTGTCTACGAGCATGTCGACACATCATTCGCCTACTATGGCGTCTATAACGATATCGCCAATACCGTTGGCCCCCTTCATCCTGCAAGTCCCCTGGTCAAGGGATGGAACGTTTGGGGCTTCGGCCCCGCTTGCGACTTCACGCAACCCTTTACCAAGGACTTTTTCGTCGCAGCAAATCAATATTGGCTGGACGAATATCACGTGGACGGCTTCCGCTATGACGAAGTAACCGATCTCTATACAGGCGCTCGCGCGGCTGGTTACGCCGAATTAGCTGAGCACGTTTACTCGCACTCGCTTACCATTCCGCGCTTTCAAGCCGGAGCAACTTCATACAGCCGCTTGATCCAATGCGCCGAAGCGCTCGGCCGTTCCAAAGATGTAATGAACCAGACTTACACAAACTGCGCCTGGACCAATGATCTTCTAAACAAAGTCGAAGACATGCTGTCCTGGAATTATGTGGATGATTCTTTCGCCCACATACTGGACCCGTCATTTTCCGGCTACCCGTCATCTCAAACCGTTGTCGATTCGACGAATCATCCGGTGCAGCGTCCGGTTGCGCCGTTTCAATATCTGGAAAGCCACGATCATAGCCAGCTCATCGTTTTTGCCGGAACCCTGAATGACAACGGGCCGCTGCCCGAAGGAAATCGCGATCTCTTCTACAAGCTGCAGCCGTATGCGATTGCACTGTACACCTGCCAGGGCATTCCAATGCTATGGCAGGGCCAGGAATTCGCCGACAATTACAATCTTCCCGATAACGGCGCCGCCCGCGTTCACCTGCGCCGCGATACGCACTGGCAATATTTTTACGATCAGGACGGACAGTCGCTCATTCGTGTCTATCGCCGCCTGGGACAACTGCGGCGTGCCTCACGCGCTCTGCGCGGAACGCAGTCTTATTACTACTATCAGCAGTCGCATCAAAACAACCAGATCATTGCATTCCACAGGTATGCGGCCGCATCCGCAAATCAGCCGGAAGATTGGGCAATGGTCTTGCTCAATTTCAGCAATTCTGCCGGGCAGATCAACGTACCGTTTCCCAAAGCGGGCAACTGGCAGGAAATGCTGGATGCGGATCAGCGCAACTATACGCTGGCGGTCGCAAACGACGGCGATTTCGAGACCATCGTCGTCCCCTCAAACTACGGAATGGTCTTCATCCGGGAAACCTAGTGAGTTAGTAACTTACTACGCCAGATCCGCCGCGACCGGCGGCTCGCTGCCTGCCACCGTGAGTTGCGGCTTCGCTCGCGCAGCTTCGGCCCGAACGTAAGCAAATGCGACGACTTCGCCCAACGCCGGGGAAAACTCAGCGGAGGTAATTTCGGCCGCGTTTTCGCCGTTTGCAAGAAGCTTCGTCCCAGGCGCGGGCGGGATAGCCGCGTGAACCCGAAGGGGCATCAGCAGGCGATGCACCTGGCCGCGAGAACGGACGCGCTCGACAATCTCCTGCCCCAGATAGCAGCCTTTGTTTGGATGCACCGCGTGCATCTGCCGCGTTTCATGCACTAAGTAGCGCTCCGAAATGTCGTCACCGTAGCGCGGGATGTGGTTTTCCATGCGCACAATGCGGGCTTCCGCCGCGCTCGCGTGCGGCAGATCCAGCTCCAGTGGAAAGCGGGAGAAGATTCGCACGCCGCCAGCCCCGGTTGCGGCCACGCGTGCGACGAACCCGTCTTTGTAATCGAGAACTGCGTACGGCGCCTCGGGAATGGGGATGCCGAACCGCGCCGCGGCCTCGAGCGACTGCGGGCCCTCAATGCCCGTGCAGTACCACTGCGCAGTCTCGTCTTCGAGCACTGCATCGTCCGCAATGATGTACTTGTCCAGATGCTCGGCCAGCCTGGTCGCGGTTTCCGGTTCGGTATCGAGAAAGAGGCTGTTGCCCAGATTGTAGATACAGGCATCCGCCAGAATCCGGCCTACCGCAGTAAGAAAGAACGCGTACAGCCCTTGGTGATCTGCCAGATCCTGCACGTCGTTCGTCGACATTGCATGCAGCAGCCGTGCGCGATCTTCGCCGGTGACGCGAATCTTGCCCCGGCTCGAAAGATCAATCCACGCGGCCGCAGACCGAAGCGAATCATAGCCCGACATGCCCGCCATCCTAAAGCCCGCGCTGGGACAGAGAGCGCAGGTACGCGGAAATGGCCACCACGATCAGGCCGGAAATCGTGATGCTCAGCAGCCGGTGCTTCGGTTTACCCGCGACGGGAACATCACCATACGGAGATGTCCCCCACAGAATCGCGCTCGCCAGAATATGCGCCACAAACAACATTTTGATTCCAAACCAGATCTGATATGCCTCCCCGTGCTTGGGGCCGCTATAGCTGAAAAAGTTATATAGTCCCGAGCCCACAATCAGCACCAGCAGAACCCAGAGCACGGTACGAAAGCGAAGCTGCGCGCCCGCTGCGGCCGGCATTTTGATGCTATCCGGAAGCACGCCCAGCACAGGCGTAAGCACCTGCCGCGCATAAAAAACGCCGCCGAGAAACAGAATCACGCTGGCGATATGCACAAATCGAAAGATGATGTGAAGAATGAGTGCCGGAGTATCGGTGGTCACGATACCGAGTATACGGCGGCAACGCAGCCGCCCCGCTGCCAGCTTTTCAAGAAAGATTCAGTAGCTGCAACACGTATTTCTCGAGTGCCGGCGTGCAGGCGTAAGCATTGCCGCCATAAATGGTGTTTTGCCCATCGAACGCCGCAAATTTTCCACCGGCTTCTTCAACAATGAGCTTCAATGGCGCCAAATCCCAGGGCTGCGCGTTCGGCTCAATCCAAACATCCGCCTGCCCTTGCGCCAGCAGCATGGCATCCACCGCCCCGCCCAGGCTGCGCACTGCCCAGAATTGCTGTACCCACGGGATGACGCGCTCGGCAAAGCGCTTTACACCAATCTTGTTGAAGCCGTTAAAAGAAAGGACTGCTTGCGACAGATCGGTCCGGCCCGAAATCCGGATCGGGCGTTCATTGGCAAATGCGCCCATTCCCTTCCCCGCGTGCAGCAGCAGCGATTGGCCCGGGCTGTAGGCGGCAGCGGCGATTAACTCCCCATCGCGCTCGAGCGCGATCAGCACCGCCCAGAGCGGGATACCGCGAACGAAGTCTTTCGTGCCGTCAATCGGATCAATGATCCATTTCCGGCCGTTCGCTGGCGCGCGCGATGCGCCTTCTTCGCCCAAAATGCCGTCGTCTGGAAAGTGCTCGGAAATGAGCTTGACAATTAGCTGCTCGCAGGCGCGGTCGGCGGCGGTAACCGGAGATTCGTCCGCTTTCACCTCAGCGGCCACGCCTTTGCGCTGAAAATCGAGGGCTAGCGCGCCCGCTTCCTGGGCCGCCAGTTTGGCAACTGTCACTTCGCGCTCATGGGCCATGCCTTACCATTTGACCAGCACGGCCCTGAAAGCGCGCTTTCGGGTAAAGCTACATCCCGCTTCCGGCCCGCTTGGCGTCAAAGGTGCGCGGCTGGCCACCGCCCATGTTGCCGCCTTCCATTGTCATTGAGAAATGGATGGTGTCGCCGTCCACTTTACCTTTGTAGACCTGAGTCATCTGGTTGCCG
>JAJPJN010000078.1 GCA_021324185.1 Terriglobia bacterium | reverse complement strand
TTTGTCCGCTATCAGGCGCTGCACGAGCGCCTCTTCAAAAGCGCCCTCCACGACCTGCTAAAGCTAAGAGCCGAAAGGCGCAAAGAGCAAATTGGGTTCGAATCGCAGAAACGCGCTCAAGCCGAAGAGGAGCGCAAGGCGGAAACGCATCAGTTGAAGGCCGGCATCCTTCAAACCAGGCTCGAACGCGAAAAAACCACCACTTTCGTCAAAGGCGCGGCTGCTGCAGAGCAACTCGAGCGCATTTTCCCTCCGGGAATGCTGCAAAAAGCCGCCTGAACGCCGTCGAAAATAGCAACGCAGTGCCGGTAGAAACGAAACGTGTGCGAAACCACTACCGTCCGTCAACTCGCTCCCGCCGGCGCAATCTCCAGCAAGTCTGTGCTCACACGTTTCAACTGCCCGCAAGCTGCAAAAATGTCGCGTCCCCGCGGCTTGCGCACAAAGCACGGGACGGCGCGCCGGATGATCGATTGAAAACTCGCCACCCGCTCGGGGTCGGGCGTCTCAAAGGGAATGCCCGGGCCGGGATTCAGCGCGATCAGGTTCACCTTGCAATTCAGGTTGCCGAGCAATCGCACCACGCGTTTGGCATCCGCGTCCGTGTCATTCACGCCGCGCAGCAGAACATATTCGAACGTCAGTTTCTCCCAGGGACGCAGCGGATACGCGCGGCACGCCTCCATCAGGTCGGCCAAGTGATACTTGCGCGTGATCGGCATGAGCTGCCGTCGCTGCTCTTCTGTCGACGCATTCAGCGAAATGGCTAATTTGGGTCGAACCGCGGCGCGGCCAAGTTCAGAAATTTTGGGCACGATCCCCGAAGTCGAAAGCGTGATGCGCTTCTCGGACATGCCGATGCCTGCTCGATCGGTAAGAAGACGGGTCGCTTTTAGAACGTTATCGAGATTCAACAGCGGCTCGCCCATGCCCATCATCACCACGTTCAGCCGCGTGTCGGTCGCTTTTAATCCGTTCGCGCGCGCCACAAACAAAACCTGGCCGACAATTTCGCCGGCGGTCAGGTTGCGCTCGAGACCCATCAGCGCGGTCAGGCAAAATTTGCAATCGACCGGGCAACCCACCTGGCTCGAAATGCAGATCGTGTACCGGCAGCGCGCGGCGCCTTCAGGGGCGGCCGTGCCCGTATCGATGTCTTCCGGCATCAGAACCGCTTCAATCGTTCTGTTATCCTCTAGGCGAAGCAGGTAGCGGCGGGTTCCGTCGCTTGAGTCGAAACGCCGTTCGGGGCTTGGCAGGCCGACAGAATTACGTGTAAGCAGCTCATTCTTAAGGGCTTGCGGCAACGTAGAAATTTCGGACAAACTCGCCACCTGGCGGCGGTACAGCGCGTCATATAGTTGTTTGGCGCGATAGGTTGGCTGGTTCGGGCCGAGGAGCTTCTCCAGGTCGGGCAATTCCATGCCTACGAGTGCATGGCCTACGAGTGCATCGCCCGCCAGTGCTTGGCTCTCAACCACTTGCAGCATATAGCTTTATTTTAAAGGCGCTTAGTGTATGGTTTTAGCTACCCCACATCTTAGAGAGATTGAGCGGGTGCGTTTGAGCAACGGAATTCGCATCGTCACCGAATCCATGCCCTATGTCCGCTCGGTTTCATTGGGGATATGGGTCGGTAGCGGTTCGCGCGCGGAACGCGGCCCCGAAAACGGTATTTCGCATTTCATCGAGCACATGGTCTTCAAAGGGACTAAAAATCGCTCCGCGGAAGACATTGCCCGCTCGGTGGATTCAGTGGGCGGCGGCCTCGACGCCTTCACCAGCAAAGAGCTCGTCAGCTTCAACACCAAGGTGCTCGATGAGCATCTGCCGGTTGCCTTCGACGTGCTTGCCGATCTGGTGCAAAATCCGCTTTTCCGGGAAGCTGATATCGAGAAGGAAAAGGGCGTCATCCTCGAAGAGATTAAGATGGAGGCGGATCAGCCTGAGTTCGTCCTGCATGAGACCTTCATCAGTAATTTCTGGAAAGGCCATCCGCTTGGCAAGCCCATCCTCGGGACAAAAGAGACGGTTAAAAAATTCACGCCCGAACTCGTCCACGATTTTTATAGCCGCATCTATTCGCCGAGCAACATTCTGGTTACGGCCGCGGGCAATCTGGATCACGATGAAATCGTCCGCTTGGTTCGCGAGAAATTTGAAGATTTTCCGGAACGCGGCGGCGCACCCGTAGAGGTAACGCCGAAAGCGCACGCGCCCATCATTCTCAAAAAGAAAGATTCCCTCGAACAGGTGCACATCACTATGGGCGTGCCCGCTTACCGGCTCGCGCATGAGTTGCGCTTCCCGCTCTATGTATTGAACACGGTATTAGGCGGCGGGATGAGTTCGCGCCTCTTTCAGAATATTCGCGAGAAACAGGGGCTGGCCTACGCCGTGTATTCCGAACTGAACTTGTTCAGCGATACCGGCTGTTTCACTGTCTATGCCGGCACGGCTGCGGAAACGGCGAAGCAGGTGGTCACCTCCGTAGTGCAGGAATTTCGCAATTTAAAGCAGGATCTGATCGGCGAAGACGAACTGCGCCGCGCCAAGGATCATTTGAAAGGCTCTCTGATGCTCAGCCTGGAATCGACCTCCAGCCGCATGTCGAACCTCGCCCGCCAGGAGCTCTATTTCGACCGGTTCATGTCTCTCGACGAAATGCTGGACAGCATCGAAGCCGTCAAACGCGACGAAGTGCAGATGGTCGCGCAGGAATGTTTTGGACACGATAACGTCGCGCTTGCAATTTTGGGCCGGATCGGCGACCTTCAGGTCTCGCGCGAGGAGCTGGTCTGCTGAAAGCCGAGCGCTAACCGCGAATTACGCTATTCTAGTCGTTCGACCTCCGTTCCATGCCGCAGTTGCGCTTTACCACTCCGCACGGAATCACCGTAATCAGGACCAGCTCGAACATTTCGTTTGCGAAAGGTTTGAGCGGGCTGCTCCAGCAGCTTGACCGGAAGCGCGGCATCTATCTCTCATCCGGCTACGAATACCCGGAGCGCTATTCGCGCTGGGATATCGCGAGTGTCGCGCCGCCGCTTGAAATTTTGGGCCGTGGCCGCACGATAGAGTTCCACGCGCTCAACGAACGAGGAAGCGTTTTACTACGCCTGCTCCAGCCGCTGTTGGGAGATCATCCGCACAGCGCGCGCACGATTGCAACGGCGGATGCGATTCAAATCGAACTCAGGCCGCTGCCGGAAAAATTTCCGGAAGAAGAGCGCAGTAAGCAGCCATCGCCGTTTTCGCTGCTGCGGACAATTGTCGAAGAGTTCCGTAACCCGCAGGATTCGCGGCTCGCCTTGGTGGGCGCATTCGGGTACGATTTGCTACTCGAATTCGACCCCATCCGCCTCAGACTGCCGCGCGACGGCCACAAAGGGCTGCACCTGTTTCTTTGCGACGACATTTACTTTATGGACCGCAAGAAAGAGGTCATCGAACGCTATCGCTACGACTTTTCGGGCGCGGCCGGCGCCACGGAGCGCTTGCCGCGTACCGCAGCGCCTTTAACGATAAGGCGCCGCGGTCCCGAGCGCGCCGAGATTGTCTCCGATCATACGCCCGAGCAGTACATGGCCAAGGTGGAAACGGTCCGCGAAAGCATGCGCCAGGGCAACTACTACGAAGTCGTGCTGCGCCAAACCTTCAGCGCGCCGTTTTACGGCAGCCCTTCGGAGCTTTTCCAGCGCATCCAAAAATCCAGCCCGAGCCCGTATGAGTTTCTCCTCCAGATGGGCGATGAACAACTGGTCGGCGCATCACCGGAGATGTTCGTGCGCGTCGAAGGCGACACAGTCGAGACGTGCCCGATCGCCGGAACCGCGCGCCGCTCCGGCGACCCTTTGCGCGATGCCGAGAGCATTCGCGAGCTGCTGAATTCCACCAAGGAAGAATCGGAACTCACGATGTGCAGCGATGTGGACCGCAACGACAAATCCCGCGTCTGCGTGCCGGGTTCCGTTCGCGTCGTCGGTCGCAGGCTGATCGAATCCTATGCCGGACTGTTTCACACCGTGGATCACGTCAAAGGCACGCTGATGAAAGGCTTCGACTCGCTCGATGCTTTTCTGACGCATATGTGGGCTGTGACTGTCATCGGCGCGCCAAAAAAAGCCGCAGCCCAGGCCATCGAGGATTTGGAAAATGATGCGCGCGGCTGGTATGGCGGCGCCGTCGGCATGCTGGGTCTGAACGGCGATATCAACACCGGCATCACCATCCGCACCGTGCATTTAAAAGATGGCGTGGCCCGCTACGGCGCGGGCGCAACGCTGCTGTACGATTCCGATCCCGCAGCCGAGGATGCCGAGTGCCGCCTCAAAGCCACAAACTTCTTCCGTGCCTTGTTTCCGCCCCAAGGCGGCAGCGACGAAGAGAACCGGATCCGGCATGTCGGCAGCGGCGTGCACTTGTTGCTGGTCGATAACGATGATTGCTTCATTCACACATTGGCCAATTACGCCCGGCAGACCGGCGCGCGGGTCTCGACCTATCGATCGAATATCGCCCTCGAAGTACTCGATGCGGTGAAGCCCGACATCGTTTTGATCTCGCCCGGACCGGCGCGGCCGTCCGATTTCGGCGTGCCGCAATTAGTTAAGGCGCTGGCTGCGCGCGGCATCCCGACCTTTGGCGTCTGTCTCGGGCTGCAAGGAATTGTGGAGGCATTTGGCGGCAAACTGCAAGTGCTCGCCTATCCTATGCACGGCAAGCCTTCGCTGGTCACGCACGACGGGCGCGGCGTGTTTCAAGGACTTCCTTCACCGTTCCGCGTCGGCCGCTATCATTCTCTTTATGCGGATCGCACAAGCTTCCCGTCGTGCCTCGAAGTCACTGCCGAATCCGACGATGGCATCATCATGGGCGTGCGACATCGCGATCTGCCGGTTGAGGCCGTTCAATTTCATCCCGAGTCGATTTTGACGCTCGAGCGCAACTGCGGCTTGCGATTAATGGAAAACATGATCGAACAGTACGCACAGGCTGCTTCGGCGCTGGAGAGTGTATAGCGAATTGGCGGCCGGGCGCAGCGTAGCCGTTATCGGGGGCGGGCTCGCGGGCCTTGCCGCCGCCGTGGCGCTTGGCTCGGCGGAGCAGAAGGTCACCGTTTTTGAGGCGCGGCCGTTTTTGGGCGGGCGCGCCACATCTTACCCGCTCAACAGCGCAGACGAAGACAGCCCGACCATTGATAACTGCCAGCATGTTCTGCTGCGCTGTTGCACGAATCTGCTCGATTTTTATAGCCGCCTGGAAGTGCGCGATCGCATCCAGTTTTATCGCGAGTTCTATTGGATTGAGCCGGGCGGGCGCATGTCCATCATGCGGCGCGGCCGCCTGCCTGCTCCGCTTCACTTTGCCGGCTCATTCACCAAGCTGCGATTTTTGAGTGCTTCGGCAAAGATGTCCGTGGCCAGCGCTCTGCTGGCTGTGAAATACGAATACGGGAAGCGCACGGATCTCGGCCGCATGACAATGCTCGATTGGCTGCGTGAAAAAAATCAGCCCAAACAGGCCGTTGAGCGCTTCTGGAAGCAGGTGCTTGTGAGCGCGATCAACGAAGACCTGGAGCGTATGGCCGCGAGTCACGGTCTCCAGGTCTTTTATCTGGGTTTCCTCGCGCGCCCGGATTCCTATGAAATGGGCGTACCGGCTGTGCCGCTCGCGCAGCTCTATTCCGAAAATGCCTGGGCCCGCCACGCGCAGGTAACGATTCGGGAGCGAGCGAACGTGCAGCAGGTGCGACTCGAAAACGGACGGGTCGCTGGCATCGTCGTAAACGATGAATGCCTGACGGCGGACGCCTATGTACTGGCGGTGCCTTTCGAACGCGTCGCCGCTTTGGCCCCGGATTTGGCCATCGATCTATCCGCGTTCACTCATTCGCCGATCACGGGCATTCATCTATGGTTCGATCGACCGATCACGAATCTGCCGCATGCCACATTACTCGATCGCACAATTCAATGGATGTTTAATAAGCGCAACGGCCGCTACATCCAGCTCGTGGTCAGCGCGTCGCGAGCTCTGACCGATATGCCGCGCGCGGAAGTAATTGACCTCGGGCTACGTGAATTGAAGGAGTTTTTCCCTAAAGCCGAAGGCGCGAAACTCGAGCGGGCGCACGTTGTGAAAGAAGTAAGAGCCACATTTTCAGCCGCGCCCGGTATGGAAGAGAAAAGGCCGGGCAATGTCACCGCCTTACCGAATCTTTTTGTAGCCGGAGACTGGACGCGCTCCGGTTGGCCCGCCACCATGGAAGGAGCCGTGCGCAGCGGGTATCTGGCTGCGGAAGCGGTGATGAAATCGTTCGGCGAATCCTGGAAGTTTCTGCTGCCGGATGTGGCCTAGCGTTGGTTCGCTTTCAGGATCTTCTTGCGCAGCCGGATTGATTTCGGCGTGACCTCTACCAGCTCATCTTCGGCGATGAACTCGATTGCTTCTTCTAAATTCAAAAGTTTCGGCGGAACTAAGCGGATGGCCTCGTCGGAAGTCGAAGCGCGCATATTGGTGAGCTTCTTTTCCTTGATGATATTCACATCGAGATCGGCATCGCGCGCGTTCTCGCCGATGATCATTCCTTCGTAGACCTCTGTGCCCGGTGAGATGAAGATCACGCCGCGCTCCTGCAGATTGTATATGGCATAACTCGTCGCAATCCCGGGACGGTCTGCCACCAGCGATCCCGTTGGCCGCATCGGGATATCGCCTTGCCATTCCACATACCCGTGAAACAGCGAGTTCATGATGGCTGTGCCTTTGGTGTCCGTCAGCATCTCGCTGCGAATACCGATCAGGCCGCGTGACGGAATCAGAAATTCCAGCCGCACGCGCCCGGAGCCGTGGTTGACCATTTTCGACATCTTGCCTTTTCGCGAGCCCATCTTCTCGATCACAACGCCGATGAATTCTTCCGGGCAGTCGATGACCAGCAGTTCTTGCGGCTCATGCAGAACGCCGTTGATTTTGCGCGTCAGGATTTCCGGTTTGCCCACCTGCAGCTCATAGCCTTCACGCCGCATCATTTCGATTAAGATTGCAAGCTGAAGCTCGCCACGGCCCATCACCTTGAAAGCGTCGGGTCCGCCGGCTTCCTCTACACGGATGGAAACGTTCGTGAGCAGTTCCTTGTCGAGCCGGTCGCGCAAATTTCGCGAGGTCACGAATACTCCTTCGCGCCCTGCGAAGGGAGAGTTGTTAATCGTGAAGGCCATCGCGATGGTTGGCTCATCAATCTGGATCTTCGGCAGCGCTTTGGGCGTTTCCGCGCTTGTTACTGTCTCGCCGATGGTGATGCCTTCTACGCCCGCGATGGCCAACACATCGCCTGTCTTGCCGACCGTCTCATCTACTCGCTTCAAGCCTTCAAACGAATACAATTTCGTGATGCGAGTCTTCTGAATTCCGCCATCGAGTTTTACAATGCTGACGTCGTCCCCGTGCTTGAGCGTGCCGTTAAACACACGGCCGATGGCTAAACGGCCGAGATAGTCGCTGTAATCGAGGTTCGCAACCAGAAGCTGCAAAATTCCGTCCGGGTCACCCTTCGGAGCGGGAATGTGCTTCAAGATCGTCTCGAATAGCGGCTGCAGATTATCGCTGCTTTCGCTCAGGTCCAGCTTCGCGATACCGGCTTTGCCGTTCGTATACACAACCGGGAAGTCCAACTGGTCTTCGGTAGCGTCCAGATCGATGAACAGATCGTAGATTTCGTTCAACACCTCCTGGACGCGCGCATCGGGGCGGTCGATCTTGTTGATGACGACAATCGGAGGAAGCTTGGCCTCGA
>JAJPJN010000140.1 GCA_021324185.1 Terriglobia bacterium | reverse complement strand
CTATTTCCGCAACCAGTATCCTTTCAACACCAATAACGGTGGTTTGTTTGCGCTGGATGCCGCATCAGACTTTCGCGATCGCGCACATGTCGCCGGTGCGCAACTGCTGACAACTTTCTCGCCGTCGGTTCTCAATGAACTGCGCCTGGGGTGGCCTTATCGCAATGAACAGCACTTAGCGGACCCGCTGACGGGCAAAGGTCCGGAGATCACGATCAGCGGCATCGCAAACTTCGGCGGCAGCACCGCTGTCGGTGATCGCTTCCAGGAGAAGATTCCCAATCTGAACGACAACTTCACGGTGATCCGGGGCGCGCATACGTTCAAGGCTGGATTTGGATTCCAGCAAAACCTGGATACCCAGGCGGCGGACATTTACACCCAGTACGTGTTCCCCAATATCGCTTCCTATCTTTCTGCGGTATCCGGCGCAAACCCTTTGGCATATAGCACTTTCAACGCGAGCGTCGGGCAGCCGGGCGCCTGGTATCACTCTTTCTTCTGGAACCTGTTCGCGCAAGATAGCTGGCAGATCAGTCCGAAGTTGATCGCCATCTACGGCTTGCGCTACGACCAGTTCGATGGGCCGACGCACGATCCCAACGCGCTGTTCTCCTATTCGCAGCATTTCCGCACGCCCAAAGCGGACTTTGCCCCCAGGCTGGGGTTGGCCTGGTCGATTACGCCGAAGACGGTGGTGCGCGTCAGTTCGGGAATTTTCTACGAGGCGCCCCCGACGAATCTCTGGTATAACGCGCTCTATAACGATGGCGGAACCAGCGCGTATACGGCTTCTATTTCATCCAGCGCACCGGGTGCGCCGCGTTTCCCCTCTGTCGTGGCCAACGGCACTCTCCCGCGGTCATCGCAAAACATCTATACGATTACGCCGAACTTTAAGAACGGCTACGCCATTAATTCAAGCCTGCAGATTACGCGCCAGCTAACATCCAATGATGCAATCACATTCGGATACGTCAACACGGCCGGCCGGAATCTTGAATTTTTGAGAAATATCAATCTAATCAATCCCATCGGTACGTTAGCTGATGGGCGCGCGGTTTATGCGCCGGCGGTGAATGCTTTCACGCGCCTCGATCCGCGGTTCAACAACATTGCGCTTCAGGATATCGGGAACAACAGTTCCTATAATGCGCTGCTGGTGAACTGGACGCATCGCCTCACCAAAGGCGTGGAGATGAGCGCCGCCTACACCTGGTCGCATGCCATCAGTGATGCGCCGGAGGCGAATAGCTACGACCAGGGATCGGTATTTATTGAAGATCCCAACAATCGCAAGCGCGATCGTGGCAACAGCGCGATTAACCGCCCGAATGCCTTCTCGCTTAGTACCGTGTTGGCTCCAACCTTCAACGGCATCGATAATAAGGTGCTCCGATACCTGGCAAACAATAACCAGCTTACGGGTTTGCTGGTGGCGCAGTCCGGCGACGAGCAAAACATCACGGCGAACACAGTTCTGAACGGTGACACTCTGGCCGGCAGCGGATCGGGCGCTGCTACGCGCCCGGCGTTTATCGGTAGAAACACGGCGCGAACTCCTAACGTGTATCAGTTGGACCTGCGCTACTCCCGAACGTTCTTCAAGCTGTGGGAACGGTTCCAGCCGAGCTTTTTTGCGGAGGCGAACAACGTTTTCAATCACCCGAACATCACGACCATCAATACCACCGCAACGGTAAATGCCGCCACCGGTCTGATCACGGCGCAGCCGACGTTTGCACCAGTTTCATCATTGCTCGAAGGACGGATCATACAACTGGGTGTTCGGGCGAGTTGGTAGCGGTCGCGTAGTGGCGCAGGCCATCGTTTTGTGTGGCCTGCGGATGCTGGCAAGCACGTCTTACTTCCTAGGAGACATGGCGCCAAACACTATGCCGTCTTCTACTGAGAAGCGTTATGGATTCGGACGGGATGGCTGGGCGCGACACTGCGCGCGAATCGCGAAAAAGATCGGCAAACGCAGCCCGCAGCGGCTCTTTTTAGGTAATAACATACTTGACAAATCAGTCGAAAAGCCTCATACTTGAAGCATGGGACAGGAACCAAAGACCCTCCAGGAAGCCGTAATCTACTTCTCTGATCCAGCGAACTGCCGTGAGTACCTCGTAGCGAGACGTTGGCCGAGTGGCGTAATCTGCCCTCGTTGCGGTAGCGACAAGGTTCTGTTCCTCGCAAAATACAGCCGTTGGCAGTGCAGCGCAAAGCACGATGCGCGTCAGTTCACCGCGAAAACCGGAACGATCATGGAGGACTCGCCAATCGGTCTCGACAAGTGGTTGACGGCGATGTGGCTCATTGTGAACTGTAAGAACGGTATCAGCAGCTATGAGATCCATCGGGCGCTCGGCATAACTCAAAAGTCGGCGTGGTTTCTGGATCATAGAATTCGTCTCGCGCTTCATCAGGGATCTTCCGAGAACTTGCTCTCGGGTGAATGTGAAGCCGATGAGACTTTCATCGGCGGAAAGGCGCGGAACATGCACAAGGGCAAACGCGCTGAACGCATCACTGGAACCGGCACAAAAGACAAAACGGCAGTAATGGGAATCTTGCAGCGTGGCGGGAAGGTTCGCACCAGCGTGGTTGCCAATCGGAAGAAACATGCGCTCCAATCCGAAGTAAGGAAACACGTTGAGGCCGGTTCCGCTCTGTACACGGATGCACTGCTTTCGTACGAGGGACTCGCTTCCGACTACGCGCATCAGGTGATCGACCAGGCTATACAGTACGTTGACGGTCGTGTTCACACGAACGGGCTTGAGAATTTTTGGTCGCTCCTGAAGAGAAGCATCAACGGCACTTATGTCAGTGTCGAACCATTCCATCTGTTTCGCTATTTGGATGAGCAAGCATATCGCTACAACAACCGAAAGTGATCGGGGACAATTAAAATTCCGGCGGGGACAATTAAAATTTCCGGGCATTGAAGGAAGGGAAGCTATACAAGTCGAGGGCGACTTGTATGGTGAGCGATCGGCAGGTGAAACGGCTGTGGCGGCTAGCGCAGAAGCTGTCGGTGGAAGCGGCGGCGGCAAAGTCCGGCATGGACTCGAAGACGGCG
>JAJPJN010000077.1 GCA_021324185.1 Terriglobia bacterium | reverse complement strand
GAACCCTATATGAATTCGATCAGCCCGAACTACTTCGCGACTCTGGGCGTGCCGGTTCTGGCCGGGCGCGACTTCACGATGAAAGACGACCGGTCGATCCAGCATAGTGACGACGCGGATAACTTCGTGCCCAGCATGGTGATCATCAACGAGAAGTTCGCGAAGAAATATTTTGCCGGGCGCAATCCGATCGGGCTGCATGTCGGATTCGGGTTAGATCCGAATACGCGCACGGATATGGAAGTCATCGGGGTGGTGAAAAACATCAAGTACACGAATCTAAGGGATGAAATTCCGGAGCAGGCTTACGTTCCGTATCTGGCGGCGCGGCGTCCCAGCGGCGTAACTTTTTATTTGCGAACGGCTGCGGACCCGAAGCCGCTGATGATGCTGGTGCGGAAGAAGGTTCATGATCTGGACCCGAATCTGCCGGTCTACGATGTTCGCACCACGGATGAGCAGATCAGTCTTTCGCTCCGGAACGAACGATTGATCGCGAGCCTTTCTACCTTGTTCGGTATTCTGGCGACGCTGCTGGCGGTTATCGGCCTTTACGGCGTGATGGCGTATACAGTGGCGCGCCGGACGCGAGAGATTGGAATCCGCATGGCTTTGGGGGCCATTCAAGGCAACGTGATCTGGATGGTGATGAAGGAGGTGCTGCTGCTAGCTGCGATTGGGGTACTGATCGGGCTTCCGGCGGCAATCGGTTTGAGCGGCCTGGTTCGAAACCAGCTTTATGGCCTTGCACCGCATGATCCGGCGACGCTGACAGTTGCAACGCTGGGGCTGCTGCTGGTGGCGTGCTTTGCGGGATTCATTCCTGCACTGCGCGCGAGCCGGGTGGACCCGACAAGGGCGTTGCGGTATGAGTGAGGCGGGTCAGGCGACGAGCGAGTGATAGAGCTCATCGGGACGGATGGGCTTGGTGATGTAGCCGTCCATTCCGGCGGACAGGCACTGCTCGCGGTAACCATTCATGGCATGGGCGGTGAGCGCGATGATGCGCACATGCGTGCCGCGCTGCTTTTCTTTTTGGCGAATCGCCGCGGTGGCCTGGAAACCGTCCATCACGGGCATCTGAACGTCCATCAGCACAACGTCGAAGTTGCCCTCATCGAGCGCTTTGACTGCCTCGAGGCCGTTGCCGACAACCGTAACCGCGTGGCCTTGCTTCTGCAAGAGCGCGGTGGCCACCCGCTGGTTCACCAGGCTATCTTCAGCAAGCAGGATGCGCAGGGGCGACTCGCGCAGCGTATGGCGCGTAACCAGTCCCGAATGCGGGCCTGACTGCGTTTTGCTTCCTAAAATGGCCAAAATGCAGGCGAGCAGATCCGAGCGCTTGAGGGGCTTGCTCAAATAGCCGGCAATTCCGGCCTCGCGGCAACGGGCGGCGTCGCCGCGCTGGCCCGCCGCACTGAGGAGGATGATTTTTGCGGCGTTGGACGTCTTCATTTGGCGGATGCGCGCGGCGAAATCGAAGGCATCGCCATCAGGCAGAAGTGTATCGATGATGACGAGCTCATGCGGAGCACCGGCGGCGAGGGCCTGCCGGTACAATTCGAAGCCTTCTTCCGCGGTGGCGGCCAATGAGATTTTCATTTCCCAGCCGGCGAGCGTATCGCGCAGGATGCGCCGGGATGTGGCGTTGTCGTCGATGACCAGAACGGAAAGTGAGCGGAGGCCGATGGGCTTCGGGGCCGGACGCTCCGCGTGCGCTCCGGCCAGCTTCATTCTGGCCGTGAAGTGGAATGTACTGCCTTTTCCGAGTTCGCTTTCTACCCAAATGCGGCCGCCAAACATCTCCACGATACGGGCTGAGATTGCAAGGCCCAAGCCGGTACCGCCAAAGCGCCGGGAAATGGAATTATCGGCCTGCGTGAAGGGTTCGAAGATCCGGGCCTGCACTTCCGGAGCGATCCCGATGCCGGTATCGGAGACGGTAAAGTGAAGCACCGCTTCCTCAGAAGACCAGCCTTCGTTTGCGACGCGTACCACGATATCGCCGTGCTCGGTGAATTTAACGGCGTTGCCGATCAGATTGGTGATCACCTGGCGCAGGCGGCCGACGTCGCCCGACAACATTTCGGGGACACCGGGCTGAATCTGGCAAGCGAGCTCGAGGCCTTTGCGGTGCGCTTCTACCGCCAGTACCTTGACGGCGTCGGATAAGGCATCTTCGAGATTGAACGGAACCGGATCGAGCGTGAACCTGCCGGATTCGATTTTGGCGAAGTCGAGCAGATCGTTAATAATCGTCATCAAACCGTCCGCCGAGATGCGGACCAGGTTGAGGCATTCGCGCTGATCGGGAGTTAGTTCGCTATCGAGCACCAGGCCGGTCATGCCGATGATGGCGTTCATGGGGGTGCGGATCTCGTGGCTGATGTTGGCGAGGAAGGCGCTTTTGGCCTGATTGGCCGATTCGGCGAGATCCTTTGCCTGCCTGAGCTCGAGGTTGGCCTGCTTCAGCTCCCGTTCGAGGCGCGCGCGTTCGGTGACATCCGCGATGGTGACGAGCCGGGCGGGGCGGCCGGCAAACGTCATCTGCTGCTCAGAGACCTGCACCAGAATTTCGGCGCCGCTCTTCGTACGATGGCATCCTGAGCCGGTTTGCGGATGCGTCTCGCCGATGCACATGATCTCTCCCTGCGCGATATCGTCGAGGTTCAGGCGCGAAAACTCTTCGTGCGAGTAACCGTAGTGGCGCACGGCGGCGTCGTTGACGGCCAGAAAGGCGCGAGTGTCGATGTCGTAGACCCAGGAAGGCAGCGGGTTGGAATCGAACAGATCGTGATAGCGCCGCTCGGCTTCGGCGATCAGGCGCGAGGTCTTCTTAATCCGGAGATTCTGGCGCAGGAGCAGGGCGAGCCAGATACCGATGGCGAGCAGGCCGAGCAGCATCTCGCGCCGGTCTTCTTCGAAACGGCGCAGGGCCAGCAGGGATTGCGATTCGGCTGCCGAAAGCGGGTCCCATTTGTCGAGCTCTCGCGCCAGCACTTCCGAGCTGGCGGTGCGGACAGCTTCGTCGCGGAGCATATCGGCAACAGGGCCCAGCTCTTTCGGGGACATCACGCTCATTTCGGGCGCGATGGATTTCTCATAGCGGATGTGAAAATCGGTGGATTCACATCCGTGAGGGCGATGCAGCAGCAGATATTCACCGACGCGCCGGTCGATGAAGGCGGCCGCGGCCTGCTGGCGGCAGACCGCTACGACCGCCTGAATCTTGCTGGGTTCGGGCAGATCGATGCTGCCGGGATAGAGTTCCTTCACGCGAACGCGGCTGAAGACAGTGTCGAGAAAAGCGACGCGGCGGCCCGCCAGATCGGCCGGGGATTTCCAGGGGTCCTGCTCGCGCGTGAGTAGAAAGAAGCCGCTGTCGAGCCACGGCTTGGTCATGTGAAAACGGGCGAGCCGCTGCGGGGATTCATGGAGCGCCGGCCACAGGTCTACGATCGAGCCGACGGCCTCTTCAGGAGTCTTGTCGCGGATGGGTATCCAGATGAGCACAATGCCCAGGTGGCGCGCGGCTTCGTTCAGAATATCGGGAATAAGGCCGGTGACGGTGCCGTCTTTTCCGAACTCATAGTAGGGCGGCGCGTCGTCGGCGCCGATGCGTAGCATCAACCCGCGCAGCCGGCTGGTGCGGTAGTGGGACCAGGCGAACCAGCACGACAAGGTAAGCGCCGACAAGACGAGTACGGCGATACATGCGGATCGTAACTGGCCAGAAGCTCGACGGCACATGGCGTCAATTTAGTTATCGGCTCAGTTAGGACTACAGTTATGGAAATCTACGTAGCTTCCTTTAGAATGGGGGGCAATGCCAGGTCCTACACTTATTCCGGGTCCAGCGCGCGTCGAAGCGGCCGGGAACAAGCCGAAGCTGATTGACGAATATGTTGGGCGGGTGAATTCCGCAACCGGGGCGGTGAGTGTGGCGCACATGCGCAGCCCGGAGGGGTGGCAGGAGCCAGGCCAGACGCCGGAATTCGACGAGTTTACCGTGGTTCTGAAGGGGATGCTGCGGGTGGAGCACCGGAGCGGGCAGATGGACGTGCAGGCCGGCCAGGCAGTGATTGCGCACAAAGGCGAGTGGGTGCGCTACAGCACGCCGGGAGACGACGGAGCGGAGTATATAGCGGTCTGTTTACCGGCATTTTCGCTGGAGACAGTGCATCGCGATGGGGACTAGGAACCGCCAATGCGATGGTATATTGAGGTGAGCCGGGCGTATTCTGCTCGACCCATCACAACAGCCGTTCAGGCTGGCCCACCGGGAACGGGCGCGTAGCTCAATTGGCAGAGCAAGTGACTCTTAATCACTAGGTTGTAGGTTCGATTCCTACCGCGCTCACCATCTCGAATCGACGCCTTCAACAGTTTGATATTGAATGCGCAGGCACCCTGCGCCGGACAGGCAGCTTGTGGAAAGATGCCGGGCTAATGCTAAGCCTGTCTTAGCTGGCGATTGACGATGCGGGCGGCTCGCTGGCTGATCAGGTCAGCGACTTTGCTCAATAGTCCGGGCAGATCCTGCGGCTCGATGAAGACCGGGCGGCGGGTGTCGGGCGTCTGGGTCTGATATTTCGTGAGAATTGCGGTGGCGGGCTTATAGTCCATGAGGCGCGCGTGCGCTAGAACCTTCAGGCCCGCTTCGGGCGATTCCATCTGCAAATCGCTCAAAACCAGCTCATACTGACGCTCATCGAGCTTGCCCACCGCTTCGGCGGCGGAAGCGGCCGAATCAACACAATAGCCGCCTGCTTCCAGAACGGTTTGCAGGGTCAGACGAGAGGCAACGTCATCGTCAACGACCAGAACTCGGGCGAGTTCCAGTTCTTTCCCCGGCGGTTTACGTAAACTGGATAACATTTAATCGGGTTTGGCCCGACAACAGTGTAAACGAAAAGTGGGAAATTCCCTATAGTGTTTTTTCAAACACGCGCTGGAAGATACGCTCCACATTACTGAGCTGGCGGTCCAAGGCGAAGATCTGCCGTAACCGGTCCTTCGCCAGGTAGCGCTGGACCTCGGGGTCCGATTCGACCGCCGCCTGAAAATCGGCATCAGATTCCCAGGCCCGCATGGCGTGGCCCTGGACCAGGCGGTAAGCGTCTTCGCGGGACATTCCCGCCGCGGCGAGATCGAGCAATAGCTGGCCGGAGAAAATGAGGCCTTTGGTGCTCTGGAGGTTCTGGCGCATGCGCTCGGGGTAAACGCGCAGGCCGGAGATAAGCCAAGTGGTTTTGGCGAGCACGTAATCGATGAGAATGGTGGAATCGGGCAGGATGACGCGCTCGACCGAAGAATGGGAGATGTCGCGTTCGTGCCAGAGGGCGACGTTCTCAAAGGCAGCCTGGGCGTTGGCCCGGACAACGCGCGCCAGGCCGCAGATCTGCTCGGACACGATGGGATTCCGTTTGTGGGGCATGGCGGAAGAACCTTTTTGGCCAGGGGCGAACGGTTCTTCGGCTTCACGAACTTCGGTTCGCTGCAGATGCCGAATCTCGAGCGCGATTTTGTCGAGTGTGGAGGCGATACCGGCCACGGTGGCGATGTAATTGGCGTGCAAATCGCGCGAGATGACTTGCGAGGTGATAGAGGCGGGTTTGAGGCCGAGGCGGGCGCAGATCTTTTCTTCGGCTTCGGGGCCGATGTGGGCGAAGGTGCCGACGGCGCCGGAAAGTTTTCCGACGCGGATCTCTTCGGCTGCGGCGCGAAAGCGCGTGCGATGGCGCTGGATTTCATCCCACCAGATGGCAAGCTTCAGGCCGAAGGTGATGGGCTCGGCATGAACGCCGTGGGTACGGCCGATTTGCACGGTGTGTTTGTGTTCGAAGGCGCGCTTTTGGAGCACCGCGCTTAGCTCGTCGAGATCGCGCGCGATGATGGCGGAGGCTTGCTGGATCTGGAGCGCCTGGGCGGTATCGACGACGTCGTTCGAAGTGAGGCCGTAATGGAGCCAGCGGGCGGCTTCGCCAGCGCTCTTCGCCTGCATCGCTTCGGCGACAGCGGTGGTAAAGGCGATAACGTCGTGGCGGACTTCGCGTTCGATTTCCTGAATCCGGTTGAGGTCGAAAGAGGCGTAGGAGCGGAGCGCGTCAACAGCGGATTGCGGCACTGCGCCGGTTTCGGCCAGCGCTTCAGAAGCCGCCAGTTCGACTTTCAACCAGCATTCGTATTTGTGCTGGTCGCTCCAGATGGCGCCCATTTCGGGACGGGTGTAGCGCGAAATCATTGCTAAAGAACTATTGTGATCTGTCCCCCGGGCGCCGTCAGTAACAGAAGACAGGGGATTGAAGGCCTGGTTCGGCGACGTAGAGTTTGGTGAAGAGCGGATTCCTGATGGATTTGAGGGCGAGATTGCGGACCAGTTCGGGGTGATTGTTGTGCTCGCTGATATGGCCGAGGATGATTCGATCGACCGAGGAATCGAGATCGTTGGCGATGAATCCGGCGGCAACTTCGTTGGACAGATGCCCGCGCCTGCTCATGACGCGCTGCTTGACCGACCAGGGATAAGGCCCGACGCGCAACATTTCGAGATCATGATTCGATTCAAGAATGACCACGTGGCTGCCTTTGAGGTGCACGCGCAAGGAGTCCGTGATGTAGCCGAGGTCGGTTGCGATAGCTATCTTCACGCCCTGGGCTGAGAGCGTGAAGCCGACCGGATCGACCGCATCGTGCGGGATGGTGAAACTCAAAACATCGAAGTCACCGATCGTGAAGCGGCAGCCGGCCTGAAATATTTCCAAGGTGGGCGTGCACTCGCCCCAATCGAGGAACTGCGAGGTGCCGCGGGTGAGGTAAACGGGCAGAGGGCGCCGGGCGTTCTTCACCAGGGCTGGCAGGCCGCTAGTGTGATCGCAATGCTCGTGGGTAAGGAGAACGGCATCGAGGTTCGCTACATCTTCCCCGATTGCGGCTAAACGCTTGGCGATTTCCCGGCGGCACAGGCCTGCATCGATCAAAATTCGGGTATGATCGGTCGCGATAAAGGCCGAATTGCCGGAACTCGAGGACGCGAGAATGCAGATTTTGATAATGGTCAGCCCGCTTTTCTTATCGGTATAGCAGAGAATTCTTGCGCAGGGGAACATTTCCACAAAGAAATGTTTGGCTGTGGAAAGGCTCTAAGATAGGAGTTCGGATGAAAGCGCGCGTATACGTTGCCATGAAACCGTCGGTGCTGGACCCGCAGGGTCAGACGATTTGCCATGCTCTGAACGGATTGGGCCACAAAAAGATAGCCGCTGTGCGGCAGGGGAAATATTTCGATATCACGCTGGCCGAGGGCGCGACCCGGGAAGAGGCCGCACAGGAGTTGGATGAGATCGCGCGCGACGTGCTGTCGAATGGGGTGATAGAAGATTACCGGGTTGAGATTTTAGACTAGAACACCGGCTCTTCCTTAAATATATGTGTGGAATTGTAGGCTACGTTGGCAGCCGCCAGGCGGTACCGGTCATAGTGGACGGACTGCGGCGGCTGGAATATCGGGGATATGATTCGGCCGGGGTAGCCGTTCTTTCAGAAGACAAGTGCTTGGAAGTGCGGCGCGCGTCCGGCAAGCTGCGCAATTTAGAGGAGGCAATCAAGGCGAAGCCTCTTTCCGGGTTGTACGGCATCGGGCACACGCGCTGGGCGACGCACGGCCGGCCAACGGAAGAAAATGCGCACCCGCATCGCGACTGCAAAGGCGAGGTGGTGGTGGTTCACAACGGCATTGTGGAGAACTACCTGAAGCTGCGAAAAGAGCTTACCGCCGAAGGCCACGCCTTCAAAACGGAAACTGACACCGAGATTATTGCGCACCTGGTTGAGAAGTATCTGAACGGGAACCTGGAGGATGCGGTGCGCAAAGCCCTGAAGGAGATTTCGGGCGTTTTTGCGATTAGCGTGATTTCAAGTACCGATCCGAATAAGATCGTCGCTGCCCGGAGCGGGCCGCCAGTGGTGATCGGGCTGGGGCAGGGCGAATTTTTCGTTGCTTCCGATGTGCCCGCGATTCTGAATCACACGCGCGACATGTTTTTTCTGAATGACGGCGATGTAGCGGTGCTGACCCCGGAGGGCGTGAAGCTGACCGATTTCGACGGCAAGACGGTGCGGCGGCCGGTCTCGCATATTCTGTGGGACCCGGTGATGGCCGAAAAGGGCGGCTTCAAGCATTTCATGCTCAAAGAAATTTATGAGCAGCCGCGAGCCGTCAAGGACACCATGATCGGGCGCGTCGGGATGGAAACCGGGCGCGTATTTCTGGATGAAGTGGAGATTCCGGAGAAGGACCTGCGCCAGATCCAGCAGGTGAAGATTGTGGCGTGCGGCACAAGCTGGCATGCGGGGCTGGCGGGCAAGTTCATGATTGAACGGCTGGCGCGATTGCCGGTTGAAGTGGATTACGGAAGCGAGTTCCGCTACCGCGATCCGATCATTCCTCCGAATACGCTCACCATTGTGATTTCGCAGTCGGGCGAAACGGCAGACACGCTGGCGGCCTTGCGCGAAGCCAAACAAAAAGGCGCAAAGACGCTGGCCATCTGCAATGTGGTGGGCTCCATGATTACGCGTGAGGCGACGGGGACACTGCTGACGCATGCGGGGCCGGAGATCGGCGTAGCGTCGACGAAGGCGTTCACCTCGCAGCTCACGGCGCTATTGATTCTGGGCATGTATTTGGGGCAGGTGCGCGGCACGCTTTCGCCCGAGGCCAGCTCGAAGCTAGTGCAGGAGATGGCGGAGATTCCCGGAAAGATGGAGCAGGTGCTGGCCAAGACCGATATCTATGAGGAACTGGTGCGGCGGCTGTTTCGGGCGCAGGATTTTTTATATCTGGGCCGCGGGATTCATTTTCCGATTGCGCTCGAAGGCGCATTGAAGCTGAAGGAGATCTCGTATATTCACGCCGAAGGCTACCCGGCCGGGGAGATGAAGCACGGGCCGAATGCGCTGATCGACGAGAATCTGCCCGTGGTGGTGTTGGCCACGCGCGACCCGGAATCGGAAGAAAGCCAGGTGCACTACGAAAAGACACTCTCGAACATTCAGGAAGTGCGGGCGCGCAGCGGGGTCGTGGTGGCGGTTGCCTGCGAGGGTGACGAGGAGGTCGCGAAGATGGCGGACCACCTGATTACGATTCCGCACTCGCGCGAGCTGCTATTGCCCCTGCTCGAGATGATTCCGCTGCAGCTTCTGGCCTATCACATTGCCGTGCGGCGCGGCTGCGATGTGGATCAGCCGCGCAATCTGGCCAAGAGCGTAACGGTCGAGTAGTTCGTTTGCAGATTGTCCACACGACAATTCACGTCAGCACGCGCGGGAAGGGATTTTATCCGTTCACGAAGGCGGTTGACGAGTGGGTGAGCAAGCAGAAGATCTCGAACGGGCTGCTGACGGTTTTTATCCAGCACACATCGTGCTCGCTGGTGATTCAGGAGAATGCGGACCCGGATGTAATGCTCGATCTGCGCGATTTCTTTGAACGGCTGGTGCCTGAGGACGAAGCGAGTTACCGGCACACGGCGGAGGGACCGGACGATATGACTTCGCACATCCGGTCGGCATTGACACAGACGAGCCTTTCGATTCCATTGATCTCGGGGCGATTGGCGCTGGGGACATGGCAGGGGCTGTACGTATTCGAGCACCGGGCGCGGGCGCATCAGAGGCAGGTGGTGCTGCAGTTAATGGGGGAGTGAAGCTGCGGTCACGGACGGAGTGTATACCCGACGAAGTCTGCAACTACATTTGTAGTTACTGACATGCGACAATGACATACGAATGGGATGAGGAGAAGAACCGAAGCAACTTCGCCAAACACGGGCTGGATTTTGCGGATGCTGAAAAGGTTTTCGCGGGTCTGTGTATCACGTTCGTGGATGATCGCTTCGAATATGGAGAGACGCGGTTTATTACACTGGGGCTCCTCTGGGGCCGAGTTGTAGTGATTGCACACGCGCCGCGTGGCGATAGCACGAGGATCACCTCCATGAGAAAGGCAAATCGACGTGAGAAAAACATCTACGAAAAGCGACTTGGCGAGAATCGACCGAATGAGCGACGCGGCGATCGACTACTCGGATATCCCGCCGCTTGACCGTTCCTTCTACACGAAGGCCATTGAACCGTGGCCGCCAGCAAAACAACAACTCACGATTCGATTAGACGCCGATGTACTGAACTGGCTGAAAGGTCAGGGCAAGGGATATCAGACGCGCATCAACCGAATTCTGCGCGCCGCAATGGAGAGCCAGAGGGCATCGCGGCGGCGCCGGTGAGGTAGCGCCTCGATTAGGCGCACTTTCGGATCGCGCCCAACGCAGATTGGATCAGAAATGCGGAACGCGTCATCCCAGCTTTGGAAGCTAACTCGTCGATTTGATGCAAGCTCTCTCTCACTGTGATGTTTGATAATTGGGGCGATACAGCTACGTGGATTTCAACCCGGAATGTGTTTCTATTCCCGGCTATTACACGCTTTTTACACACGAACTTGATACTTAAGTGAGTATCCGGGAAAGAGAAAGGTGCAGCTACTGTGCTCCTACTGCACCATTCTGCGCTGCTTGCGTTCGTGTAAACTTCTTTCTGTAAATTTGGTTATTCTTGATCTGGCGAGGTCAAGTTATCCATCCTTAAGTAAGTCTTCTCGGTCTCCCACTCTTCACAATTTCCATCAAGACGGCACTGACGAGGCGAAGCAGCGAGGCTTCGTTCGGGAACAGAGTGGCCACGCGTGTGCGGCGCTTCAGTTCTTTGCTGACGCGCTCCATTAAGTTCGAAGTCCGCAGGCGCCGGCGATGGGTCGGCGGGAAGGCAAACACAGTGAAGCTGTCGGGCACATTGGCTTCCATCCAGGCGCTCAGCTTCGGCGCCCGTTGCGCGTATTTATCGGCCGTGTGGCGCAAGCGGCGCTCCGCGTCCAGCCGATCGGTCGATTCGAAGATGGCCCGCAGGTCGGCGGCAACTTCACGGCGCATCTCGAGCCGTGGCATATAGTGACCGGCATTCTGCTGCAAATGAAATTGGCAGCGTTGCCAGGGCACGCCGGGAAAGCGGGCTTCCCGCGCCGCTTTCAGGCCCGCATGATCGTCGCTGATCAGCAGCCGCACACCCGATAATCCGCGCGCCTGCAAGCCGGCGAAAAAATCGCGCCAATGCACCTCCGCTTCACTCAACGAAACACTCACCCCCAACACCGTGCGGTGTCCGCTTTCATCGACCCCGAAGGCCATCAACACCGCGCAGGAAACCACCGATCCGCCCTGCCGGATCTTCTCGTAGCGTGCGTCCAGAAACACGTATGGCGCCTCCCCTAGCGGCCGGTTCCGCCATCGCTCCAACTCTTCATCGAGCAGCCGGGTGGCCCGGCTCACCTGTGTGCTCGACACCTCCAGGCCACACAACTCGCCCATCACCGCGGTTACCTTGCGGGTCGACACGCCCTGCACATACATTTCGGCGATGGCGCATTTGAGCGCGCGTTCGCTACGCACCCCCCGTTCCAGCGCCGAAGGGTAGAACTCCACTTCGCCGCGGACTTGCGGCACCTGTAACGCCAGTTCGCCCACCCGGGTATTCAGAGTCTTGGGCTTGAACCCATTGGCGTAGCCGCGCCGCTTCTCGGTCCGCTGGTACGGGCCGGCTTCCAGCGCCTGCGAACGCTCGATCCGCATCCCTCGTTCAGCATCAGCTGCATGGCCTCCGCCATGTGTGGCAGTCCATTTTCACAAAGCAGTTGAACTACCGTCTCGATTACGTTATTGTCGGCCTGGTGGGCCATTCGTTTGTTCCTTTCCAATGAATTTGGTCGTTCATTCCAAGGAAATCAAACTTGGCCCGCCAAAACAAGTCGCCCTTGTTTTGTTCTGGCCCCCCGCTGCGGCTCGCTACGCTCGCCTCCGCTACGCGCCAGAACAAAACAGCTTCGATTCGCTTTGAAGCTAATTTACAGAAAGAAGTTTACACAAACGATGCTTCTGAAGCATCCATCAGCCTTGACGATATTGAGTATGCGATATCTTTAGTGGACGAGACCCATACATACAACGGAATAACCCAGGCAATGGCCTACGACAACCGGGTCGGAATGCCGGCAGTATCCCCGCAATTCCAACCGATGTACCTCCTCTATAACGACAACTGGCTTCCAAAGAACGTCTGGGCTACAGCGACTAACACTGGACTAGTATTGACGAACGGCGGCGCGCTCATCCCCATCCCGCTGGTCGGAACCCCTGGCCTCGGATCCTTAGCTGGATGGTATTTGCCGTAAGGAGAAATAAATGAAGTTGGCTACTTTGGTTTGGTATGTTTTTCCGGGGCTGCTCGTCGCGCAGAATCTGAGCATCACTGGAACGGTGAACGGGAAGCAGATCCCGGACGACTACTTAAATCCCTCTCATGAGCACCTGCAAGGCCAGTTTGCGGCAAAGTACGGACATAATCCTTCGGAAGGCGAGCAAGCTCTTGTGAACACTACTGTACTCACGGACTGGCAATGCAATAAACTGCATGCGATGATCCGTAAAGCAGCGCGGGATGCGGTAATCCAACAGTTTGGGATAGCAGTGACACAGCAGGATCTCGAAACCGCAAGTAAGCTCTTCCCGATCAGCGTTGGTGATACAGGCACGATGCAGATGTTACTCAATGCGCTTTCTGCGGTATACGACAACCATGAAGACCCGGAAATTGTCTACAACCGGATGCTCGCAGGGAAAATCCCCCATAACCTATGGCTGATGCAGTTGAACGAGGCAAGCACACCAGAAGGTCGAAGTAAGTTGGAAACGAAGTACCAGAGCCTGATCAGGCTGGCCCCCAAAATTGTGAGCTCCCCGAGGCTGGAGTACTGGCAATCCACCGTGATTAATAACAAGCTGAACGAGGCTGTCGATCAGGAACTTGCCCGCATCGACCCAACATTTCGCGCATACCTTGAGGCAACGCCCGTTAATAAGCAGGGCGTTCGAACGAACAATTGGAGCACGCCTCAGGGTAGGTACCTCGCGCAAAGGCGCCAGGATTTTTGGACAAGCCAGGACTCCAAAGTTGATGTTTACCTGAGCGATCCCTCCATTGGGAAGGCCTGCGGACTACCGCAATACACGCACTAATTTTGGCCGGCTGCTCCTACTGCACCATTCTGCGCTGCTTGCGCAGAATGGCGGGGGTGTCGTAATCATCTAACGGCGGAATCTCTTCGACCGCCGGTTCGGGCTCGGGCTCGGGTGCTTGCATAAAGATGGGCGGCTCGGGCGGAGGCGGTGGTGGTTCCGTAAACACGGGAGCAGGAGCGAGCTCGGGAATCACCGGAGCGGTAAATGGAAAGTGCGGGTTGCGGCGGTCGATTTCCGGAAGCGTATCGCGCTGAAAACCGGTGGCGATGACGGTGATCTTGACGTCGCTGCCCATTTTTTCATCGAGCACGATGCCGAAGTTGATCTGCACGTCGTTGTTTTCGGTCGCGTTGCGGATCAGGTTGCAGGCCTCATTAACGGCGTGAAGGCCGAGCTGGCTGGAAGCGGTGATATTGATGAGCACGCCGCGGGCGCCAAGCACGCCGCCTTCTTCCATAAGCGGGCTATTGATGGCGCGGCGAGCCGCTTCGACCGGCGCGTTTTGCCCGGAAGCGATGGCGGTGCCCATCATCGCGTAGCCCATGCCTGCCATGATGGTGCGGATATCGGAGAAGTCGCGGTTGATGAGGCCGGGCGTGAGAATGATGTCGGCGATGCCCTGCACGGCCTGGCGCAGCACGTCATCGGCGAGGCGGAAGGATTCGAAAAAGCTGGTGCCCTTGGGCGCGAGCGAAAGCAGCTTTTCGTTGGGGATGCTGATGAGCGTATCGCAACTGCTGCCCATTTCAGCGAGGCCGCGCTCGGCCTGCTTCATGCGTCGGGGGCCTTCAAAGGCGAACGGTTTGGTGACAACGGCGACGGTGAGGGCGTTGAGTTCTTTGGCGAGAGATGCCACAACGGGTGCGGCGCCGGTGCCGGTGCCGCCTCCGAGCCCCGCCGTGACAAATACCATATCGGCGCCTTCCAGAATTTCGATAATCTGCTCGGTATCCTCCAGGGCCGCCTGGCGGCCGACGGAGGGATCCGCGCCTGCGCCTAAGCCGTTGGTCAGCTTCTTGCCGATGGCCAACTTATTAGCCACCGGCGAGGCGGCTAAAGCCTGTTTGTCCGTATTCAAGATGTAGAAGTCGATGCCCTTGAGGCCCTCCTGCATCATGCGGGCGACGGCGTTGGATCCGCCGCCGCCCACCCCCACCACCTTAATCTTGGTACCGAGTTGTGCTTCGTCTTCAATGAGAAATTTCAAATCGTCCGCCATTGTGATTGTTGCCTTTTGTGTCAAATCGCTATTTCAAAACCAGACCGGCTAGGCCGGCAGAAGCCCGTTTCCATTCGCGCTTGAGCCGAAGGCGGCCGTGATACATGGCCAGGCCTGCGGCGGTGGTCCAGACGGGATTATCGAGTTCCTGCGGCCATTGATCGATGCCGATGGCCAGGCCGTTGCGGGCCTGGCAGTTCAGGACGCGCTCGGCTACATCGCACATGCCCGGAAGCATGGCGCCGCCGCCGGTCAATACCGCGCCTTCCAAAAGAGATTTCTCCATGCCGACGCGCAGCACTTCGGCGTAGACGCGATCGAAGATCTCCTCGACGCGCGCCTCCAGAATTTCGTTGAGCTGGTGGCGTGAGGCTTCGCGCATGCCGCGGCCTTCGGCGGAGGGAATTTCGATCAGGCTGTGCTTGGAGATTAAAGGATCGTTGAGGGCTCCATATTCGCGCTTCAGGTTTTCGGCGTCCTCATAGTTCACTTTGAGCAGCCAGGAAACGTCGCGCGTGAGATGATCGCCGCCGACTGGAAGGGCCGCCGCAAGCAGGAGTGCTTCACCATCGTAGACAGCCACGTGGGTGGACTGGGCGCCAATATCAATCACCACTACGCCGCGCGCGCGGTCTTCGGGCACAACTGACGCATAGGCAGCCGCGATGCCTTCGAAGATGGATTCTTCCACCGCAAGGTGCGCCTGATGGACAGCGGCGAGCAACGCCTGATGATCCTGAATAGACGCGGTGACGACGTGGATGTTGGCTTCCAGGCGCGCGCACAGAATGCCTTTGGGATTGCGGTAGCCGGCACGGCCATCGAGGGTGAAATCCTGCGGGCAGATCTGCAGAACCAGGCGGTCATCTTCGAGCCGAACGCGGGCGCCGAGCTCGACCGCATAGCGCAGATCGTCCGGCTCAATCTCGCGGCGCCTGCCGAACTCATACAGCCCGCGGCTGTTCACGCCGGAGACCGAACCTCCCACGCCGATCACGGCTGATTCGGGTGAGACCTGCGCACGCAGTTCCGCCTCATGCAGCGCAAAGCGGATGCTATGCGCGAGCGCCTCCTGATCCGAAAGCCGCGAGCGGCTCCAGGCCTGCACCGGCGCTACGCCGTAGCCCAGGAATTTGAGAGTGTCGTCTTCAAGCACGCAGATGACGACGCGCGTGCTGGTGCTGCCGAGGTCGAGGCCCACGGCGAGTTTGGCTTTACTGCCCACTCTTGGTATCTCCTACTGCAGTGATTACTCCGTCCACACGCAAATCGATGGTGGTGGCGTCGGGGCGTTTCGTTTTGATTTCGGAATAGTTAGCCAAAAAGTTTTGGAGGCGGTCGGCGTAATTCTCGTCGCCCAGGATCAATGTGAGGACGCTGTTTTCGACGTGCTCTTCCACAATCAGGTTGTTCGGGTCGGCTATGTTGATCTCAGAAATTTGCGCAGCGAGCGGCCCGATCTCTTTCAACATTCCCAAGACGCGGCGCACGCGGGCGCGCCGGTCTGCGAGCGATTCATCCTCGCGTATGCCGGTAATGACGGGCAGGGTGAACCTGGCGGCGATGCGCGGGCGAAGGATGTAGCCGTCGCGATCGATGAGAGCGAAGCGGGACATACCGTCGCGCGGATTGGGCCGGAGGTGAACAAAGGCCACGGGTACGCGCTCGGTGATGTGAACCTTTATCGTTTTCGGCCAAATCTTCGAGACCGTTGCGTCCGCCACCCAGTCGATCTCCAAAAGCTGGCGGCGCCGCTTTTGTATCGGAACCAGATAGAGACTGCGGCCGAAATCCTCCGCGAAGACATGACGGATTTGGGAAGCCGACGCATAGTGTGTGCCCTCCACGATGAGATCCGGGCTTTGCCCGGCGTATTCCTCCGGCTCGGCAATGCGAAACCGCGGATCATTAATGAGAAAATTTTCAACCTGCCGCCAGACAACAAACGCGCCGATCATCAGGACGATGCCGGTGATGAGCCAGAAGATAAAACGGCCCCAGTGGATGCCATCCAATACGCTGGTTTGTTCGGCAACGGCCTTCATGCGGCGCCTCGCAATTTGTCGAGTATTTTTTCGGCTGCCTGAGAAACATTGCCGGCGCCGAGAGTAATAATGAGGTCGCCCGGCTCGGCCGCGCCCGCGACGGCTTCGATTCCTTCTTCGAGACTTGGCACATAATGCGCGGAGCGGTGGCCAAAGGCGCGAATTTTTTCGAGAAGAGCCTCGGCAGAGACGCCAGGCAGCTCGGGTTCGGAGGCGGCGTAGATATCGAGCAGGAACAGGTTGTCGGCTTGGTGAAAGGCGGTTCCGAATTCATCGAGCAGGTGCCGGGTGCGCGTGAAGCGATGGGGCTGGAAAAGAACGTGGATGCGCTGGTAAAGCGAGAGGCGAGCGGCAGCGAGCGTCGCTTTGATCTCGGTGGGGTGGTGGCCATAGTCATCGATGACGGTGATGCCGCGCTCGACGCCCCGAATAGAAAACCGGCGGTCCACTCCGGTGAAGGCCGCGAGTCCCTCCTGAATTTTGGCGACCGGCACTTCCATTTCGAGGCCGACGGCGATGGCGGCGGTGGCGTTGAGCACGTTATGCAAGCCGGGGACAGCGAGATGGAACCGGCCCAGTGCCCCGCTCTCGCGCCGGACTGAAAAATCGGCGCCGGCGGGCGCGAGCGAAACATTCTGAATTTCGAGATCGACCTGCGCGCTGCGGCCATAGGTGATGGTGCGGCGGCGAATGGCGGCGAAGATGTGCTGAATGTTTGCATCTTCCATGCAGAGGACTGCGGCGCCGTAGAACGGAACCTTGTTGACGAAGTCGGTGAATGCCGCCTGGATTTGTTCGAGCGACGCGTAATGATCGAGATGCTCGCGATCGATGTTGGTGACGACGGCGATAATGGGCGCGAGTTTGAGGAAGGAGCCGTCGCTTTCGTCGGATTCGACCACCAGAATGGCGCTCTTGCCCACGCGCGCATTGGAGCCCTGCAAACCGGCGACGCGCCCGCCCACGACAACGGTGGGGTCCATATCGGCAGCGTTCAGAATGCTTGCGACCATCGACGTGGTTGTGGTTTTACCGTGGCTGCCCGCGATGGCGATGCCGAACTTCAGGCGCATGAGTTCGGCCAGAAGCTCGCCGCGCGGGATGATTGGAATCTGGAGGCGGCGCGCCTGGGCGACTTCCGGATTGGCGGCGTCGAGTGCGGAAGTCACGACAACAGCTTTGGCTCCGGCTACGTTTTCCGCCCGGTGGCCAACGTGAATAGTGGCGCCCAGGTGTTCTAGACGCTGGGTGATGGGACTTGTTTTGAGATCCGATCCCGAGACCTGATAGCCGAGCGTGAGCAGGACCTCCGCAATCGCGCTCATCCCGATGCCCCCGATCCCCACAAAGTGAACGTGCTGGGGCTTAAAAAACATTTCTTAATCGTATTGTTCCGGCTTTCCGGAGATGTGTCAACGAGCAAACGTACGATTTGGCGATTTGGTGCAACATTTTTCATTGCGTCGTGTTGGTCGTGAGCCGGGCGGCCTCTTCCATCACGTCGGCGGCGCGAACGGCCGCGCCGGGTTTTGCAAATTGCCGGACGCGCTCGCGCATTTGGGCAAGCTCGGCAGAGTTGGCGCGCAGCGATTCGACTTCCTGAAACAGGCGCTCGCCATTCATTTCTCCATCGAGGACCATGCGGGCGGCTCGCGCATCGCGCAGCGCTTCGGCGTTTCGCTTCTGATGGTCGTCGGCGGAAAACGGGAACGGCACCAGAATGGAGGGCATTTGCGCGGCTGCGATTTCATTCACCGAGCCGGCTCCGGAGCGGGCGATGACGAGGTCAGCTCGGGCAAAGGCGCCCGCCATGTCTTGAATAAACGGAACTACTTCACCCTGCAGGCCGCTAGCGGCGAATTCGCGCGCGAGCGCTTCGTGTTCGGCGGTTCCGGTTTGGTGGATGATGCGGACTTCGGGCGCGCGGCCGCGAAAGAGCGGCCAGCTCTCGCGCGAGGCGCGGTTGAGGCTGCGCGAACCGGTGCTGCCGCCGGTGATGAGAATCGTGAACGGGCCTTCGCTCTTCGGCTGGACGGAAAAAAATTCCGCGCGCACGGGCAGCCCAGTCACTTCCGATTTTCCAGGAGGAAAGCAGGCGCGGGTGGCTTCGAATCCTAAAAGCGCGCGATGGACGTAGCGGGCGATGTGGCGATTGGCAAATCCGGGAACGGCATTGGGTTCCATCACGACCAGCGGCGTCCGGCGCAGAATGGCGGCGACCATGACGGGTCCCGCTACAAATCCGCCCATACTGAAGACGGCGGCGGGCTGGAACTGCTTGAGAATCTTAGCTGCGGCCGCGATGCTCGAAGGCAGTTGCAGCGCCGTTCGAAATTTCGTGCCGAGGCTCACGCGGTTCAGTTGGCCGATGCGGATATGCGCCATATCGAAACCGGCCCCCGGGATGATGCGCGATTCGATGCCGGTTTTGGTTCCGATAAAAAGCAATTGATGACCGCGGCTAAGCAGTACTCGCGCGACCGCAATAGCGGGGAATACGTGCCCGCCCGTTCCCCCACCGGTTAACACGAACTTATGCGGCATGCTCGCTGACGCTGAGCAGCATTCCCATGAGCAGAAGCGTGCTGAGCAGCGAGCTTCCTCCGTAGCTGATAAACGGCAGAGGAATGCCTTTATTCGGCAACAGGCCGAGCACGACGCTTACGTTGATCAACGCCTGCACCACAAGGCAGACGGTGACGCTCAAAGCCAGATAGCGCCCGAAGTTATCGGTTGCACGCACGTACGTGCGCATCCCGCGCCACAGCAACACCAGAAATGCGGCCAAAAGAAGAACGGAGCCGAACAGGCCGGTTTCTTCTCCGACAATCGCGTAAATGAAATCATTCTGCGCTTCGGGCAGATACAGCATCTTCTGTTTGCTCTGCATCAGCCCGGCTCCCAGCACGCCGCCGGAGCCGATGGCAATCTTCGCCTGGCGCTGCTGGTACCCGGGATCGCTGGTGGATCCGGTTTGCCGGGAGTGTTCGAGCAGCCAGCCATGCGGATCGATTTTGGCGAGCAGTTTGTGATCCTTGTCGACGAATTCCAACACACGCGCGAGGCGGTACGGTTTCGCGGCGATGGCTCCGGCCGCGAGAATTACAGCGAGGATGGCGCATGCGACGAGATAACGAAGTTCGACACCGGCGACATAAATGACCGCAATGCTGGTCAAAACCAGAACCACCGCGGTACCCAGGTCCGCTATGGCAACGGCCAGCGCCACAAAGGCAATCACGATGGCGAGCGGGCCGAGAGTATGGCGGTCATTGACGGCGCCCAGCCGCCGGCACAAAAAGAATGCCAGAAACAGCGCCAGCGCCGGTTTGGCGAGCTCGGACGGCTGGAGAGAAAAAGGGCCGGCTTTCAACCAGCGATGGCTGCCCGAATCGAGAAAGTAGACCGCGACCAACAGCAGCAGCACGACGCCGAGGCCGGCAAAAGCAAAGCGCGGATCGTTCCACCGGCGATAATCGCGCTTCATGCAGTAGAGAAGCAAGAAGACCGACACCACGGCCCAGCCGAGCTGGCGCAGAAGGAAAAATGTGCTGGAGAGATGATACTTGAGCTCGGCAATCATGGAGGAGGCGCTGTAGACCATGACGAGGCCGAAGCAGACGAGCGCGATGACGGTGAGAAAGAGAATCCAATCCGTTTTCAGCCGCTGGGCCATTAAAACAATCCTTGCACTAAATGTTTGAACACTCTGCCGCGTTCCTCGTAATTTTCAAACTGATCGAAACTGGCGCAAGCCGGGGCGAGGAGAACCGTATCTCCGGGCTCGGCGTGCTCGCGGGCGTAGCGAAGCGCGTTTTCGAGCGTGCCGCAATCGATCATTGGAATGGTCGAATCGAGCGCTTTCCGGATCAGCGGGGCCGCAGCATACGGATAAGGCGGCGGCGCGCCAATCAGCAGGACGGCTTTTGCGCGCTGGCGTAAAGGCTCGATGAGCGGCGAATAGTCGCTGCCCTTATCTTTGCCGCCGAGAATAATCCAGAGGCCCTGCGGGAAGGCGTCAATGGCTTTTAAGGTGGCATCGACGTTGGTCGCTTTCGAGTCGTTGAAATAATCGACGCCCTCGAGCGTGCGGACGAACTCGATACGGTGCTCGACGCCGGGGAAGGATTCAACGGCGGCGCCGATTGCGGATGGCGATGCGCCTGCGAGATGAGCAATAGCTGCGGCACACATCACGTTTTCGACATTATGCAAGCCGCGCAGGCGGATTTGAGCCCGTATCATGAACGGCTGGTTGCCCCAGAAAAGTTTGTCCTCGCGCTGCCAGACCCCGTTTGATACCTGCTGCCGCAAGCTGAACCAACAGACCTGCGCTTTCGTCTTTTCGGCGTAGCCGCGGCAGACCGGATCATCGTAGTTGAGCACGGCAAAATCGCCCGGCTGCTGGGTTTCAAAAAGGCGCGCCTTGGCGGCGGCATAGTTTTCGAAGGTATGGTGGCGGTCGAGATGATCGGGCGTGACGTTCAGGCAGGCGCCGATGCGCGCGCGGAACTGCAAGATGGTCTCAAGCTGAAAGCTGGAAAGCTCGAGCACGTTCCACTGATCGTCGCGTGAGGAATCGACCAGTGAAGTGACGGCAGTGCCGATATTTCCGCCGACCTGACAGGGGACGCCGCACTCTTTTAAAATGTGCCCGGTGAGCGCGGTAGTAGTGGTTTTGCCGTTCGAGCCGGTGATGCCGATGACGGGACCTTTCAGGAAATAGCCCGCCAGCTCGACCTCACCGATGACTGGAATGCCGCGCTGGCGGGCCTCGGCTAGCATCGGGAGATCGGATGGGACGCCGGGGGAAATGACGATCAGATCGGGCGCGCCGGCAAGCAGATTTTCGTGCGATTGCGGGAGCACGTCGGGCGCTGGCGGCTGCTCATCGAGAAGACGGACTTCGGCGCCGCGGCGGCGCAGAAGGTCGGCAGCGGCCAGACCGGACCGTTTTGCGCCCACGACTGTTACGCGACGAAAATCCATTACCGCAGCTTCAGAGTTGTAAGGGCAAAGAGCGCCATGACGAGTCCGACGATCCAGAAACGCACGATGACCTTCGATTCGGGCCAGCCAAGCGCTTCAAAGTGATGATGAATGGGCGCCATTTTGAAGATGCGCTTGCCGTGGCGGAGTTTATAGCTGCCCACCTGCAGAATCACCGATAGCGCTTCAATTACATAGATGCCGCCAATAAACGCCAGCAGCACTTCCTGCTTGATCAGGACGGCGACAATGCCCAAAGCGCCGCCCAGCGCCATCGAACCCACGTCGCCCATAAACACCTGCGCCGGATGGCAGTTGTACCAAAGAAATCCCAGGCTGGCGCCCACCATCGAGGCGCAGAAGATAGTCACTTCCTGCGAGTTCGGCAGGTGAGCAAGAGCGAGGTAATCGGAGAGCGCCTTATTGCTCGATACGTAAGTGAGCGCGGTCATCGCGCCCGAAGCAATAATCATGAGACCGATTGCCAGGCCGTCGAGACCGTCGGTCAGGTTGACGGAGTTCGATGATCCCACCATGATGAAGACGATGAACAGATAGAACGGCACAAACGCGAGCGGGTAGGTCCAGAAATTCTTGGTCCACGATTCGATCAACAGATCGGGCTTGAATTGCTTAAAAAACGGCACGTTAATGGCGGTCGAATAGGTCTGATGGGCGTGCAGCAGCAGCAGGCAAAAGCCGATGAGCATGGCGCAGAAGATCTGGTACCAGAATTTCTGCCGCGCAGTGAGGCCTAAATTGCGCTTTTTGGAGATCTTGGCGTAATCGTCAATGAAGCCGATGGCACCGAAGCCCAGGAGCCCGAGCAGAGCCAGCCAGACGTATTGATTGCTCAGATCGGCCCAGAGCAGCGTCGGAATCACGATGGCGATGATGATGAGCAATCCGCCCATAGTCGGCGTGCCGGCTTTTTTCTGATGGGACTGCGGGCCTTCTTCGCGAATGTGCTGCCCAAACGCCATCTCGCGCAATTTTCGGATCATCCAGGGACCCATCGCCAGAGAGATGGCTAGCGCCGTGAGACTGGCGAGCGCCGTGCGCGTGGTGATGTATTGAAACACGCGAAACGCCGGGATGTACCGGTGGAGCACCTGAAACAGCAGCCAGTAGAGCATGATTTATGCTTTCACGCATTCCGGCCAGGTGATGCCGTTCCTTTCTGGTTGCGCTGGTAGCCGAACGAACGCAGTACGCGGCGGGCGACTTCGCGGTCATCAAAGGGGATGGGCCCGTCACGCAGCACCTGGTAGGTCTCATGTCCTTTGCCCGCCAGGATCACAACATCGCCCGGCCCGGCGGTTTCAATGGCGGCGCGAATGGCGCGCTCGCGGTCCGGCTCCACGTGATGAGGAGTATCGAAACGACGCAGCCCGACCATGGCATCGTTCATAATCGCCAGCGGATCCTCGCTGCGCGGGTTGTCGGAGGTGAGCACGACATAGTCGCTCAGTTCGGCCGCAGCCATGCCCATGAGCGGGCGTTTGGAGCGGTCGCGGTCGCCGCCGCAGCCGAACAGTGTGATGACGCGCTTTGGTTTCATAGCGCGGGCCGCGGTTATCACATTGCGGAGGGCATCATCCGTGTGGGCATAATCGACCACAACCATGAACGGCTGGCCTTCTTCCACCCGTTCAAATCTCCCTGGAACGCTTTTCAATGCAGATAATCCTTTCCTGATCTGCTCTTCGGTCAAGCCAAGCGTCAAGGCCGCCGAGCAGGCGAGCAGAATGTTGTAGACGTTAATGTGCCCGACGAGCGCCGACTCGATGTGAAACTTGTGCTCGCCGGAAGCGACGAGAAAGCGCAGGCCGCTGAAATCGGACTCGATATTTTCGGCCCGCACCCAGACCTGATTGAAGCGGCCTTCATGGACGGGCGGCTCCTGGTGAATGCCGTACCAGAAGACCTGCGTTTCGGGGGCGGTCCGGACCTTGCGGACGGCGTCGTCATCTGCATTTAGCACCGCGAAGCGCGGGGAAGGACCGCTCCGCGGCGTAAACAACAACTGCTTGGCTGCAAAATAGGCTTCCATCGTGTGGTGGTAATCGAGATGGTCGCGTGTGAAGTTCGTGTACGCCGCAGTATGAAACTGCATGGCGAAGATCCGGCCGAGATCGAGCGCGTGGGAGGAGGCTTCAAGCGTCACATGCGTACCGCCCATCTGTTCGAGTTCGGAAAACATCCGGAACAGATCGAGCGATTCAGGCGTGGTATTGACGGCAGGCAGCACCTGGCCGGCAAGATGATATTCGATGGTGCCGATCAGGGCAGTGGTTTTTCCGGCAGCGCGAAGCATCGCGTCAATCAGCAGAGTGCTGGTGGTCTTGCCGTTCGTACCGGTGACGGCGGTGATGGCGAGATGCTCGTCGGGACGATTAAAGAAATTCTTCGAAGCCATCGCCAAGGCCTGACGTCCGTGCGCCACTTGCAGCCACGGGCCGGCGAATCCGCCGGGCGCCGGGCGGTCGCTTACGACAGCGAGGGCGCCTTTCTGCAGAGCGGCATTGGCGAACTGAGCGCCGTCAGTTTTGGCGCCTGCAAAAGCAAAGAAGAGGAATCCGTTTTCTACCTTGCGGCTATCGTAAGCGAGGCCGCGGACCTCGGCACTTTGCAGTTCCGCAGGTAAGGCCGAAACCAGCGGAACGCCTTCGAGCACGCGGCTGAGCTGCATCAATGCGCAAACCTCACCTGAACCGGCTGTCCCGGAACGAGCGCCGCGCCGGGCGGTGGCGATTGCACGCGCGATAGCCCGCTGCCGTATAATTCCACCTCGATGCCGTTCGATGCGGCTTCTTCCATCACATCTTTGACGGTTTTTCCGACCAGGTTGGGCGCCTTGGGGCCATCAGCCGCCGCGTGCACGCTCCCGGTATCGGCGTCGGAATCCGCCGCCGACGCTTCTTTCATCTCTTCTTCCGTGGGCGGATTGAGCGACGCAAGCGATGTGTCGTCGGTTTCTTTGGCGGCTACGGTTTTCGGGTTTTTGGCGAGCAGCGTTTCGATCTCATCGGGCACATCGCGCGGCACATTCAGGCGGCGCAGCGCGGTGGACATAACAGCTTCAAAGACCGGGCCCGCGGCGGAGGCCCCGAATCCAGCTTCGCCCGTGGTCCCGGAAATAGTGACGACCACGACGATGCGGGGATTAGTGCTCGGCGCCATCCCCATAAAGGACGCGTTGTACTTGTGCGTATAGACGTGGTGGGCGAAATCAAAGATCTGCGCGGTGCCCGTTTTGCCCGCCAGGGAATAACCAATGACGTGCAGACGGCTGGCGGTGCCGCCCGGTTGCACGACACGGCGCATCAAGGCACGCATGGTCATGACGGTTTCTGGTTTGAGCACCGGCAGCGGCCGCGCCGGGCGCGTATATTCCTTGGGCGCGCCAGGCGCCTGCTTCCAGGCCACGATGTGTGGATGAACAAGAAATCCGCCATTGGCGATCACGCTCCCCAATTGAGCTAGTTGCAAAGACGTGACGCTAATCTCATGTCCCATCGGCACCGAACCCATACTGTTGGGGGTCCAGCGCTTCAACGGGCGCACCATGCCGCGAGCTTCCGCAGGCAGTTCGATGCCGGTCTTTTGGCCAAAGCCGAAGCGGCGCACATATTCATACATGTTCGCCATACCGACCACCATGCCGATCCGGACTGCGCCGATGTTACTGGATTTGGCGAGAACATCCGCGAGGGTGAGGGTACCGTGGCGCTCGGCATCGTGGATAACGCGGCCATACTGCGGAAACGAGCCATTGCTGCAATCGAAAAGGCTCATGGGCGTCAGGTTTGTGGTTTCGAGCGCTGCCGAAATGGTGACGACTTTGAAAACCGAACCGGGTTCGAACGGAGAAACCACCGCCAGATCTTCCCGGCCGTGCTGCTTTTCACCGGCATGCAGGTGTTCTTCGAGATCATAGGTGGGATAGTTTGCCAGCGCGAAAACTTCGCCGGTGTTGGGGTCCATGGCGACCACGCTGCCGTGATCGGCGTGATTTTTGACGACGGATTCTTCCAGCGCCTCTTCGGCTGTGTGCTGGATCTCGCTGTCGATGGTGAGGGCAACGGTTTTTCCCGCCACCGGCGGAACGGCGACTTCGGAGTCATAGGCCTGGCCGCGCACGTCGACTTTGACGCGCAGGTATCCGGGTTTGCCGGCCAAATCTTTATTTAACCGGGCTTCGATTCCGGCCGCACCGCGCCCGTCGCCGCCCACATTGCCGACCACATGCGCGGCCAGTTGATGATTCGGATAGCTGCGAACACTGCCCTGGCGGATATCGAGCCAATCGAGATTCAGCGCGCGCAGCTCGGCCGCTTTTTCTTCGGTGACGCGCGATTCCACCACGAAATAGCCGGGGTGCCTGGAATGAACGGCGGCCTCGAGATCCTGGTCTAGTTTCTGGACGTCCAGGCCGAGAATTGTCCCGAGCAGATCAGCGGCGGCGGCCATATTGGTAATGCGCAGCGGGTTGACGACCGCGATGAGCGAGGGGGAACTGATGGCCAGATACTCGCCATTGCGATCAAGAATGGGGCCGCGAACCGGCTCGATCAGGCGGCGCTTGTCCTGCTGTTCCTCGGCGGCACGGACATACTTATCATGCGCGAAAACCTGCAGGTCAATCAGACGCAGAACAGCAATCAGGGCCCATCCGAACAGGATGAGCCCTGTAATCAGCAGTCTCTCAATGGATTTACCAGAAGGCCGAAACGGTGTGTTGTCCATCTGCCCTCACGACCTCCGAGTCGCTTCGCTTCCGGCTCTGAATGAGCTGTCAGTGAGGACGGACCTCCACCGGCAGGTTGTTGCGGGCTTCGGCGGTCTTAGATTTGCCTTCGAGGAATTGCACCTGCTGCGGCGCCGGGTCCACCATATTCAGAGCGGCCGCGAGCTTTTCGAGACGGCCGTAGCTCAGCAGGCCGGCTTCGGAGGCTTCGAGCATGGTGCGCTCCTGCTTCAGCTTTTCCTGCTCCTGGCGCAGGTTTTGCAGCGTGAAGCCGGCTAGCGTGTTGTAGGCTATGGGCACCAGCCCGGCAATCACCAGAACAGCAGCCGTGAAGCCTACCAGCACGCTGTGGCTGCGCGCGCGGCGCGCGGCGGGATCGACGGCGCGCACGACCGAGCTGTTATCGATGCGCTTGACAAAGAGATAGACGTCTTCGTTCGCTATGGGACGAAGGCGCGGGGACTCGGTGCGAGTCCAAACGGCAGGCGGGGCGTCAGCGAGCTCGCTGACTCCGACGAATCGATTGACAAATGTTGCAAATGACGCCATGTGATTTTCCTAAATTCTTGCCGCTCGCCTTACGGCGCCGGCACTGTTAATTTTTCAATCGCCCGAAGCTTCGCACTTCTTGAGGGCGGATTGATTCGAATCTCTTCGTCGGTCGGCTTCACGACGTGCTTTGTCAGGATTTTGGCCTGCCCGGCTTTCGCCAACTGCTGAAATGCCTGCTTCACCTTTCGATCTTCGAGCGACATGAATGTGATCACGACGAATCGTCCACCGCTCTTCAGCCGCTTCGGAACTTCCTCAAGCAACCGTTCCAACTCGCCTAACTCGTCATTCACCTTCAAGCGCAGCGCCATAAAAGTCTGCGTCGCCGGGTGAATTCTCCCCGTTCGCGGCACGGCTTCCTCGACGACTCGCGCCAGGTGGGCAGTCGAACGAATCGGCCGCGCGCGAACGATTGCTCTGGAGATTCTTCGCGACCTCCTTTCTTCGCCCAGCTCATAAAGCAAGCCGGCGAGGCCCTGTTCGGGCATTTCGTTCACAAGATCCGCCGCGGTCAACTCCTGCGAACGGTCCATTCGCATATCGAGCGGGCCGTCCGCCATCAAAGAGAAACCACGTTCGCCACTACTAAGCTGGTACCGGCTCACCCCGAGATCGGCCAGCGCGCCATCCACTTCCTCAATCCCGTTCTGCGCGAGCGCTTCCGGCAGCCTGGAAAAGGCGCCGTGAAACCAGCGAATACGTGCCGCAAAATCGCTCGAATCGGCTTTCGCCTTTTCGAGCGATTCGGCATCGCGATCGCAGGCCAGCAAGAGACCCGTTTCCAACCGGGCTGCGATAGCTCGCGCATGACCGCCCAACCCAGCGGTCACGTCTACATAAATTCCGTCCGGCCGAATCGCGAGATACTCGAGCGATTCGCGCAGCAGAACCGGATAATGCGGCGGCGAGGGTTCGGGCTGCATACATACGGCTTAGCGCAACCCTTTCTTCTGCAGCGCCCCGACCTTTTCGGCCAGATTGGTCTTGGCCGCCCTCAACCGTTCCGCGTACACCTTACTGCCGAACACTTCGATCCGCTGCTTGTAGAAGAGCAGCGAAACGTCGTCTTTTTCCAGTTCCAAATCCCGCCGCAGGGTGGTCGGCATCAACACACGTCCCTGCGCATCCATCTCTACGCCCTCACCATAGTGGTTCGCCACGAAGGCGACATCCGCTCGCACGTCGGCATCTTCGCCCGCTTCCTGCAGCATCTTTTCCGTTTCGCGCCAGACGGAAATCGGATAGATTAGAGCTGTTTGCAGATTCAGCGTCGTCACAAAAACTTGCCGCTCTCCAATCGCCTCCAGATACTGCGCCATGGCGGCCGGAAGTTTCAGCCGTCCTTTTTCGTCGACACGAGCACTGAGCGTTCCCCGCGGCGGCTCGATGAGCGCGGACGAGTTGGACTGGCTGGCCGGACTGGACGATTCTTCTGGCACCACTTTCGACCACTTTGGATCACTTTAGACCACTGAGTTGATATTCTCATCGGCTGTAAATGATTGCAAGAGTTTTCTTGAGGAAATTATTTGTAAGTCGTTGTTTTCGCCTTTGTTACGCCTGCGTCGGCGCAGCAAGGCCCGCGTAACCGTACCTTAGGCCTGGGTTTCTCATAGGCGTATGAACACCGTAAAGGCTGAACTAAGTGAGTTTGAGAGCCTAAGAGATCTGAAGCCGCTCCTGAGCGCGGAAGGTCCGTGCCTGTCTTTTTATATGCCGCTGGCGGCGGGTAGTGCGAATCAGCCAGCGAAGGCGAACGCACTGGAATGGCGGGAACTGGTGCGCTCAGTGGAACCGAAGATAAAAGAGGCGGGCGCGGGCGGGCGCGAACTGCTGGAACCGGTGACAGAGTGGCAGTCGCTGTTAGCGGAAGGCGAGCCGCAGGGGCAATCCATCGGGGTGTTTCGTTCGGCGGAGGTGTTTCGCGTCACGTGGCTGGATGAACGGGTCGCGTCGCGGGCGGTCCTCGGGCCGCATTTTTTCGTGCGGCCAATGCTGCCGGAGCTGACGCGAGGCAAGGCGTTCTACATTCTTGCGCTGAGCCAAAAGAATGTGCGGCTGCTGCGTTGCACGATGCGAAGCTCCGAAGAGATTCCACTTCCGAAAGAGACGCAGACCAGCTTCGATGAGTACATGAACACCGCCAAGCCGGACCATATGCTGGATAACCGGTCGTCTGCAGGGCCCGATGCCGGCGGCGGCCGGGGCGCTAAGGGCGTGATGTTTGGAACCAGTGCCGATCGCGAAGCGCGAGATGAGTATTTGGCGCACTTCTACCGGCAGGTCGACAGAGGGTTGAGCGAGGTTCTGAAGGATCGGAACGAGCCTGTGGTTCTGGCGGGCGTTGAATACGAACTTGCGTTGTATCGATCCCTGAGCAAATTTCCGCATCTGGCGGAGGAAGCTGTGGAAGGCGCGCCGAACGGCTTAAAAGCGGGTGAGATGCACGCCCGCGCCATTAAAGCGATCCGGCGTTGCTATGAGCGGAAGGTGGATGAAGCGCTGGCCGAGTACAACCACAAAGTAGGCGGCGGCGCGAGCAACCGGTTGAAAGATGTAGTTACTGCCGCGCACGATGGCCGTATCCTGACGTTACTGGTTTCCGATTCGCTCGAGACCACGTATTTGACGAGAATACGCATCAGGCGAAAGGTCGCGAGACCGGCACGACCGAAGATGAAGATTTAGTCAACGACGCGGCAGTGCAGACGATACTGCATGCGGGCCAGATCTTAGTAGCGCCGAACAGCAAGATGCCGCACGGGTCACCAGTGGCAGCAATTTATCGGTTCTGACTACTTACTTACCTGCACGTGCCCGGATAGCTGCTTCGGCGTGATCGACCAGCCAGCCCGTTGCGTTTTTTACGTCGGTCGGTGGCCGGAACTTTGTTCGCAGGGTCTCAAGCAGGGGAATATCGTCCGAAGTTCCAGCAGCGCCGAGGGCGTCAATGGCAGCGGGAGTCACACCCGGGTCTGTTTCGGCGTGATGCCGGATGATGCTTAGCAATTCCTGCTCAAGTTGCGGTGTACAGATTGCAAGTGCCGGATCTTCTCGGCAGGACGCGATCGTGTATCCCATCACCCCGATGGCCCGGCTCCCCTCCGCATCGTTCTTATCGTCCGAAAGTTGAATAATCGCGGGAATGGCTTCCGGCTGCCTGCTGAGCCAGCGGCCATATTTCGAGTCCTCATTGTAATTTGCCTCCGCAAGAGCTAACCAGGCATCCCGATTATGAGTATGGACGGCAATCACTTTAGTGGTCTCCAGTAATTGATCATAGAAATCCTCATACGGCAACATTTCCGCGAGTTCCTCCCATTTTGGGTTCCAGGTTTCGCCATTCAAGAGGCCGATGACCCGGCGCTGAATTCTTGGATTTTCATACAGAGTCTGGGACGCTGCGACCTCTTTGAGCGCTTTCACTACGACCTCCGGATCGACGTCACGAAGCTGTCGCTCGATTGTCGCCCTGTCTTGGCTCGAGGCCAGGCCTGCGGCAAGCAACGCCAATCCAACCGCTTTCCACAAGCTAATGCTGCCACCCGGACGGGCAAGTGCTGCGGCTCGAGGCAAAGAAGCTTCGCGTTCCGTAGAAATACAGTTTACTTCGACGACATAAGCCCGAATGTCTTCGACGCTGTATTCGTCTCCGATCCGTGTTTCACGATGGTCAGCGTAACCTGAGACGGGTATTGCTTCGAGTGATGCACACTATTGTGCGCCACCACGCCAGTTACTTCGTCATAGTTATTGCCGCCGGTATTCAGGTTGCGGTCAAAGCGCGGGAAGTTACTACTCGAAACCTCGATGCGAATGCGATGTCCGGCGTCGAAATAGTTACTTGTGTTCAGCGGCTGGAAGGCTACTTTGTAGACTTTTCCAGGCTGCATCCAAACAAGCGGCTTATCGTAACCATCGCGATAACGCATGCGCTGGATGCTTTCATCCAAGTTATACGCTGTTCCATCCGGATAGACGTCGATTACTTTCACCGTGAAATCCGTATCTTTCGCGTCGGAGGAAACATACAGCGTGACGTTAATGGGCCCGCTCGCTTCCACGCCTTCCTTTAAGGGGTCGGAAGTATAGACCAGAATGTCGGGCCGTTCTTCCATCTTGCGCTGATCGAAGGCGCCGCCGGTGACGGCATTTCCTTCGCAGCAGACATTTCCGCCATAGGATGGAACAGGCTGCATCGGATCATACGTAAAAGCGTCGGGCTGATCAGCTCCGGCGGGAGCACTCGCGAGCGCGCCGTTTCCGTTCAAAGTGTTGGCTTTGCCTGCGCTGGTGAGATAGAACGTCATGGGCTGCGCGCCTTCGGGCGGCCAGGTGTCCGAACTTTGCCACTTATTCAGGCCCATGGTGAAGTAACGCACCCGCGGCATGTTTTCGAGAATGTGATTATCCTCGCCTTTGAGGAAACGATCGAACCAGCCGTAAGTGAGGGCATCATAGTCCAGGCGGGCATCGCCCACCACTCGCTCGCCCACTTTGGTGTTTTCGGTGGCCCGTTTGTAGCCGCAGTGGAGGGTGGGAGCGATCACAGCATATTGATGTTCCGCGATGCCCGGCTTGGCGGTCCTGCGCACGAAGTTATATGCCGCCAGATTCGGACCAACCGAAACGTCATACCAGGACATAAACCAGAAGCCGGGCACATTGATCGTTTTGTCGTCATGCCAAAGGCCGCCTTTATACCAGGCGGGATCGTTGGGCGTGCGCTTGATCATCGCGCCGCCCGTAGGCACCGGTTCGTAATCGGCAAAAATGCCGTGGGGCCCATCCACGGCCTTTATGATGTCCATTTCGGGCAGATGCCAGAGAGCTTTCGACCAATCGACCGGCGGCATCTGCGGCGCGAGATCGAACATTCTGGAGACCCGAATCAGCTCTTCCTGCGTCGTGTCTTTGGGAAACATCGGCCGGATTTCGTTCTGCTCGCCGTACAGCCAATCGATGAAAAGCATCTGGACGGCGCCGCCACGATACCAGTTGCCTTGCTCGAAATAAGGATGCACGCGGCCGACTCCGGCGCCGAAACCTTGCGGAATCATGGCCGCGAATGCGGGATTGCCAAGCGCGGCCACACCAAGCTGCCATTCGGCGGTGGAGGAACAGCCAATGGTTCCGACCTTGCCGTTTGACCAGGGCTGTGATGCCATCCAGGTCAGCTCATCATCACCATCCGATAGCGGCGGCCCGAGAATATCGTAATTGCCTTCCGAAAAGAAATGTCCGCGCTCATTCATCTCGACATAGGCGTAGCCGCGCTTCACGGCATCGAGTTCGGCGCTCATATCGCGCGGCGCGCCCAGCCGCACATCCCAGTAATTGAAGTTGTAGGGCGTGCGGACGAAGATGATGGGGTATTTCTTCGACGTGTCTTTCGGGCGATAGATGTCGGCGGCCATGCGTTTGCCGTCCCGCATGGGCACCATCACTTTCCGATCGATAATGGCGACGCTTTCAAGCTCTTTCTCGATGGCGTTGCGCCGGTCGATGAGTTGCGGGTTAGGCGCCTGGCGCTGCTGCGCGGGGGCGCCGCCGAATGCGATTAGGAAAGCGAGGCCGGTGAGGATGAAATGTCTACACATTTTGCTCAGCATGTCACATTTGAATTCGCGCACAACGGGCAGCATCGCCCTGTTGGCTTATAATCCAGCCGGGCGTGCATGGTTCAGCGTGTTCCACTGGGCTTTCAAGGTGTTGAAGGCCTGAATCCGCGCGGTACAGGCGGCTGTTTGTTGTTTTGTCGGAGCCACGTCGGCATTTTGCAGCTCATGCAGCAAGCGGTCGAGTTGCCCGCGCAAGCCGGTGAAGGTTGCGGCTGAATTCGCGCCGCCGCCGAACCCGCCTCCGCCACCACCGCGGCCGAAACCACCACGGCCCACCAGAGCTTCGAGCTTCTGGTCGTATTCGGTTGCGCCATGCTCCTGAGCCTGCTTTCGCAGCGCGCTGATCTGGTCTATAATCGTGCCGGATTCCAGCATCGCGTTGTAGAGTTCCATGGATAGCCGGAACTGCGCCTGCAGATCGGCGAGCGGGGTTTTCACGCGCGGGTCCATCGTGACCGTGAGCGGCTGCGTGAGTGTTTGGCCGCCGGCTGTGAGCTTCACCGTGTAATTACCGGGCATGACCCAGGGCGAGGTAAACGGCGGTGGCGTGTTGTGAGGGACAGCCTGATCAGCATCCGGGCCATTCGCGAATCCAGGTGCGGGCGTGTAGTGCAGGTCCCAAAGGAAGCGATGCTCGCCGGGCGCGCTGGACAGAATTTGCGGGGGACGCGCCCAGTAGAGCGGCACCGAATAGTTGGCCGGAATCTGCGGCACCGGGTCCGTGCTCGCGTACCGCCGCACCAGCTTGCCGGCGCTGTCGAAAATTTCGAGGGTCACCGGGCCGGAGCTGTTATCGCCGAGATAGTAATCAATGATCGCGCCATCGGGCGGGTTCTTCCCAGCAGGAACTTCCGGCGGCCACGGCGTAGGCGGATTCATATCGCCACGAATGCGCAGCGCTGTGCCCGGTTTATAAAGATAAGCGGCGGAATCGGCCACTTGCCGCGAGATCTGCCGCAGCGGCGTGATGTCGTCGAGCACCAGAAAGCCGCGGCCATGCGTTGCGACAACGATATCGTCTCCCTTGATCTGCAAATCGCGAACGGAGCTGGCCGGCATATTCAGGCGCAGGCTGTGCCAGTGATCGCCATCGTCGAACGAGACGTAGACTTGCGTTTCGGTTCCGGCAAACAGCAGCCCTTTGCGCTTCGGATCTTCACGAATCACATCGGTCGGAGCGCCATCGGGGATGCCGTTGTTGATCTCGGTCCAGGTCTTGCCGTTATCGTGCGTACGGAACAGGTGCGGGCGCATATCATCCAGGCGCAGCGTGTTGATGGCGGCATAGGCGGTCTGCGAATCGAAGTGGCCCGCGTCCAGGATAGAGACCTTCCACCACGGCTTCAATTGCGGCGGCGTAACATTGCTCCAATTCTTTCCGCCGTCGGAGGTGATCCAGATGAGGCCGTCATCGGTTCCGGCCCAGAGCTTGTCGACGCTGAAGGGCGATGGCGCCAGCGCATAGACAACCCCGCGCTGCACGGGTTTTGCTTGCGGCGTATCGGAATACTTGCCGACGTTGGGCGGAATCTCCCAGGTCTTGCGCGTCAGATCGGGACTGATCTCCGTCCAACTGCGGCCGCCATCCAATGTTTTGAAGACCGTATTGGCGCCGAAAAACAGCAAGTGCGGATTGACGGGTGAAAAGATCAGCGGCTGCGTGCGCACGACGCGGTAATCGCGTAGCGGTTTCGGCTCCACTTCGGCGATCTGCCCGGTGTGGCGGCTGTAACGCGTCACTTTGCCGCCGAAAACAATATCGGGATCGAGCGGATCGGGCGCGGCGGTTCCATATTCTTCGATGCCGACCGGATGCCAGTCGTGAAAAGTGATTTCGCCATCGTTGCTGCGATTCGGCACGCACGCGGACCCGCTGTCCTGCTGGCCCCCGCAAGCGCGCCACGGGAATGCATTATCTACCGCGACGTGGAACATTTGCGCGGTGGGCTGGTTGTACCAGGTGGTCCAACTCACGCCGCCGTTGAGTGACACAATCGCGCCCTGATCACTGGTCAACAGCAGAATGTTGGTGTCATTCGGGTTAATCCAAAGACTCTGATAATCATCGCCGCCGGGAGCACCGCGCAAGCCGAACCAGCTTTTGCCGGCGTCGGTTGAACGCCAGGTTACGGTGCTGCACACATAGATCACATCCGGACTCTTGGGATCGACTTTCGGGACGGGCAGGTCGCCGCCGCCAATGCGCAACACCGGCCGAGGATCATCGGTGGCGCGGATCCAGTTTTCGCCTGCATCATCGGAACGATACAAGCCAACGCGCGGGCCGGCCGCAACAGTCGCGTAAATGCGGTTTGAATTGGCCGGCGAAATTGTCACATCCACCTGCACGATTCCTTCAGGCAAGCCATGGCCGCTAATCTGTTGCCAGGTGTCGCCGCCGTCAGTGGATTTGAACAGGCCGCCTCCGGTGCCGCTCCAGGCGCCGTTCTCCCAAGGACCTTGACGCGTCTCCCAAAGTCCGGCGTAGATGATGTTGGGGTGGTTGGGATCGATCTTCACATCGGAGCCGCCCACGTCCGGCCCTTTATAGAGCACTTTCTGAAACGTCTGGCCGCCATCGGTCGAACGGAAAATACCGCGCTCTTCATTGGGCCCGTAAGGGTGCCCGAGCACGGCGACAAAAAGCCGGTTGGGATCGTGCCGGTCGACCGCAATATACGGAATCTGCTGGCAATCGCGCAAGCCGAGATGGGTCCAGGTTTTGCCGCCATCGCTGGATTTATAAATCCCATCCCCGACAGAAAGATCGGGGCGAATGAGCCCCTCGCCGCTGCCCACATAGATGACATTGGGGTCGGATTCGGAGACGGCCAAAGCGCCGATCGAGCCAGTCGGTTGATCGTCGAACAGCGGCTGCCAGGTTTGGCCTGCATCGGTGGTCTTCCAAACGCCGCCGTTCACCGCGCCGATATAGAAAGTGTACGGCTGGCTGGGCACCCCCGCGAGCGCCCGCGTGCGCCCGGCGCGATAAGGCCCAATCTCCCGCCACTTCATATCGCCGAACAGCTTGGTATCGAAAGTTTGCCCGAAGGCCGCGCACGCTAATGCCAGCGTGCACGCAACGCACACGTGTATTCGTCGCATAGCTGAACTTTCTACTGTATTACTTAGGCAGTCGGCCGGATGCCCCATTGAAAGGGATCGCGATCATCCAGTATCAGCTTCGAATCCGCGCTCACAAATGCCGAGCCGCGAATTTCGGGACAGACCAGGCCATCACGAATCGTGAACGAAGCTTCAAAAATGCTGCCGATGAGGCTTTCCTGACGCCATGTTTCGCCTTCGCGTAGTTTTCCTTCCGCATAGAGGCAGGCGAGTTTGGCGCTCGTGCCGGTGCCGCAGGGAGAACGGTCATAACTGCGGCCGGGACACAGGACGAAGTTCTTACTGTGAGCCTCGGCAACCGTTGGCGGGCCGTAGATCTCAATGTGGTCGATCTCTTTTCCGTCTGCGCCGGTTATGCCGTTTTTGGTCAATGCCTGACGAATGCGCCAGGCGTAATCGGAGAGCCGGTCCAGATTTGCAAGTGATAGTTCGAACGGAAGATCGTAGGTGAGGAAAAACCAGTTGCCGCCCCAGGCGACATCGCCGGTGACTTTCCCAAAACCTTCCACCTCGACAGTTACACCCGCGGCGGAACGATAAGCGGGCACGTTCCGAACCGTCACTTCGTTGTTGTCGTGCAATAAGGCCTCGACTGGACCCACCGGGGTTTCAATGCGATGCAGACCCGGCTGTATCCGTCCTAAATACTGCAGAGTAACGGCGAGCCCGATGGTACCGTGCCCGCACATTCCGAGATAGCCGACATTGTTAAAGAAAATAACGCCGGCGGAACACGTGGGATCTTGCGGTTCACAGAGCAAGGCGCCGACGACGGCATCGGAACCGCGCGGTTCATTGACGATGGCGGAGCGCCAATGGTCATAATCGCGGCGGAATTCCTCGAGTTGCTGCGCGAGAGTGCCCGGGCGAAGAGGCGGCCCGCCATCGATAACGACGCGGGTCGGCTCACCGCCAGTATGCGAATCAATGACGTGGATGATCTGTTGTTTAGCCGTAAAGAATCAGGCTAGCAAGGGGGGGCAGCTTACCAGCCCAAAACGCGCGCGAAGACAAGCGGCGCAACGATAGAAGCATCTGATTCGATCACAAACCGGGGAGTGTTGATCGACAGCTTCTCCCAGGTGATCTTCTCATTCGGAATGGCGCCTGAATACGAACCGTAGCTGGTGGTGGAATCGCTGATCTGGCAGAAATAGCCCCATAGCGGCGTATCCTTGCGCTCCAGGTCCTGCCGCAGCATCGGAACCACGCAGATGGGAAAATCGCCGGCAATCCCGCCGCCGATTTGAAAAAGGCCGATTGAGCTTTGTTCCGCCGTTTGCGTGTACCAGCCCGCAAGCTGAATCATGTACTCGATGCCGGTGCGAACTGTGTGAACGTTCTTCACATCACCGGAAATGCAATGTCCGGCGTACATATTGCCGAGGGTCGAATCTTCCCAGCCCGGCACAAACATGGGCAGATTGCGCTCCATCGCCGCATAGAGCCAGCTATCTTTAACTTCGATCTGAAAATTTTTTTTCAGATCCGGAGACTGCAGAATGCGATAGAAGAACTCATGCGGGAAGTAGCGCTCGTTTTTTTTATCCGCGGCGGTCCATTCGCGCAAGATGACCTTTTCAATGCGGCGCATCGCTTCCTCTTCCGGAATACAGGTATCAGTGACACGGTTCATGTGCCGTTCGAGCAGCGCCTGCTCGTCTTCCGGCTTCAGATCGCGCCAATGAGGAACGCGCTCGTAGAAATCATGCGCCACCAGGTTGAACACGTCCTCTTCCAGATTCGCGCCGGTGCAGCACACCGCATGAATTTTTTCCTGCCGGATCATTTCGGCGAGTGAAACGCCAAGCTCGGCCGTACTCATCGCGCCTGCCATCGCCAGCAGCATTTTGCCGCCCTTCTCCAAATGTGCGGTAAATGCATCAGAGGCGTCCACCAGCGTGGCCGCATTGAAATGGCGGAAGTGATGTTGAATGAAAGCCGATACAGGGCCGCAGTGCTGTTTCATTTTTTCCTTCCCACGGTAGCGCAGGCGCGCTGCCATGCATCAATCCAGTTCGAGCGGAATATAAATGAGATGACCCTCGCGTTCCACCAGCAGCACGGCGGGTTGTCCTGATTTCAAGCGGGCAATTTCGCTGCGTAGCTGCGCGACATTTGCGATAACGTGCCGGTTCATGCCATAGATCACGTCACCGGTCTCGAGCGGAGGCCCTGAAAACGCCGGGCTTGTCTTTCGTGCCACCACAACCACGCCGGCCGGGCGCCGCAAATCGGGCAGTAACTGCAGCACAGGTTTTGTAATATCGAGCCCCACAATGCCTAACTCGGGAACCACGTTCTTGATGGGATCCACCAGATCCGCCAGCGCGTCGAGTTCTTCACCCGATTGTTCTTCTGTAACCACAGGCAAATCGATCTGCTCCTCCCCGCGCTGCACTTGCAAGGTAACTTTGGCGCCGGGCGAAAGCCGGTAAATGGCAGCGTTCAGTTCCTGGACGCTGGTAATTGGCCTGCCATCGACGGCAGTGATGATGTCATCCGGTTTCATACCAGCGTGATCGGCCGCAGCGCCGGGACGAAGGTCGGACACGATCACGCCGTGATGCCTGGGAAGATCGAGCCCCTCGGCCATGGCCGGCGTCACGGTTTCGGCGTACAAACCGAGTTGCGCGCGATGAACGTGGCCCTGCGTTTTTAACTGCTGGAAGATCTCTTTGGCCAGGTTACTCGGAATGGCAAATCCAATGCCCTCACTGCCGCCCGATTGCGTGAGGATGAAAGTGTTGATCCCCATGACGCGCCCGTCGGTATCTACCAGCGGGCCCCCGCTGTTACCGGGATTGATGGGCGCATCAGTTTGTATGTAGACCATCGGGTCGTCATTTTTGATTTGCCTTGCGACAGCGCTGACAATACCCATGCTGACGGAGTTATCGAGGCCGAGCGGGTTACCGAGCGCTAGCACAATCTGGCCTTGCTTCAGCTCATCGGAATCGCCAAATTCTAGGTAAGGAAGATTCCTGGCATCGATCTTGATAACGGCCAGATCCGTTTGGTGGTCGATGCCGACTAGCGTGCCATTCAACGGACGGCTCATCGAGCGATCGCCCTGCGCACGCGCTTCGGCTTCGACACGAATGTTTAACTGCACCTTTACCGAATGCGCGTTCTTCACCACATGCGCATTGGTTAGTATGTAGCCGTCAGGCGTCAGAATAATGCCCGAGCCGCTGCTGTTTTCAGCCGCCAGCAATTCGTTGTTGCTGTCCGGATTATCCGGGGTTACATAACTCCGGACAAAGATCTGCACCACGGCCCTGCCGGAGCGCTGCGAAATTTCTTCGAACGACCCGCTGAGTTGCCGCAATACATCCATCTTTTCGGGATTCGGTTTCGCGGGAGGCTTTTGCGCAAACGCGCCAGTGGCAAATAAAATGGACAGAACTAACGGATAAGTTCTTCTTCGCGCCGGATTCATGAATATACCTTCTATATGATGCAGAACTCATCGGAAGAAATGCTTTCGAATTGTTAATCTCAGATTTACGGTTTGCAAGTTCGAATACGCATCTCGCACGGGTTTGCGAACCACGTGCCCAGCGAAGCGGCGGCGGACGCTGAAGACGCCGTTCCTGCCTTGGATGAGCCGAAACGAAAAAATCCTGGCGCGCTCGGCGCCTCTTCTCGCGTTGCTCTAGGAATTCTGGCCAGCCGCCTGACGGGACTTGTGCGCGAGCGGGTCATCGGATACTACTTCGGCGTCGGCATGTTCGCGGACGCGTTTCGCGCCTCGATTCGCATCCCCAATCTGCTCAGTAATCTCTTCGGAGAAGGTGTCCTCTCCGCGTCATTCGTTACCGTCTATTCCAAGTTGCTCGCCGCGGGAGAGGACGAAAAAGCCGAACACGTTGCCGAGGCGGTATTCGGAATCCTGAGCCTCGTTTGCGCCGCCGCAGTCGTGCTGGGCGTGTCGCTCACACCGCTTCTGATCGACCTGATCGCGCCGGGGTTCAAGGGCGAAGCTCGTGAGCTGACCATTCATTTAGTTCGGATTCTGTTTCCCGCAGCGGGCCTCGCCGTTATGAGCGCCTGGTGCCTGGGAGTTCTGAACAGTCATCGCAGATTTTTGCTTGCTTATCTGGCGCCCGTTGTGCTGAACGCCACCGTGGTGGCAATTGTAATCTCGCTGGGCCGTTCGTCCCTGGATCAACTGGTTAGTTATGCAGCCTGGGCCTATGTGGCCGGAAATGCGATGGTGTTCCTGGTGCAACTGCCGCGCATTTTGCAATTGCTGCCCGGATTCCGTCCCGCATTCGAATGGACATCAGCGCACGTGCGCACTGTCATTCGCAATTTCGGGCCTATTTTTCTGAGCCGTGGCGTGGTGCAAGTCAGCTCCTATGTGGATTCGATGATCGCCACTTGGCTGCCTTCCGGATCAGTAGCGACGTTAGGCTACGCGCAAGTGATTTCGATTCTTCCCGTCAGCTTGTTCAGCATGTCGATTTCGGCAGCGGAATTGCCGGCCTTATCCAGCGCCCTCGGCACGCCGGAAGAGATTGCCGGCTTTTTGCGCAAGCGATTGTCTGCCGGATTGCGGCGCATCGCGTTTTTTATCGTCCCCTCGGCGGTCGCCTTCCTGCTGTTAGGCGATGTGCTGGCCGGCGGCCTGTATGTGTCGGGCCGGTTTCATCAGGCGGATGCGGTTTGGGTCTGGTCTGTTCTAGCGGGATCGGCCGTAGGGCTGCTCGCGACCTCCTTAGGGAGACTGTATTCGTCCGCTTTCTACGCGCTGCTGGATACGCGGACGCCGCTACGCTTCGCGATTATTCGCGTCGTGTTGACGACGACTCTCGGTTTTCTGTTCGCATTTCCGCTGCCGCGCTGGCTGGGCCTTGACCCGAAATGGGGCGTCGCCGGCCTGACTGCCTCGGCCGGAATTGCAGGCTGGGTCGAGTTCTCATTATTGCGGCGCGGCTTGGGCCAGCGCATCGGCAGAACGCCGCTCCCGGCCATGTTCACGGGCACGCTCTGGACAGTGGCCTTTACGGGCGGAATTATCGGCTATCTACTCAAAATGGCGCTCCCGGGCGGTCATCCGGTCCTAACGGCCGTTCTGGTGCTTCCCATTTATGGCGCCATCTATTTCGCTGGAACCGCATTGCTGGGCATAGCGGAATCGCGGTTGTTCATTGATGCGGTGCTGCGGCGGCTTTAGCCGCACGCGGATGCTACACGGCCGAGCCCGCCTGTATCAACTGCTCAGCCTGTTTCAATGCCTCGGGAGTGATCTTCTCGCCCGACAACATGCGTCCGATTTCCCGTGCGCGCTCTTCACGCGGCAGTTCGATCACTTCCGTCGTCACACGGCCCTTACGTTCGCGCTTGGCGACCGCATAGTGATGGTCCGCAAAGCCGGCGATCTGCGCGAGATGGGTGACGCAGATAACCTGATTCGAGCGTGAAAGCGCCTTCAGCCGCCTGCCAACCGCAGCAGCCGCAGCGCCGCCAACCCCAGCATCCACTTCATCGAAGACCAGCGTTGGAATTCCAGCATGCTCATCGGCATCGCCCAGAGCGGTCTTCAACGCCAGCGCAATGCGCGAGAGCTCGCCGCCGGATGCAATCTTTTCCAGCGGCTTCAATTCTTCGCCGCGGTTAGGCGAAACCAGAAACGCTACTTCATCCACGCCACTGGCGGTCCACGCACCTGGGCGAACTGCAATTTGAAACTGCGTTCCGGCCATCGCCAGCGCCTTTAATTCGGTTTCCACCTGCTTCGCCAGCCTGGCGGCCGCCTGCGCCCGCAGACTGCTAAGCTCCGCCGCTTTCGCCTGGTATTGTTCTGCGAGTTGTGCACGGTGCTTTTCGAGCGCTGCGCGATGCTCAGCGGCATTCTCAATTTCGCCGGCCCGTTTGACAACATCGGCATGGAAAGCCAGCACTTCTTCAAGCGTGCGGCCGTATTTTCTTTTCAGGCGATCTAATGCAGCCAGGCGGCTTTCGACATGCTCCAGCCGCGCCGGATCGCCCTCCAGTCGCCCTAAGTAATCGCGCAGCGAATAGCCTGCATCCTCTAACAACACAGCCGCCTGGTTCAGTGTGGCAGCGGTCTCTCGCATCGTTTCATCTATGCGAAGTAACTCCTCGACGCGCTTAATGGCGTGACCTAGCTGCGTGGTGGCGCTATCGGGTGATTCGTACAGAACCGCAAATGCGGCCGCTGCACTTTCCTGCAAGCGCGTCACATTCTGCAGAATTTTGCGCTCGGCTTCGAGTTCGGCATCCTCGCCACGCTTAGGATCAGCCGTCTCGATTTCTTTCGCCTGAAATTTCCAGAGGTCGAGCAGCCGTAATTTTTCCTGCTCGTCGCGACTCAGTTCATCCAGCTTCTCCCCGGCGGCTCGCCATTCCAGAAACAACCGGCCGGCCTCATTCCGCACCGGCACGGCGCGCGCGTATTCATCCAGAATTTCGCGCTGCGCTTGTGTTGAGAACAGCGACTGCTGCTCGTTCTGCCCATGAATATCGCCGAGAATGGGCGCAAGCTGGCGCAGAAAGGCCGTCGTCACCGGACGATTAGCTACGAATGCACGCGATTTGCCGTTCGAAGCGATTTCGCGCTCCACGATGACTTCTTCCTCGCCGTCTAGCTCAATGCCGGCTTGCGCCAGCAGCGGGTCCAAACCGGCGCGCGAATCGAGGCTGAAGATACCGGCCACCCGCGCCTTGCTTTCGCCGCTGCGAATCATCTCGGCGGAGGCCCTGGCGCCCAGTAAAAGCGCCAGCGAGTCTACGACAATCGATTTGCCGCTTCCGGTTTCCCCCGTCAGCACATTGAAACCCGGCTGAAAACGGATGCGCGCCTGTTCCACCACCGCATAATTTTCAACCAACAGCTCAAGAAGCACGTCACCGAATTATAAAATGAGATGAGGCCCCGCATCCCGGCGCGGCACACACTCGAAATGAAGGCTCGAAACAAGGTGACATTACTGAAAGGAATCCGCTGATATTGCCCTTTGTGCTGCTTCCCGCAGACCTGTCGTTGTGGGACATCGTCCAGAATCTGAGACCGGTCCCCCTAGCAATCATCGTCATTCTTATCATTTTTTCGCTTTTTTCATGGACGATCGCATTTTCGAAAAGCAGCGTCTTCAGCCGCGCGCGCCGCGAGAATCGCAATTTTCTGCGCGCTTTTCGCAAAGCGAATAATTTGCAGGCCGTCGCCCTCGCGAGCGAGCAATTCAACTCCGCCCCGCTCGTGGCTGTTTTCGATTTCGGCTATGGCGAGATTGAACGCCAGATCAAACAGCGTGGCGCCCTGGTGAACAAACCCGCCATCGAGCGCAGCTTACAACTCGGCATAAGTGAAGAGGTAACTAAGCTCGAGATGAATATGAACTGGCTCGCCACGGTGGCGACCACGTCGCCGTTTATCGGCCTGTTCGGAACGGTTTGGGGCATCATCGATGCGTTTCAAGGGCTCGGCAACGCCGGAAGCGCCAGCCTGCGGGCCGTTGCTCCCGGCATTTCGGAAGCGCTGGTGACCACCGCAATCGGCCTGGCAGCCGCCATTCCAGCGGCGATCTTCTACAACGTATTCGGCACGCGCATCAAGGAGATGGGCACGCGCATGGAAGATTTCGCCATCGAGTTTCAGAACTTCGCAGAGCGGGATTTCGGCGGTTAGCGTGGCCTTTTCGTTCAGCGACGGCGGCAGGCGCGGGCGGCGGTTCGGCGGTCCGGCGGCCATGTCGGACATCAACGTCGTTCCGCTGGTGGACGTTGTTCTGGTGCTGCTGGTGATCTTCATGATTACCGCCAACGTCATGGAGTTTGGCCTCGATATTCAGGTGCCCCAGGTGCGCCGCGTGCAGAATACCGCGCAGGATCTGCCGGTGGTCAGCATCACCAAGAATGGCGAATCCTTCTTGAATGACAAGCCGATCAACATTCATGTGCTGGCGGATGCGATCCGGCAGAGATTTCATAACGCCACCGCGGTCTACGTGCGCGCCGACAAAGAGACACCGTGGGATCCAATCGCCCAGATTGTCGCCGAGCTGGGTGAGGCTAAATTTGAGGTGAAGATGGTAACCGCGCCCATTGATCAGGCGGCGCGGCAGCGGCGTTAACTGCCATGGCCGAACCGCTCGATATTTTGGACGAACGCGATCCGCTGGGATTCCCGTTCTTCGAATCGCTGCTGGTTCATGGCGCGGTGGTGGCCGTATTATTCTTCGGCTGGTTCTGGTTAAACCAGCATCACAGCACAATGGGCGATGTGAATCCGGCCGGCGGCCCCGCTTACGCCGTTTCCCCGGTACACAATATCCCGATTCCACGGCATGAAGCGCCCCAGAATCCGGTTGCAAACGATACCGAATCGCAGGTGCCCACTGCGCCCGCAAAGCAAACGGTTCAAAAAGAACTGCCGCAGCCGCAGAAAAACGCCTTTGAGATCCCAGAAAAGATCAAAAAGCAAGCCGAGCGCCCCACCAAACAACAGACCTATAAGCCACCTGCGCCGCAGAATCAGGTCTTCAGCCAGCAACAGGCGCTCTCAAATCCGATGTATGGCGGCCCGGCTGGCAGCGGCCGCGTGGGCGTGGGGCCGAATACGCCGCTCGGCGATAACCGCCTGGGCTGGTATGCGCAGCTTATTCGCGACCGCATTGCACAGAACTGGAACACAAACGGGCTCGCGGCCAGTACTCAAAGAGCCCCTGCCATCGTAGCTTTCACCATCATGCGGGACGGCAGTATCCGCAACCCGCAGATCGTTCAATCAAGCGGCAACCCGGAGATAGATAACACAGCGTTGCGCGCTGTCTATCAATCGGCTCCCTTGCCGCCGCTTCCGCCGCAGGTGGCCGAAAGCTCCATTTCGGCCCAATTTACTTTCAACTTACGCTAATGCGAACTTTTATACTTGCGACTACCTTGCTCGCTGTAAGTGGTCTAAGCTGGTTACTTGGGCAGCAGATTCAGGCATATATCGAAAAGAATCCCGGCAAACCGCATGTCGCGGTGACCGATTTTCGGGCCTCCGGCGCGGCCGCTGCCTATATCGGAGCCTTTAACGATACGGTGCGAAGCGATCTCGAAAGCTCGCCACTCATTAACTTCGTCCCCAAGACGTTTTATCCGTTGCAGCCGCCGCAGCAGCCATCGGATCTGATCGCGGGCGTAGCTCCGTCAAGCCGCGGGGCAGTTACCATCAATCCGAACCGCCTCACGGATTGGAGCTTGCCTCCGGTTTCGGCTAACTATCTCGGCATCGGCTACGGCGCTGAAGATCGCGGCATGTTTGTCGCTTTCGGCTGGTTTTACAATACCTCAACTCAGATGCAAACGCTGCAACAGGCGCAGATATTCGGCAAGATTTACACCGCGCCCATGACGCGCGAGGGCGCGGTCGATGCGGGGCACCGCTACGCCGCCGACATTCTGGCCATATTTGGTGGTAAGAGCTTGGTAGGCACGCGCATCGTATTTGTATCTGACCGCACCGGATCGAAAGAGATCTGGGTCATGAATTGGGACGGCACGGACCAGCG
>JAJPJN010000098.1 GCA_021324185.1 Terriglobia bacterium | reverse complement strand
TGTGGGCAGCTTTGGATTTGCGCCACACGAGGGAATTATTGGACGGGGGTGTGCGGGGTTTGGGGCAACAGAGAAGTTAAGTTGCTGGGGTGAAAGGAAATATATCGACGGCTACTTTTGTGACCGAGGAAGCCACGGAAGCAAGGGAAAAGGCGCCGGCTGGAAAGCGTGGCCCCCACAAAAAGCGGGAAGCAGACGAAAGCTAAAATGAACACTTCTGGCTGTCAGCCGGCTGCTGATGGCAGATCACTCTTATGTCAGGAAAAAAAATCGGCATATTGACGGGTGGCGGAGATGTGCCCGGCCTCAACGCCGTCATCAAAAATGTTGTCTATCGCAGCAGTACCGATGGCCACAAAGTCACCGGAATCCGGCTGGGGTGGAAGGGGCTGACCGATCTCAATCTCGACGATGAGGACAGCGTGAAGCACTACATTCTGCCGCTCAATCGCGAGAACACGCGCACCATCGATCGCACCGGCGGCACGTTTCTGCATACCAGCAGAACCAACCCTTCGAGAATGAAAAAGATTCCCGAATTCCTGAACCCGGCGAATTTTCCCTCTACCACAAGCAAAGACGAACAAGGGAACGAGGTCACCACCTACGACCTCACCAAACAGGTCATTCGCAACCTCGAACGCCTCGAAATCGACTACCTGATGGCCATCGGCGGCGATGACACGCTCAGCTACGCCGCCGTCCTCGATAAAGCCGGTTTCAAAGTCATCGGCATCCCCAAGACGATGGATAATGACGTTCGCAATACCGAATACTGCATCGGCTTCTCCACCGCCATTTCGCGCGCCATGGACGCGATTCAAAGGCAGCGCACAACCGTCGGGTCTCACGAGCGAGTCGGCATCTTTCGCGTCTTTGGCCGCGATGCCGGCTATACCGCCTTGTATACCGCTTACGTGACTTCCATTCGCTGCGCCATCCCGGAATATGCATTCAACCTCAATCACATGATCGAGTTGTTGCTCACAGACAAGAAGAACAATCCAAGTAACTACAGCCTAGTCATCTTATCCGAAGGCGCGCACTGGGAAGGCTACAAAGTGAAAGAGTACGGCGAGCCCGATGCTTTCGGTCATCGCAAAAAATTCAGCGTGGCGGAAGCGTTCAGCGACGAGCTGACCTCGCGTGAAAAATCGGTCGAAACCGTTGTCAGCGATCTGACCTACGATCTTCGCAGCGGCGCGCCGGACTTTCTCGACAAACTGGTTGCCACTACCTTTGCCACGATGGCCTACGACTCGTTTTGCGCGGATAACCACGGCTCCATGGCCTCCATCTCCGATGGCAAATTTGCCATGATGCCCATACCCGATCCGAAACTGGGGCCTCGCCGGGTGGATGTCGACAAGATGTACAACAAAGAGCGCTACCGGCCGAGTTATGCCTGCCGGGCGGGTCTTCCTGTCTTTCTCACGCACTCTTAATAACTATGCCCGGCACAGCCTCTTAGCCAAATGCAGCAACAATCTGCCGAAGCGCAATTGCCGCTTTCTGAAGTAGTCGAAGCTCACGGCCATCTGATCGACTCGCACATTATGGAGCGCATCTTCGACGCCGTGGTCGAAGCCGGCGGCCGCTTTACCGTGGAGCAATTCGCCATCGGCCGCACCAATAGCGATCCGTCCTTTCTGCGCCTGCGCATCGATGCGCCGGGCCAGGAAGAGATGGAGCGCATGATGACCGCTCTTCTGGCGCTCGGCTGCGCACCTGCCGAAACCGGCGAAGCCGAGCTGAAAGAAGCGGAACGGGACAGGTGCGCCCCCGAGGATTTCTATTCGACTACCAACCAGCGCACGCTCGTGCGACACCAGGGCCATTGGCTGGAAGTTCGCAACCAGCGCATGGATGCCGTCATCGTCGTGCGCGGCGGCATCGCCGAGTGCAAGCGCCTGCGCGATGTGAAAGCGGGGGACCCTATCGTCACCGGGATGCGCGGCATCCGCGTCATCCCCGAAGCGAAAGAGCGCGATCGCGACGCTTTCGCGTTCATGAGCAACGAGATCTCATCCGAACGCCAGGTGGAAACCGCTGTCGCGCAAACGGTTGCCATTATGCGCCAGGTTCGCAAGCAGGGAAAACGCATTATCGCCGTGGCCGGACCGGTCGTCGTCCACACGGGCGGGTGCGCGCCGCTCTCCAGCCTCATTCGCAACGGGTGGATCGATGCGCTGCTTGCGGGCAATGCGCTCGCCGTGCATGACATTGAGTCCGCGCTGCTGGGCACGTCGCTGGGCGTGCGCACAAAAGACGGGCGGCTCGAAGAGCACGGCCACCGCAACCACATGCGCGCCATCAACGCCATCTATCGCGCAGGCGGCATCGCGCAGGCGGTGGCTAGCGGAATTCTGACCTCCGGCGTCATGTACGAATGCGTCAAGGCGAAGCTGCCATTCGTGCTGGCCGGCAGCTTGCGCGATGACGGGCCGCTGCCGGAAGTCATCACCGATATGAATCAGGCGCAGGACGCCTATGCCGCCGAATTGCGGAATGCCGGAGTGGTTCTATGCCTCAGTTCCATGCTGCATTCCATCGCTGTCGGGAACATGCTGCCCGGCTGGGTCAAAATTGTTTGCGTCGATATCAATCCGGCCGTGCCCACCAAAGTCAGCGATCGCGGGACCGGGCAGGCCGTCGGAGTCGTTACCGATGTGGGCCTGTTCCTAACGCTTCTTGCTGAGCGAATGCAACTTGATGAAGAAAAATCCTCAATACACTGACGAGCACGCTTCCGCCGGAGTAAACGCGCCGCTGCCGGAAATTGAAACCTGGCCCAACCAGTACCCCGGCTATCAAATTGAAATCGAAATGCCCGAGTTTACGTCCGTATGCCCGAAGACCGGCCTGCCGGATCACGGCGTCGTCACGCTGATATACAAACCGCTGAGACGCTGCCTGGAGTTGAAGTCACTAAAGATGTATATGCTCGCTTATCGCAATCTCGGCATTTTCCAGGAGAACGCTGTCAACCGCTTTTTGGCCGATGTCGTAAAGGCGGCGGACCCGATAGAAGCTTCTGTCATTGGTGACTTCGCGGCCCGCGGCGGCATTTCCACGCGGATCACCGCGACTTACCGGCGCAAAAGGAAGTAGGCTAGTAACGTGAGACTTTTGTGCGCCGCCGGGCTTGCGTTGCTTTCGAGCGCCGCGCTACCGGCGTCCGCCGCGCAATTCCAGAACGGGCAAGCCGCGCGCGCCGTAATCGGCCAGCCGTCGTTTTCCGCTCGCGACACCGGCGTCACTCCCATGGCGCTTTCACTTTCAAACGGGCGGCTCTATGTCGCGGATGCATCCAATCATCTTTTGGCTTTCGATCTCTCGCAACTCCCGGGCGCGCGAGATGATTTCGCCAAACGTCAAAGCAGCGGCTGCGCGGTCTGTCTTGTGACGCCCGCCGCGACTCTGAATCAATCGGTCATTCCTGGTATAGCGGCGGTCAGTGTCTTCGGAAAATCCATTGCCATCGCCGATACGGTGAAGAAGCGTGTTCTGGTTTGGCGTGATGCATCCTCGGAAGCGGCTTTGAAAGGCCCGGATGTCATTCTGGGCGGCGCGGGGTCTGACGCGCCGATCAGCGCGTCTACATTAGTCGAGCCCATCTCTGTCGCTCTCGATGGCAGCCGCCTGTTCGTCGGGGACGGAACGCTGCATCGCGTGCTGGTTTGGAACGGCTTGCCGCAATCCAATAATCAACCCGCTGATGCCGTTCTCGGCCAGCAGAACTTCAATAGCTCCGCTCTGGCCGATAGCCCCACTGCGGACAGCATCGCGCGCCCGGTGGCTCTTGAATCGGACGGCACCAATCTTTTTGTGGCCGATTCCGCCAACCGCCGCGTCCTGATCTTCACCGCCGCAGATGTTCCGCTGCCTTCGGGGTCACTCGTGAATTCGGCAAGCCTTTCCGGCGATGCCTTGGCCCCCGCAACTTTGATTACCATTTCCGCCGCCGGCCTGACCCAATCGACGGCAACGGCGCCCGATGACACCACACAGCCTTTGCCCAAGACCCTGGGCGGCGTAGAAGCCGTACTGGACGGCGAGGCGTTGCCGCTGCTTTCCGTATCGCCGTCCGAGATTCGGGCCCAGTTGCCGTTTGATATTGCGAATCGGTCCTCGGCCAGTTTCTATCTGCGATCGGAGAGCGGAGACGGAAGCGTGTTGATCTCGAATGCAATCTCCGTTAATTTGCTTCCGGTTGCTCCGGGCTTATTTGCGTTCTCCGGTCAGGAGCCGCGTCCCGGCATGTCGGTACATGCGCAGGGCGCGCCTGTGACCGGGAACAGCCCGGCCCATCCGGGTGAAACCATCACGCTGTGGGCTGCCGGATTGGGTTCAGTGGTGACATCGGACAGCGCTGCCACGCTCGAGGCGGGCGTGCCGAATCCGCAGCCCGATGCGCCGGTTCGCATACCGGTGAGCGCCACAATCAACGGGATGCCGGCCCAGGTGGTCTCCGCCGCTCTGCCGCAGGGCTCCATCGGGATCTACGAACTGCATATCGTCTTGCCCGCAAATTTGCCGGATCATAGCGCCGCCCTTTTGGCGATTTCCCAGGACGGGCGGCAGAGCAACAGCGTCACGATTCCGGTCCAAAGTACAATCCAATAATCGATGCACCAACTTCGCTGGCACGCTCTGCTCCAGCAATGGGTCGTGGTCACAACAGCGCGCCAGAACCGGCCGCAAATGCCGGAGAACTGGTGCCCGTTCGACCCGGGCTCCGGGCGCGTTCCGGACCACTACGACGTTTATCTCTATCCGAACGACTTCCCGGCGTTTTCAGAAGACGCCCCGCCGTTTGAACCGGGCGAGGGCTTGTTTGCCGAAACCGGGCCGCGCGGCGCCTGCGACGTGGTCCTGTATTCGCCCGAGCATACGCTTCCGCCCTCGAAGCTGAGCCTGAAGAACTGGCGCAAGGTCGTCGACCTGTGGACCGAGCGCACGCGGCAGCATTCTGAAAATCCGGATATCGAACTGGTGGCCGTGTTTGAAAACTGCGGCGAGGCGGTGGGCGTCACCATGCCGCATCCGCATGGCCAGATTTACGCCATGCCGTTTCTGTCGCCGATGGTGCAAAAGGAGATCGCATCGGCGCGCGACTTTGCTGCTTCAAACGGCGGCGCGTGTCTGTTCTGCAGCCTGCTGGAACGCGAGTTGAAGGACAAGTTCCGGTTGGTGGCAGGTAACGAACACTTCATCACTTTCGTTCCGTTTGCGGCGCGCTTTCCGGCGGAAGTCTGGATCTCGCCGCGCCGGCACACGCGCACGCTGCTCGATCTGAGCGATGCCGAGCGCGCGAGCCTGGCTGAATCGATCAGCGTGATCCGCCGCAAATACGACGCGCTATACGGCTTCCTGCTGCCGCTGATGATGTCGGTCCGGCAGGCGCCGTTGCGCCGGCCCGATGCGCCGTATCATCTTTACGTCCAGTTTTTGCCGCTGCAGCGCAGCAAGACAAAGCTGAAATATCTGGCCAGCATCGAGACGGCCTATGGAACGTTTCTGGCCGATACGGCGCCGGAGGAGATGGCCGAGATGCTGCGCGCCTGTGAACCTAAGACAGATCCTTACCGGGAATCGGGTTCGTAGGGCTTAAAACGGTTTTGGACGAGCAACTGCCGCACGGATTCGCGGTCGGCGGGCGAGACATAAAAAAAGGCGCCGGTCAGTTCACGCTTGAACAGAACACCGCCTAAATAGGTTCCGGTTTCGACCAGATAATCGAAGCCTGCCGCTGTCAGCAGACTTTCCAGTCTTAGTGCATCGCGGAGGCGATGCGCCAGGTAGACAAGATCCAGTTCGGCTTCGCCGAAGTATTCAGCATCCCGCCGCATCGTTGCCGGTCACGAAACTTATCGTACACGGAACGATGCGGCGGCAGCCTGAAAGGCTGACCCGACGAAGCTTGCCCGGTTAAGTGCGAGGCAGCGGGGTCTGCCGCGGCGGAAGCTTGGGCGCGCTGATCCGCAGCGAGATGACCGAGAACACAAAGACGATGAACCCAACTACCAGGCTATTGATGAAACGGGCTGCATCGAAGGCAGCATAGCCGTAAATCCACGGAGAGCAAAATACCCAGATGCCGAGCGCCATGTTGCACCAGCACATAGCGGTTGCGTATGCGGGCTTTACGATCCGTGTGATCGCAAACCAAATGATGAGCGCGCTAGCAAACCAGTTATTGAAAGCGACGCCATGTCTCCAGGAGCCGTAAACCCACGGAGAAATGAAAAACCAAATACCGGCCAGCAAGGTAACGGTGCTGGCTGCCCTGGCGCCGGTGAGGTTGCTCCGGACAGGCACATTGCCGCCGGAAATTGTATCTGAATTCGTTGGCATAGATAACTCTCTCCCTATTTTTAGTGTGAGTCCTTACACACCGCCAGCGCAGTACTTTCGATCACTACAGGAGATGAGTAAATTTGGCAGGTAACTGCAACTTAGGAAAGATAATAACTCGAATCGGGCTCTTCAATGTCCTGCAGAAAGACAAAGTAGGCGCGATCGTGGTATCGGACCATAGCCGTTCTGTTATTGAAGCCCTCGCCCACTATTTCGAGTTGTGTTCCTTTTGGAAGCTGGGCTATGAGCCCGCAGCGAGGTCTCCCTTGCTCGGTACCTTCAATGGCGATGGCGGCGATGTTTTTGGAGAGTGTTATGGGGTTTGAGTACAGCATCAGAGGGGCCCGGAAATCAATATGTGCAACTTTTTTAATGCACCGCGCAGTGCTTTTCCTCACGGGGTCTAAAAATGTAAGCGCATTCAGGTAATCGTCACAGGGTAAGCACAAGCTCAAGCCATCTCTGCCGTTAGTTCGGTCAATTCGGAGGCGACGCGCGGCTCCTCGAGATCATGATGCACTCCAGCGAAGCTGGCCAGCGCTTTGACACTCAGGATATGAACGACGCGGGGCCCTTGTGATCGAATGTACCCGTCCTGTTCCAGGTGAGCAAGGGAGCGGCAGACGACTTCGCGCGTGGATCCGATCCGGCTCGCCATTTCCGCTTGCGTAATTGTGAGTTCCACCTTACACGCGTCGCCGCTCCGGGCGCCTTGTTGCGAGCACAGGCTGAGAAGGTATTGGGCTACGCGCTGATCCACATTGCGCAGCGCGAGCGTCTCGATTAGCTCGGCATAATGGCGGATCCGATGGGCAAACACGACGGCGAGCGACCACAAAAGCTCGCTGTGCTCACGGCATAAATTATGCACGTCCTGAGCTTCGATAAAAAGAACATGGGTGTCGCTGTTCGCGATGGCGGTCGAATAGTACTTTTTTCCATTGAACAACGGCGCCACCGATAGCACCGCGCCGGGCCCTTCGACCGACAGCACCTGCTCGCGTCCTTTGGCATTTTGACGGATGGATCGAATCTCTCCTTCAGCCACTACGAACAGCCCGGTTGCTTTCTCGTGCTCGGTATAAAGAATTTCTCCCGCTTTCAGGCGGCGAAGCACGGCACGCGAAGCGGCTTGCGCCAAAACAGTTTCGGAGGCTTTGCCGAACCACTCGGTCCTTCGCAGAACGGCGACTTTGTCTATTAGTTTTTGAGATTTGTTATCTGACATGGAGGCGATTTAAACAATACAATCTTGAGAGTAGCTTGCTTAGCAAGCAGGCGCGAGTACGAAAAATCACACAAATCGCCCGAAAGTGGTGTTACCATGCCCGGAGTGAATAAAGTCACTAGCTTTGCTATCCTACTTGGCTCAATTATTGTTGCAAGTTGCGGCGCGCCGCCCCGAGCGGCTGTGCCGGCACTTACACCAGAAAACGCGATGGCGCTTTTGCGCTACAACCCCAAAGCGCAGACCTGGATCACTTACGTGAAGAAACAGAACCCTACGTGCGATTACAAACTGGAGCTGCCGGATCAAATGGCCCAGCCCACCTCAATTGATCTAGATCACATTGTGGTCTGCGGCGGCCGTCCCAGCCCCAAAGAGTTTGACGCGAGTGTCTCATTTGAGTTTGATCGAAGCAAGCAAAAATGGGTGATCCGGCGGTTTGCAAGTTAGCCGGCCGCCTAGTCAGGCGCGAAATGCCGGAAGCATGGGCATGGAGCGGATGCGCAGGCCGGTGGCCGCGAAGATGGCGTTACCGACGGCAGGCGCAATGCACACGATGGGCGTTTCGCCCGCGCCCGCCGAAGGAATGTCTTTGCGATCGATGAGAACCACTTCGACCTTTGGGACATCGCTGAAGCGTGGAACGCGATACTGAGCGAGGTGCGGGTTCAAAATGCGGCCGTTTGCGAAATTGATCTGCTCAAATAGCGCGCCGCCAAGACCCATGACAATGGCGCCTTCCACCTGGTTTTTCAGGTGCTCCGGATTCACGATGGCGCCGCATTCCCAGGCTTCGACGACCCGGTCGACATGAACGTCGCGGTTGTTACGAATGGAGATCTGGACGCACGCCGCGACATAGCCGCCCTTTTCCACGCCGCAGGCCAGGCCGTAGGCGGTCGTCTTAGAAGACTTTGCTTTGGACCAGCCGAAGCGCTCGGTCGCGGCCATGAGAACGGCTTTCAAACGCGGGTTTTGCAGGTTCTTTAAGCGAAATGCCAGCGGGTCCATGTGTGCGGCTGCGGCCAGGTCGTCCATGTGCGATTCACGCGCAAAATGGTTTGCGGTGGCCGCGAGTCCGCGATAGGAGCCTTCGCGCAAGGGCGATTCGACCCGGTGGAACTCTTCTTTCTTCGCCGGAACTTCGTATGGCGTGGTTAGACCGGAGGGACCGGAAAGGTAGTTATGGAACTCCCAGGAGGCGAGCGTACCGTCAGGCGAAAGGCTGCTGTTAATCTCAATGACACCAGCGGGACGAAAGTAGGCCCAGGTGAACTCTTCTTCGCGCGTCCAGACGAGTTTCACCGGTTTGCCTGCGCCTTTGGCCAGGCGGGCCGCTTCCACCGCGCATTCGCCGGTGTGCTTGCCACCATAGGCAGAGCCGGTGTCGGGCATGAGCACTCGAACCTCATTTTCGGGCAACTGGAAGGCGCTCGCCAGCTCTGTCCTGACGCCGAAGGGGCGTTGGGTGCCGGTCCAGACGGTCAGCTTGCCGTTGCTCCATTCGGCGACGGCCGCGCGAGGTTCTAGAGGAACATGCGCGATGTAAGCGATGGTATAGCGCGCGGTGTGCGGCGCCGGCGCGCCACTGCTGGCGGTTTGGGCCGGTGTTTCCGGCTTGATGTAGCTGAACAGATCGGCGTTCGAGATCTGCTGGGGCTTTTCCTGCCAGGTGGCGCGAATGGCGGACAGCGCTTTGGCAGCGAGTTGCTCATTTGTTGCGGCGACGCCGACGAAATCGCCATCGTGCACGACCGTAACTCCCGGCATGGCGCTGGCAGCGGAGGTATCGACGCTGGTCAATTTGGCGCCGAAAGCCGGCGGCCGGAGCACGGCTCCGTACAGCAGGCCGGGACGCTTGTGGTCGGAGGCGTACCGGTGTTTGCCGGTGACGATCTCGCGCGCGTTGACTTTGGGAACGCTGGTTCCAGCCACCTGCCACTTTTCGGGCGGGGTGATGCAGCCGCTATCGCCAACCACATGCACCCAATCGATTTCGGATGCGAGTTCACCGAAGCCAACGCTTTTTCCGGTTGCGCCGTTGACGACGCAGGCTTTCTTCACGTCGAGCGATTGTGGATCAACATTCCACTTGCGGGCCGCCGCCGCAAGCAACTGCTGGCGCGCGGTTCCAGCCATACGGCGCATGACGGGCACCATGGTGGGCGTGGTGCGGCTGCCGAACGTGCCCATGTCCCAGGGCGTTAGATCCGTGTCGCCCATTACCAGGCGCACAAGCGAAGGCGAGCAGCGCAGCTCATCGGCAACGGCTTGCGTCAGCGAGGTGCGGCTGTTCTGGCCGACCTCCACTTTGCCGGTAAAGGCGGTGATGTTGCCGTCGGGCGCGATGTGCAGCCAGGCAGAGACGTTTTCCGGTAGATTGTGCCCGGCTTCGCCACGGCGGCCGCCGCCCGATTCCTGCGCCTCGAGCAGCTCATCGGCCGAAAAGAGGACCAGCAGGCCGCCGCCGAGC
>JAJPJN010000080.1 GCA_021324185.1 Terriglobia bacterium | reverse complement strand
TGTGGGCAGCTTTGGATTTGCGCCACACGAGGGAATTATTGGACGGGGGTGTGCGGGGTTTGGGGCAACAGAGAAGTTAAGTTGCTGGGGTGAAAGGAAATATATCGCTGGCTACTTTTGTGACCGGGCGAGAAGAAGGGATTGCCAGACGGGGCAATGATTGTATACAATTTGGAACACATTCTATGAAACAGATCGTTTGGCTCTTCGCGATGGCCTTTTCCCTGGCGGCGCAAATCTCCAGCAGCGGGCAGATCGTCGGTTCGGTGCAGGATAGTTCAGGGGCGGCGATTCCGGGCGTGGTTTTGACGCTGACCAATGCGAATACCGGGAGTTCCCAAACGATGACATCGGCCGCGGATGGCGGCTTCGTCTTTACCACGCTTCCGCCTGGCACTTACAACCTGAGCGCATCCATGAAGGGGTTCGACACGGCTGTTTATAGCGGGATTGTGGTGAACGCGGCGCGAACGACGAACCAGCTCGTGACGCTGAAAGTAGGAACGATCAGCCAGTCGGTAGAGGTAACGGGTGCAGCTCCGGTCCTGCAAACCACGAGCACGACGATTTCCAACACCGTGGAGCAAAAGCAGTTGGAGAATCTGCCGCTAAGCGGCCGCGACACTTTGCCATTTGCGCTGCTGTCAGCCGGAGCGCAACAGGGCGTCACGTCGCGCGACAGCACATTCGAAGGCATGCCGGGGGCGTCCATCGACATTACCCTGAATGGCATTGCGAACAATGCACAGAGGTTTAAGAGCGGCGGGACGAGTTTTTATGCCTTTGTGACTCCGCGGCTGGAGACGGTTCAAGAAGTCACGGTGAGCACTTCGAATCTGGGCGCTGATGCCACCGGACAGGGCGCCATGGCGATCCAATATGTGTCCAAGTCCGGCACGAATGCGTTTCACGGCGAGGCTTTTTGGCAGCATTCGAATTCGGCGTTAAACGCAAACGACTGGTTCAATAATGCGAACCGCATTAAGCGGCCGGTCTACATTCAAAACGATGTGGGCGGAACACTTGGCGGGCCGATCCTCAGGAACCGGCTATTCTTTTTTGTTAGCTATGCGCAAGTGATGACGCCGTCTTCCGGGCAGTACTCCGCGCTGGTTCTGAATCCTGCCGCACAGGCAGGCAACTTCAGCTATGTAGGGACGGACGGAGTAACTCGCACGGTGAATCTGCTTTCTCTGGCAGGACAAAACGGATTTCCGGGGACGGTCAACCCGGTGATCGCTTCGCAGCTTCAAAAGATTCAGCAATCGACTACCGCCGGTGCAAGTTCGCCGTCGGACCTGATCCGGAATTCATTGGTTTGGGTGGCGCCACAGCCGGTAACCAACTACTATCCGATGGGCAAAATCGACTGGCTGATTACATCAAACCTGCGCTTTAACGTATCCGACACCTGGTCACGGACGGTTAATGCACGGGGTTTTCGTGGAACGGTTCTTCCCGGAAGTTTCCAGCAGCAGCAATCCTACGGCCAGATCGCAAATCCGTATATCGCAACGGCCGGGCTTACCTGGACTATAAAACCGACGCTGGTCAATGATTTCAATTTCGGCATACAGGGGACGCAGGAAACCTTCAACACGGGTTTCGATATTAGTACGTTCGAGCCCCGGCTTATGAATTTCCCGCTGAATCTGGCGAGCGGGCTGGAAGAATTGAACGGCCTTCAGCAAGGAAACACTTTTCAGGCTCGCAACAACCCTGTCTGGAATCTTTACGACAATTTGAAATGGGAGAAAGGCAGCCATTCGCTTGCCTTCGGGGGTAACTGGATCAGAAGCTTTGTTCACACATCCAGTACGGGCGCGGCGGGACTTCCAAGATATACATTTGCGGTAACTTCTGCCGATCCGGTGAATGCAATCTTTAATGCAACGAACTTACCCAAAATCAGCCAGCTTGACCTGACGAATGCCACCAGCCTGTATGCACTGTTGACCGGCCGGGTGAATACGATCACCATAAGCCGGAACCTGGATGCATTCACGCATCAGTACGCCGATTTACAGCCGATTTATACAACCGAGCTGATGAAGTCTTTCGGAGTGTATTTTGCCGATTCGTGGCGAGTCAATCGAACTTTTACTTTGAACTATGGACTGCGCTGGGATTTCCAGGGCGACAATGAGAACCCTAACAATGTTTATACAAGCCCGACGGTGGCTGACCTTTTCGGGCCGTCCGGATCAGTACCGGGATCGCCCTTCACCCCGAATTTGTTCCACCCAGGCGTGCTTTCCGGAGTTGCTAATCCGGCCCTTTACCAGCGCTCGAAGGTTTATAACGCCGATTACATCAATCCTGCGCCGCATATCGGGTTTGCCTGGAATCCGAGCTTTCAGCAAGGCTTGCTTGCGACTTTGTTGGGGGACCGCAAATCTGTGCTTCGTGGCGGCTATTCCCTGAATTATTACTCGGAAGGGATGTTGAATCTGACGGATCTTGCGGGCAACAACCCGGGGCCGACACAGACTGCAACTGTAACGCCGGGTGTGAATTTTGCCCCTGGATCGTTGAGCGTGAGTGATCCAATACCGCCGGCGACGGCGTTTCCGGCTTCGTTCAGCTTTCCGCTTGCGTTATCGAACTTCGCATTTGCCAACCGCACGGTGGGCACGATCGATCCGAATATCCGGGCGCCGTACGTGCAGACGTGGTCGTTTGGTATCCAGCGAGAGGTGAGAGAGGGAACGGTGGTTGAGGTTCGCTATGCGGGCAACCACGGCGTTCATCTGTGGCACGCCTACAACGTGAACGAAGTGAATATCTTCGAGAACGGGTTTTTGAACCAGTTCAAGATTGCGCAACAAAATCTGACCATTAATCAGGCGGCTGGAGCGGGTAATACATTCGCGAATAATGGATTGCCCGGCCAGGCACCCACCCCTATATTTTCGACGGCGTTTGCGGGGCTGACGGCGGCTCAGGGATTTGCGAACACCAACTTTGTGAGTTTGCTGCAGACCGGCCAGGCAGGAGGGCTGGCAAACCAGTTAGCGCAAACGGCTAATTACTTTTGCAACCTGGTTGGCAGCAGCTTCAGTCCCTGCGCGGCCCGCGGAGCGACGGCTCCGGGACCGTATCCGATTAATTTTTTCCAGCTCAATCCCAATGTAGCGACGGCCAATTTCCTGACCTCAGATTCGTTTTCCAATTACAACGGGTTACAGGTCGACGTCCGGCAGCGATTTTGGCACGGCTTGACGCTGGACGGAAATTACACTTACTCGCATTCCCTGACTGACCGGTACAGTAAGGCCGTCGATAATATTTTGAATTTTAGTACGTTGCGTGATCGCAGGCTGGATTACGGCCCATCGCCGTGGGACCTTCGCCATGTTATACAGATTTACGGCACTTATGACATACCGTTCGGCAAGGGACGTATGTTTTCGGTTAACAACCGGGTGATTGAAGCGATTGCGGGTGGTTGGACGCTGGGCTCGATCTTCCGCTATCAAGCGGGACTGCCGTTCAAGCTGAGCAGCGGGCAGCTAACTGTCAACCAGCAGGATTCAGGAGTTATTCCGGTGGTTAGCGCCTCTGTGCTTCAGAACAATGTAGGCGTATTCAAGACGGGAAACCCGTACGTTTATTATCTGAACCCGCAAGTTATTGCCAGTAACGGCCGTGCTAATCCGAATTACCTGGCGTTGCCGACGACGCCTGGGCAATTCGGAGATTTTATCTGGCTTTATGGGCCGCATTTCGTCACGGATGATCTTTCGATCGCAAAGAGCGCTGCCATTTTCGAGAGGCTGCGCATGGAGATTCGCGCTGAGATGGTGAACGCCTTCAATCACCCAATCTTCCAGGCGCCGACGGGCGGGACATTCGGGATTAACTTCATCAGCATCGCTTCAACGACGTTTGGGCGGGCGACTGCAACGACTACGATTCCGCGGCAGGTGCAGTTCCGGCTGCGGCTGGTGTTCTGATTAGGAAGTATTTTAGCGGGGAACTCGCAGTAAATTGGAGGGCTGGGTACCTAAAAACCTGGGCCCACGGCGGGATTATTGGGCGGGGTGTGCCGGGCGGGGTGAAATTGAGGAGTTAAGTTGCAGGTGCGCACGGAAATATGACTGGCAGAACAGTCCACCAACGTAACAACTAATTAGAGGTTCCTTGGGCTTCTTGGATGCCCGCAACTTCTCGACCAAATGGCGTATAGCGCTTCAGGGCTACCTCGCAGGTCTTCTAATACGCTAATGAGGTTTGCGATACCTGTATCTAAATAGGCCCGAACAGGGTCGGGAAGATGGCCCGGCGAGAGGTCCGCGACCATGATGGGCGGCGGTGGATAGCGCCAAGCTGGCACTCTCTGCAGGACGGAGCTAGGCGTTGGAGCTAGCACGCCCCAGAAACCCGCTGTCTCGAAAGCGATGTTTGGAGTATCCAATGCCGACTGCGGAGTGCCCGCAGCCAGCGGGCAAACAGAGCACGTCACCAGGCCGAAGCTCGATTTCGCGAAAAGAGCAGTCGGCGGGCGATTTAAAATTATCCCAGTCCTGAACTTTCATTTCTGGTGGGTGCTTTCCATCTACACCGATTTGGTACGCAGGCCATTCGGTTGCGGGCTCTTCTGAAAATCGCCATCGCTTGGCGCCCTCAATTTGGAGTGTAGTAGCGATTCGGCGATCAAAATGCGTTTCAAACCGTTGGCCGTCGGGCGAGAGGTAAACTCTGGGGTCGACGGTTCCCGAAAAGAGCAGGTCCCTTCGTACTGCGTCGGTAATGGCGGCGAGCGCTTCAGAAGCGGACTCCAGCCCTTGTATGCACAATGTGGCACCCTGGCCATAACATGACAGGGCCTCTGCTGGCGGCACGGTTTTGAACGGCGCGCCTCTATCGAATGATGCTCGCGTGCTCACCCGATTGGCGTTCTGCAGTTTGTAATGCTTCCGTTAACTGCTGAAGCCCAAAAATCGACGAGAACTTTGACGCTTCCCCTGGGATGTGAACCGGTGAGCGCCCCCAGAACTTCTGCAGAAATTCCTCACCTGACATGGGCGCGAGCAGTTTAGTGAGACTTAGGTTCTCAAGCTCGCTACTGGGCATTTTTCTTTTAGGTCGTCCGCGGAACGATTTTAAAATCGTACTTCCTTGTTGCGTACGCGTCGAGGCAAAATTGCGTAAACTCGCGTCGAACCAGAGAAAATGCACATTGTTGCTGCATTTCTTTTACATTTTTTCTGTTGACATAAGAACTAGCTGGTGATAGGTTTCCACCAGGTGGCAAAAATGAACCTTATTTTGACTGAAAACGATCGTCGGGCGATCCTCAAGGCGATCATGGCGGGAGTAATGCTACTAGGCGCGCAATCGGAAGCAACAGCGATTGTACCTGGATGCGATGCGTACCAGGGGTTTCTTTGCACTGGTTACTGCAACGAAAATTGCGGAATCGTTTCCTCCTGCGCAGGGTGCGATGCCAGCGGTAGTGGCTACTGGTGTACTAACTGCTAGATCGTCAGCCCCGTAGTTTTGGCGCAAAAATGAAAAATCAACCTTGGATCGGGATGATTGTCCTTATCTGGACCGTGGGCCTTGCGTTTGGCATTATGCCGCTTGTTGCTGCGGAGCAACCCAAATTCGAGGTGGCGTCGCTGAAGCCTGATGCATGCGGCATGGAGAACTCTGCAGATCCGGGCATCATTGCACTCAAAGGCTATCCACTCAAAATACTCCTTACGGCTGCCTTCAACGTGAAGAAGGATCAGATTTTCGGACCTTCATGGTTGGACTCGGATTGCTTCACGGTCAACGCCAAGATTCCGGAAGGTGCAACCAAGGATCAACTCCCGGCTATGTTTGAGGCGCTGCTAGTCGACAGGTTCAAACTCGCCGCCCACAAAGAAACCCGCGTACGCTCTGGGTATGCTCTAGTCGTCGACAAGAACGGCCCGAAACTCAAGGAGTCCGACCCGAAGTCGCCCTCTGATCCTAGGCATGCCGGGTTAGTCAAATTTGGCGCGGGGCCTGGAACCGGCCAGATAAAGGGGTCTTTGACAATGAGCAAGCTTGCTCATTTTCTTTCCGTAAGGTTGGACGCTCCGGTTGAAGATCTTACGGGGCTAACTGGGGCATACGACGTTGATTTTTCTTGGGTGCCCGATCAGGCGTTTGAAAAGGTGAGGCCTTTCAGCCTAAATGAAAATGCCACGCCCGTAGGTTCGGCGGATGCCGATGGCCTATCCGCAGGCAAGAACATTTTTAGTTCCATCCGTGACTCGCTGGGACTGAGGTTAGAATCTCGCAAGGTGCAGGTGGAAGTGGTTGTGATCGACAATATTGAGCGGCGTCCAACTGTAAACTGAGGCGGACCGAATTGCTGTGACTCATGTAGGGAGCGTTTACATTCAGGGCAAAAGCAAAGGACAACATAAAAATGGCTTCGCTTCTCGAAAAAACTGTTAATGTCCTGTTGATTGCCGCTTGCACCGTTGTTGTGGGGGAATACGGCTACCGTCTAATACATAAGTCGCCGCAAAGGCACGTAATATTTAGCTCAGGGGAGCACATCCAAGGCACGTCAGCACTGGACCTCAGGAGCGCGCCCAGAACACTCATAATCGCAATCTCCAGTACGTGCCCGTACTGTCTGGCGAGCATGCCTTTTCATAAGCGCGTTGCTGACGCCGCTCGCGAGAGAGGTACCAAAGTTATCGCGGTATGCGCAGAAGCTCCTGCGGTGAATCGAGCTTATCTTGCATCGCATGGAATTGCAGTAGAGAGAGTGCTCTCGCAGATGGAAAGCGGGGTTCTGGTACCGCAAGTCCCGACTATTATTCTAGTTAAGCAGGACGGCACGGTCATCGGTTCCTGGACTGGTTTGGCCGACGGAGCGTTCGCGCGGTCAGCAATACAGGCATTAGGCAAAAGCTGAATTGCGTTTGTTTCAGGGAGCCGCTCCAGATGGGCGGCAGATGGAAAAGTCGCGGGCGACCGGCTACTAGGCCAGGAAAGCATCGGCTGGAAAGCCTGACGGCGGGCTGGAAAGCCCGGCCCCACAAGGCGGGCAAGGGAGCAGGGAGCAGGAAGCAGGAAGCAAGGAAGTTGCTGGCGGGCCGAATCTGAAGAGTTCTAAGCAGCCTGAAGAGTATTAGAAAGTTCTTCCGCGGTCTGTTCGGGCGTATCGCGAACGAGGTACCGACGTCGTCGGATGTCTAAAGGAAGTACTCCCGGGTCCATGCCCTTAGGAACAATTGATACAACGCGTTTTCCCATACCGATAGCGGCGCCGAGTTCAAAGAACAGATAGGGTTTGGACGACGGCTCTGCGTCTAGTAGTGTCACAAGCACATCGCTATCGCGCAAGCCAGCCTCCAGTGCTTCGCGCCAGGATTCACCCGGTTGCACGTCGAACTCGTCAAACCAGACGGAAACGCCGCGTTGCTTGAGCGCTTCGGCAAAGGATCGCGCCCACTCAGAGTCTTTCGCGGAATGCGAGATGAACACTTTTCGGGATCCCATGCTCCTACCCTTCCTGTTTGGCTATGCGCTCCGACAACTGCTCAAGGTAGATGTCGATCTCATTTAATTGTAGGAGGTCGCGCGCTTTCTTCTATGTGATTCAGGTTTTCGTCAATTGCCCACTAACGCTTGTGGCCGCTGCGTATCTGCAACTGGCTAGGCGTAGGCGGGTTCGGGCTGTTCGGCGGCGCTGAAGTAGACGCAATCGGGGTGGTGAAAGACGAGGGCGGATACGCTCGCTTCGGGCTCCATCATGAAGCCTTCGGTGAGTTGCACGCCGATTTCTTCGGGACGCAAGAGACGGAAGAGTTTTGCCTGATCCTCCAAGTTGGGGCAGGCGGCGTAACCGAAGCTGTAGCGCTTGCCGCGGTAGCGCGAAGTGAAGCGCTCCTGCATGGTGAGCGAGGGCGGATCGGGGAAACCCCAATCTTCGCGAATGCGGCGATGCAGCCATTCGGCACAGGCTTCGGCGGTTTCGATGCCGAGCGCCTGGAGGGCGTGTGCCTTGAAGTATTCGCCTTTTTCTTTGGCAGCCTGCGAGTGCTGGATGATGCCCTCGCCTGCGGTGACGACAAATAAGACGATGTGATCGCGCCGGCCGTCCTGCGGATCGAGCGCAAAATCGCTGAGGCAGAGGCCGTCTGACTTGGCCTGGCGGCCGAAGTGGAATGTCTCAATGGGAGATGTTCCGCCAGGAGCAAACAGGTGAAGCGAGTTCCCTTCCCTTTCGACCTCAAAGAACTGCCAGACGGCGCGCGCTTTCATGAAGGTCAACGCTTCGCGCTTGACTTCCTCGACGTTGTGGAACAGTTCCAAGGCCTTTGGATCGCGCGCGGCAAGCTGCTTTTCGAAATTGCCTTTGAATCCGAGGTGGCGGCCATAGAGCATGAACGGATTGATGTAGCTCCAGACGTCGGGCAGATTCGGGACGATGCGCACTCTGCGATCGAGATAGGGCGCAGGCGGGATCGGAATGTCCGTATGAACTTTGGGGCTACGCCGCTCACCGGAGGGTACGGGCGCGGACGGAATGGCAGCCGCTTCGACAGGAAACTCCGCCGCCGTATTCTGGGCGAGAATCTGTTCCCGCTGCTCGGGATCCATGATTTCGTTCATCAGCCGCAGGCCGGTCATGGCGTCCTTGGCATACAGGACAGGTGCAGAGTAAGCGGGCGCGATTTTGGTTTTGGTAAAGCGCTCGGAAAGAGCAGCGCCGCCGACCAGCAGCGGCACATGAATGCTGGCGTCTTTCAGGTCCGTTGCCGTGATGACCATCTGCTGCGTGCTCTTCACGAGCAGGCCGGAGAGGCCGATGGCATCGGGCTTGTGCTTCACGTAGGCTTTGATCAGCTCTTCCGGCGGCACCTTAATGCCGAGATTCACAACCTGATAGCCGTTGTTGCTGAGGATGATTTCGACCAGGTTTTTGCCGATGTCGTGAACGTCGCCTTTGACGGTGGCGAGAATGATTTTGCCGCGCACCGAAGTCTCGGATTTTTCCATGAACTGTTCCAGATAGCTCACGGCGGTTTTCATGGCTTCGGCGGATTGCAAAACCTCAGCGACGATCAATTCGTTGTTGTTGAACAGGCGGCCGACTTCGGTCATGCCGGCCATCAGGGGACCGTTGATAATGTCCAGCGGCGCAGCGCCTTCTTTTAGCTTCAGATCGAGATCGGGAATGAGGCCGTCTTTGGTGCCTTCGATGATGTAGTTGGCCAGGCGTTCGTTCAGGGGCAGATCGGCGGCTTTTTTCTTTTCTTTTCTGGCCGCGCCGCGAAAGTGTTCGGTGATGGCTGCGATGTGGAACTGATTGACGGCCATCTTCTGCTCGCGGGACTGGTGGCGCCAGTCTTCCGGAACGGTTTCGAGCAGTTCGAAATTCGGATGACCGGCGGGAACATTCACTGGCGGCGTGTTGAACAGCAGAGATTCTGCGAGGCGGCGCTCTTCTTCGGGAATGGATGCGAAGCGCTCCAATTTCTCCGCATTGACGATGGCGAGATCGAGTCCGGCTTTGGTGCAGTAGTACAGGAAGACCGAATTGACCACTTCGCGCGCGTTGGCGGGCAGGCCGAAGGAGATGTTCGAAATACCGAGGACGGTTTTGACGAACGGGATTTTTTCTTTGATCAGGCGGATGGCTTCGATGGTTTCGACTGCGCCGCCGATGTAGTTTTCATCGCCAGTGGCGCAAGGGAAAACGAGCGGATCGATGATGATGTCTTCGGGCGGGATGCCGTATTTGTTGGCGAGCAGATCGACCGAGCGCTCTGCGACGGCGAGTTTGCGTTCGCGCGTAAAGGCTTGCGCCTGGGTGGGATCTTCATCGATGCAACCGACGACGAGAGCAGCGCCGTAAGTTCGCGCGAGCGGGCAGACGCGCTCGAATTTTTCTTCACCATCCTCCAGGTTGATGGAGTTGATAATGCTCTTGCCCTGGCAGTAGGTGAGGGCGAGTTCGATGGAGCGCGCATCGGTGGTATCGATCATGATGGGCGCTTTGATCTTGCGGATGAGCTTGTCGTAGAAGGGAGGGATGTCTTTGAACTCGTCGCGGTCGCTGGATTGGAGGCAGACATCGACGATATGCGCGCCGTTGCGGATCTGCCAGCGGGCGATTTCGGTCGCTTCTTCCCATTTCTCCTGGGCGACCATGTTCTTGAAAAGCCGCGAGCCGATGACGTTGGTGCGTTCGCCAACGATTAACGGGCGGTTGCTCTCTTCCGCTTCGACGACCTCGATGCCTGAGAAATAGGTCCGGTGGGATGACGATTTGGGAGCGCGCGGGCGCTTGCCTTCGGCCATTTGCGCGATGGCGCGGATGTGATCGGGCCGGGTACCGCAGCAGCCGCCGACGATGTTGAGCCAGCCGTGATCGATGAAACGCTCCAGTTGCGCGGCGAGGCTGGTGGGAGTCTCGAGATATTTGCCTTCTTCGTCGGGGAGGCCGGCGTTGGGATAGCAGGAGATGCGGGTGGTGGCGAGTTCATGGATGGAGCGGATGTGATCGGTCATGAACTCGGGACCGGTGGCGCAATTGAGGCCGACGGCAAGGAGCGGCGCGTGTGCGATGGAGACGTAGAAGGCGTCGGCGGTCTGGCCGGCCAGCATGGTTCCGGTGGCTTCGATGGTGCCGGAGACCATGGTGGGAATCGGAAAGTTAACTTCGCGAGCCAAACGATTAATGGCGAGCAGGCCTGCCTTGACGGTGCGGGT
>JAJPJN010000074.1 GCA_021324185.1 Terriglobia bacterium | reverse complement strand
TGTGCCGCTTTGCGCAGCGCGTCGTGAACACGGCTCATGAAAGCTTATCCTTTGCCTAAGTAGTAACGGGCCATGGAAACGGCCATAATCGCGCAACCTGCAAGCGTGGCGGTGGCCCAACTCACCCACATCACCTGTTTACGGCGCTGCACAACCACGTCATTTTCGAGCAGCGGGATGCTGCCCAGAATAGAAAGCTGGGTATATAAACGGGCGTCTTTCAGATTCTTGAGAGAGGTATCCTTCACCTCGCGAATTGCCACCAGGACGATGCCTAAAACGAGGCCCACAACGGCGCCGATGGGAATCATCTTTGTCCGGTTCGGCTCGACCGGGGTGGTCGGCAGATTCGGCGGGTCAATGATTTCGAGCGTCTCGCCTTGCTTGCGGGTTTCCATGTCGATGGAAACGGCCGAGCGTTCACTCTTCATCTGAAATTCGACATAGCGCTGCCTGGCCAAATCGCGCTGGCGCTGCAGATCTTCGTACTCCTTCTCGCTTGCCGAGTTCCCCAGGCGGTTCTGATAATTTCTGAGATCCGCGCTGGTAGAGGCGATATCGCGTTTGATCTGCTGGGCATCCATATCGTTTGCTTTGAGCTGGGTGTTCAAGCGGTCGATCTGGTCCTGCAAATTCTGCCGCTCTTGCGCCACATTGGCCGCCTCCGCAGGATTTACGTCCATCAGAGTTGGTTTTTGTTTGGCCAGGTCCTCGCGCTGCTTTTTCAAAAACGCCAGGCGATCCTTGGCATCCTGGAGGTCCGGAAAGCTGTCCGTATAGCGAGTCTTCATCGCTTCGATGTCATCGGTTAGCTTGGCGATCTCGGAATCCAGTTCCGCGATTTTCGGATTGCGGGCAAGAGTCTGCTGGGAATTGGTCCGCAGGGCGGCCATGCGTTCTTTGGCTATTCTCAGCTCCTGATCGAGCATCATCCGTTGTTCCGTGTTCCGGTTAGCTTGCGCCGTCAGCGAGTCTAAGCGGCCACTCAGAGTGTTGATCGCTTGCATATTGCTGGCCTCTTCCTCCGGAAGATGCCCGGCGTACTTTTGGCGGAAAGCTTCCAGCTTCTGCTCTACGTCATCCAAATCCCGCTTAGCCTGCTGGCCTTCATCAGAGAGAAACTGATGCGCCTGCTGCTGGCTGGTGACGCCTTCTTCCGAACTCAGCGTGATGAGCCTCGAGACAATGTCCTGGCAGACTTTCTGGGCGGTGTATTTGTTTGAGTATCTAAATGCCACCACCATGGTGGGCAGAACCTTTTGGCCTGCCGTCGTGCTCCCGGTTGCCTGGATGATGATGTTGCCCTTCATCTTTTCGACGACATCTTCCATGGGCTCCTTCGCCAGCTCGTTCTTATACAGGCCGTACTGGTTGATCAATGAGGTCAAAATTGCGCGGCTATAGATCACCGTGGCCATGGCGCTGATGCGGTCTGCGACATCCTGGCTGGTGACGTTCTGGATGAGTTGTTCGGAGATCTGCTGCGGTGTTACGCGTATGGTTGCCTGCGAGACAAAAACGTCAGGAAGCGAATAGGCGATAACAACGGAAACGACAAGCCCGGCGAATGCCGGAGCTATAATCCAGCGGAAATTCCGGCGCAGTATGTCGATGTAATCTTCAAAGTCGTATGCGCGGCGGGGAACTGAAATGCTATCCAACATAGTCTGGCTGCCTTTCCCGTCTCAGGGCACTACAATGTGGTCGCCGGGCTGCAGCAGGATGTTCTGCTCCATGTGCCGGCCGTGAATGACGTCTTTGTAATTGAAGTAAATTCGCTTGTCGCCCCGAAGAATGTAGATCTTTTTCTGATTGGCAAAATCCTGTAAGCCACCAGCCTTGCTGATCGCTTCAAGAATAGTTGTGGGAACAACGAGCGCATATTCGCCAGGACGCGCAACTAATCCGTCCATGTAGTAGCGCTTGCTGCCCACTTCCTGCACAATCACGGTGACCAGCGGTTTCACTACGTACTTTTTCAAGGAATCGGCGACGATGTCCTGAACCTCGACAGGCGTCTTTCCGCCAGCCTGCAGGTCGCCGAGCAAGGGAATCGTGATCTTGCCATCCTCATGCACGGCATAGGAGCCGGAAAATTCAGGCTCATGCCAAACGTTGATGTACAACACATCGGCGGGACCTATCTTGTACGAGCTGGAATCGACCGGCGCGCCCGCTCCTTTGGGCAGCGGCACCGTGGCGACCTTGCTGTCGCTGCCGGTTCCGGTCTGATTCTGCTGCGCAGGCGGCGTTTGTTGCTCTTGCGCCAAGGCACCTGTAGCGGCCATAAAAAGCACCGCGAAAATAGAAATTACTTTGTAGAACGAAGCAGGGTGTTTCATCGATCTGTTGTCTTGAGCCAAGTTCAATGCCGGGTCCCTCCGACCTATACCTTTGATTTTACTAAGCCTCTGGGTAGTTTTGGAACGTAGACGGTACGGGTCATCTAGTGCCCGACGGCCCAAAGCGCCGTTCGGCGGTGGCAGAAGGAGGCAAATATTGGCCTTCCGCTCTGGATGCCGGGACCCAAACTTCCATCGGCGTCGGTTCGCGATTGCCCATCGCATAGTACGGAATAAAGGTCAGCATGGCTGGACGTTTCCCGCGCGCCGCCGCCACCGCCCATGGCTCATAAAGAGGCTCGTCTCCCAAAGATTTTTCGGCTGCTGCGCCGTTTACCTTTAGAATGACGACGCCGCCCAGCAGGTCTTTTCGCTGTTCTATCGCCGGCGTGCTGTTCACACGGTAGAAAAGGTCATAGAGCGGGCTGCCGCCCTGATCGATTTGTTCCAGGGCGTAAACCAGGGGGCCCCGCTGCAGGGCGATTCTTCCATAGGTATCGGCAACTCTTGGGTTTGAAACCATGGGAGTAGGCTGCATCGTGAGACTCAGGCTGATGGCATCGCCTTTATTCCACATCCGGCTAATGGCGATGAAGGAACCGGGATGGGAATTCGCCGTTGAGAATGGCTGGCCGTTTACCTGGACGCTGGCGGCGGGGGCCCAGGAGGGCCAGCGCAGGTAGACGGTAAAATCGCTCGCGTGGTCGGGAGTGACGGTTAGGTGAATATCGCCGCTCCAGGGATAGCTGGTTGTTTGCGCCAGCTTCAACCCGGTGCCGTCTTCGAGATGCCAGTTCAACTCAGAGTTGTGATAGAGGTTCACGAAAACGCCATCGCGGCTGATGGCATAGAAGTAGCCGGGCAGGGATTCAAAGAGCCGCTCAATGTTCGGGGGACAGCAGGTCGTGTCATACCAGGGGCTACGGAGTTTTTCCCCATTCGTTGCCAGCGGATTGCGGTAGCAGTACATGGTGCCGGATAAGGACATCCCCGAATTCGCGCCGTTATAAAGCGCCTTCTCGAGGACATCACCGTATTTCGCATCGCCGGTGACGGCCAGCATACGGAAGTTCCACATCACGTTTGCGACTGCGGCACAGGTTTCCGCATAGGCCTGCTCGCTGGGAAGTTCGTAGGGCTCGCCAAAGCTTTCGCCCGAGGATCTGGAACCGACGCCGCCGGTGATGTACATCTTACGCATGGTGAGGTCTGTCCACAGCAGGTCCAGGGTCCTTTTATATGCGGGGTCGCCGGTTTCGGCAAAGTAATCGGTGGCGCCGGAAACGGCGTAGAGCGCACGCACGGCATGGCCTTCAAACTCGGTGCGGGTGGTGAACTGGCGGCCGCTGAATGTATAGCGGACGTCGGATTCTTTCCATTTCATGCGGTCGCGTTCTACGCCGCTGAACAGGTAACGGACAAACTCGAGGTATTTCGAATCGCCGGTGGTGCGATAGAGCTCGACCAAGGCCATTTCCAGCTCAGGATGCCCGGTCATAAACGGGCGTTTGGTAGGCCCGAAATTGTCGACCACGTAATCGGCAAATTTGATGGCGGGGTCGAGTAAGGCACGGCTGCCGGTGGCGCGATAGTACGCGATGGCCGCCTGGATCAAATGCCCCAGGCAATAGTCTTCGTGCGACCGGACCAACTCGGTGAAGCGCAAATGCGCTTTGTCGCCAACATAGTAGGTGTTCAGGTACCCGCTAGGCTCTTGCGCGGCGGCAATATCGGAGATCATCGATTCAATCTGCTGGCGCAGCTTCTGCTTATCGGCATCTGTCGTCTCGTTCGAAGCCAGCGCCCAGGAAGCGGCCTCGATCCACTTATAGGCGTCCGAATCGGTATAGACGGGCCCTCTTCGGGCCACGTTTTTGCGGCCGGAGAGCCGCCGGAAATTGTCCATGACGCCGTGTTCTTCGAGCAGCTCCAGCATGGTCGGCAGGCTGTGTTCTGTGGTCACCCAGCGCCGGTTAGCCCAAAATCCATCACCTAAATGAACGGCTTGTATGGGAACGGTATGCAGGCGGGCGTTCAAGCTGTGATCGAGATAGATGATTCCCTGGCTGCGCCAGTCCGGCTGTGGCGGCTGTGCGCTTCCGGGAGCCGCGCACAAACCAAGTGTGGTGATCGCGAGCGTCGCAAACACGTGCTTCATAGCGACCTCAAATATTGGTAGACGAGCGATACCGGCAGACCAACCACGTTGTGATAACAACCTTCAATCGACCGGACAAACTTGGACGCGAGGCCTTGGATCGCGTATCCACCCGCTTTACCGAATGGCTCCCCGCTTCGAGTGTACTCTGTTATTTCGTTCTCCGTCAGCCTCAGGAACCAGACTCTGGTACTTGCGGCATCCAAAACCTCGCTTTCGCCCGTAAGAATACAGATGCCGGTGTGTACCCAGTGATCTCTTCCCGAGAGTAGCCGGAGCATTCGCGCCGCGTCATTCTCATCCGACGGTTTACCGAAGATCTGATCGCCGATGCACACTTCGGTATCTGCAGCGAGAATGATGTCACCGGCTGTGTGGGGGACGGAGGCGGCCTTCTCTTTCGCAAGCCGGCGAACGAGATGCAACGGATCTTCGCCCTGCAACGGCTTTTCAACGACGGAAGCTGCTCTCACGAGGTGCGGAATGCCGGCGGCCTGTAGAAGCTCGTGCCGGCGCGGCGAGCCCGAGGCGAGAATGAGCACTACTGCTACGGTAACGAACCGCTGAAACAGAGATCGGGTGTACGGATGGCCGGCGCTGCTATCGAGCCGCTTCGTTGTGACACAATAGAAAACTTCTCGATGTTTGTAGAGGCTGGAAGGACATGCTTATGAAGCACCACTATGCGCTGTTAGCCGCGGCCCTCGCTATTGCACCGCTGGCCCCGGCAGAAGTTCCCGGAAATATTGCCATTAAGGATGCGCACATCGTGACGGTGAGCGGCGCTGATCTGCCCAAGGCCACGATTGTTTTGCGGAACGGGCTGATTGAGGATGTCGGCACGAATGTGACGATCCCGCCCGGTACCTGGGTTATCGATGGGACCGGCCTGACCGTCTATCCAGGTTTCATCGATGCATTGAGTACCTGGGGCATTCCGGGCGCGATACCTGCCCCGGCAGGACGCGCGGCGGGCGCTGCGGCACAATCGCCGCCGGCCCAAACACCGGCTCCCGCACAGGCGTTGACGCAAGCTCAACAGCAGAATCCGATCGAAGCTGAAAACGCGGGCCGGCCCAATGTACATGGCCCGGAAGACCGGCCGCAGACCTATTCCTTCGAACGTGCCGCGGACCTGATCACGCCTACCGACAACCGGCTCGAGGCGGCGCGGGCGGCAGGCTTCACGTCGGCAGCCACTTTTCCGAATCGAGGAATTGTTGAAGGCTTAGGCGCAGTCATCGATCTTTCCGGCGAGCGCGGGCGCGACATGGTGGTGGCGCAACCGGTTGGGCAGCAGATCCTGTTCCGCGTCGGCGGAGGTGGGATGGGGCGCGCGTTTCCGGCTTCGCTGATGGGCAATATCGCTTATATTCGCCAGCTCTATCTCGATCTGGACCAATACAAAAGAGCGAAGGAGACGTATGCGTCGAATCCGAGCGGCAACCGGCGTCCCGAGTACGACCATGATCTGGAAGGTCTGGCGGAATCGCCGCGCATTTTGCTGCCTGCCGACCAGGCGCAGCAGATCGATCGCATGATCAGTTTTGGACAGGAGCTGAAGGTGCCTTACGTCCTCTACGGGCTGCACGAGGCATTTAAGCGCGTAGATCAGATCAAGCAGGCGAATGTTCCGGCGCTCATCAGCTTGAAATGGCCGGTGGCGCCGCGCGATGCCGACCCGACAGACATTCCGAATTATCGCGACCTGGTGATTCGCGAGCAGGCGCCGGCGGTGGCCGGGATGTTTGCCAAAGCCGGCGTGAAGTTCGCGTTCTATTCTGACGGCGTGGATACGGCGCCGGAATTGAAGCGGGCTGTCAAGAAAGCGATGGACGCCGGGTTATCACGGGCCGATGCCGTTCGCGCGCTGACGTTGAATGCGGCGGAGATCTATGGCGTTGCGGATCGCATGGGCAGTTTAGATAAAGGCAAGATCGCGAACGTCGTTGTGACGAAGGGCGATGCCTTCGACGATCGGACCACAGTCGAATACGTTTTTGTGGACGGCGCCATGTACCAGCCTTCGAAAGAACTGCAGCAAGGGCCGCCGGCAGGTGGCGCGCCGGGAGGAAGGCGGGGGACAACACCGGGAAATGACAGCGAGGGAGGAAGGAACTAGATGCGGCGAATACTGTCGATTTGTACGTTGCTGGCTGCGCTGGGCGGCCTGAGCGGAGCCGAAACGATTCTCATCCGCAACGCTACCGTGTTAACCGTGACGAAGGGAACTGTCGAAAACGGAAGCGTGTTAATCGAAAACGGGAAAATTGCCGCGATTGGAAAGAACGTGAGTGCTCCGGCGGACGCGACGATTGTCGATGCAACGGGCAAATACCTGATGCCCGGTATTATCGATTGCCATTCGCATACCGCCATCGAGGGCGGCGTGAACGAAGGGACGCTTTCCGATTCCTCGATGGTGAACATTAAGGACGTGATCAATCCGTATGACATTAATATTTATCGCGCGCTCGCGGGCGGGTTGACGATTTCGAACGTGCTGCACGGCAGCGCCAACGCCATCGGGGGGCAGACTATCGTGATCAAGCTGCGGTGGGGCAAAACAGCGCCGGAAATGATCATGGAAGGCGCAAAGCCTGGAATCAAATTTGCGCTGGGAGAAAATCCCAAGCGCGCCGGCGAGCCGCAAGGCTTCTTTACCCAGGGAGCGGCGGCCGAGCGGCGCTATCCGGGCACGCGCATGGGCGTGGAAGAAGTGATACGCGAAAGCTTCACGGAAGCTAAGAACTATCAGGCGGAATGGAAAGACTACAACGACCGCGTTGTCCGCGGCGAGCATCCGATTCCGCCGCGAAAGGACCTGCGGCTGGAGCCGCTGGTGGAGGTGCTGGAAGGAAAGCGCTATGTGCATGCGCACTGCTACCGCTCGGATGAAATTCTGATGCTGATCCGTGTTGCCGACGAGATGGGATTCAAGATCCGCACCTTCCAGCACGTTCTCGAAGGATACAAAGTAGCGCGCGAAATTAAGGAGCATGGCGCAGGCGCTTCGACATTCAGCGATTGGTGGGCGTACAAGATTGAGGCATATGACGCCACGCCTTACAATGCCGCTATCATGACGCGCAAGGGCGTGGTGGTGTCGGTTAACTCGGACTCCGATGAACTGCAGCGGCACCTGAATCTGGAAGCCGCCAAGACGATGCGCTACGGAGGAATGACCCCGACGGAAGCGCTGGCGATGGTGACGATCAATCCGGCGAAGCAGTTGGGAATCGACGACAAAGTTGGTTCGATTGAAGTTGGAAAATCGGCGGATCTGGCGTTGTTTGATCAGGATCCGCTTTCGAACTATTCGAAATGCTTGAAAGTCTGGATCGACGGGCACGAGTATTTCGACCGCGATAAAGATCTGGAGACACGGCCCAAGTTCCAGCAGGAGAAAAAGCAGTTGCTCGATAAGGAGAACGCGCAGCAGGGACAAAGGACCGGCCGGCCCGCGGGGGCGAACACTGCCGCGACACCTAAAGAGGAGGGGCGCTAATGCGAACTAGCTGGCTCGCTCTATTGTTAGCGCCGGCTGCGGCCGGCTTGCTGATTGCCGCCGACAATTCGGTGCTGGTGCGCAACGTGGACGTGCACCCGGTTACCGGACCTGAGATTCACAACGGCGCCGTGCTGGTGATCGATGGAAAGATCGCAGAAGTGGGGGCGCGGGTTGCGCCGCGTGCCGGTGCGAGAGTGGTGGACGGACACGGTCTGCAGCTTTATCCGGGAATGATCAATGCTGCAACGAATGTTGGGCTGGAAGAAATTGAGTCGATCCGGGACACGATTGATCTGGATGAGATCGGCACGTTTAATCCGGAACTCCGCGCCGAGATTGCTTTCAATCCTTCGAGCGAACACATTGAGGTGACACGCGCGGCCGGCATTACGACGGTGATTGCGCTGCCCGGAAGCGGCGGCCGTGGCGGGCGTGGGGGAGCGGCGTCACCTGTGATCACCGGGCAAGGCGCGCTAATGCACCTGGAAGGCTGGACCTGGGAAGACATGGCCGTGAAGCCGAGCGCGGTGATGGACATGCTGTTCCCGGAGATTCAGGGCGGAGGCGGGCGCGGCGGCTTTGCGGCGCTGCTCGGCGGCCCTACTCGAACCTACGCGGAAGAAGAGAAGCTGTACAAACAAAAACTCGACCAGATCAGCCAGTTCTTTAATGAAGCACGAGAGTACAAAGCCGCCAAGGCGGCGGCTGGTCCCGGATTCAAACGGGACATCCGGCTCGAGGCGATGATTCCTGTGATTGACGGACAGTTGCCCTTGTTTGTGCGGGCCGAACGCGAGCGCATGATTAAGGACGCGATTGAATTCGCAGACAAGGAAAAAGTGAAGATCATCATTGCGGACCCGCGCGAGATGGGCAGCACCGGCCCGATGCTGAAGGCGCACAACATCCCGGTCGTGCTGGGTAAGACCTTCCAGTTGCCGATGCGTGATGACGATCCGTACGATGCGCCGTACACATTGCCAAATGAGTTCTACAAGGCCGGGGTGAAGTTTTGCTTTGGGACATTCGATGTCGAGTTTGCCCGCAACGTGCCCTTTGAGGCGGCGCAGGCGGTTGCGTTCGGATTACCAAAGGATGCCGCGCTCAAGGGATTGACGATCAACAGTGCGGAGATTCTGGGCGTGGGGAATGAACTCGGGTCGATTGAAAAAGGCAAAATGGGCGATTTCATTCTGACGGACGGCGATCCGCTCGAGGCGAAGACGAACATCAAACAGATGTTCATCGGGGGCAGGGAAGTGTCGCTCGAATCACGCCACACGCGCGAATACGAGAAGTGGATGAAGCGGCCTTAGCCGCCGGATTTTAAGCGCGCTCGCGGAGCGCGGGCGTAAGCTCGCGATATAAGCGGAACCACTGGTCGCCCACGGGCGCCCAGTGATACCGTTTGACCTCTTCAAGCCCGCGGCTGGTTAGCCGCTCGACCAGGTCTTCGTCTTCGAGCAATTCAAAGCAGCGCGCGGCCAGTGCCTCGTGATCATTGATATCGACGAGCAGCGCTGTCTCGCGGTCGCGCACGATATAGGGGATGCCGCCCGCCTTGGTGGCAACGATCGGCAGACCGGAGGCCAGGCATTCGAGCAGAGAGCCCGGCATGCAATCGATATTCGGGCTGGTCAGATAGATGTCGGCGGAATCGTATAGCTCGGGAATCTTTTCGTGCGGCACACGGCCGATAAATTTCGTGTTGCGAAGCCCCAGTTCCTGAGCGAGCTTTTCGAGCGCGGGGCGGCAGCAACCGTCATGCGCAATCGTCAGAGTTGCATCCGGATAGCGGACCTGAATGATGGCAAAGGCGCGCAGGATGCAATCGACGTTGTATAGCGGCTCCAGGATGCGGTTGGTCATGAAGACGGGCCGCAATTTGCGCCGCTTGCGATAGCGGAAACGGCTGGTCTCGATGATGTTGAAGATGGACTGCGCCTGGATGCCATGTTTGCCGAATACATCGACGAGGAACCCGGAAGGCGTCACGATGCGGTCGGCGAGCTTGAGCGTGGGCCGCGCCGTGCGCCATTCGGTTATATGCTGTTCGGCCTGGCCGTCGCGGTAATTCAAAATGATTTTCTTCCGGTACAGGCGGCCGAGCAGCAGCGCAGGAATCGTCCACAGCGTATAGGAGGAAAGTCCGGCGGAAAAGATATGCAGGATGTCATGCTTCCTCGCTTCGAACGTAAGACGGCTGATGTACAGGATGAAAGTGACCAGCGTGCGCAGATAGGGAACACGGCGAATCCAGAGAAATGGCTTGGGAGGCCGCGGATTGATGGGGAAGAAGGTCATGCGCAAACCGGGCAGCGCGCCGAGCACTTCCATGAGACGAGTTGCCTGAACAGCCTGGCCGCCCAGGATGTCGAGCGAAGGGGCGATCAGGAGAACGCGAACCGGCTGCGTGTCTCCAGCCGGATTTTCTTTCAAGTTCGTCTGCGTGCCGGCGGGCGCTAACGCTTGCGGCTCTGTATCAGCGGCTCTAAGCGACGACACGTTCCCAATCGATCGCGCGAGGCGATTGCTCCTTTGCAGATTCGAGCATGCGCAGACATCCGATGGTGGCTCGTGCACCATCAGCGACTGTGACGGCGGGCGGTTTCCCGTCGCGCAAAGCCGCGATGAACGCCGCGATCTGGCTGCCGTAACCTTTTTCGGCAAACATTTTCTTACGCGTTGTACGGACCGCGCCCGAGGTCGTGAGGCGCTTGAAATCTTCGACTGCGATGCCAAGGCCCTGCACATAGGCTTCGACGCGCTCGCCGCCGGAGGTGCGGCTGCCGACCGTGCAATAAGTGAGATTGCCGATGGAACCGTCAGCGAAGACGAACGATGCCACCATGTTGTTCTGGCCGATGGGATCGGGCTGATCCGTCGGGAGTGAATAGGCCGAGACAGAGACGGGCTCGCTTTCGAGCAGCCAGTACATCAGGTCTACAAAGTGGCAGGCTTCGCCGAGTATGGCTCCGCCGATGGCGGGATCGGCCATCCAGTACGAGCCGGAAATACCGGGCGAGTTGATGCGGCATTGCAGAACGGCGGGGCCTGGGCGCTTTTTGAGCCGATCTTTGAGCGCGGCATAGAAAGGCGCAAACCGGCGGTTAAAGCCCACGGTGAGATGCCGTCCGGTTTCTTCGACAGCGTGAACCAGATCGCGCGATTCGGCTTCGGTGAGCGACATCGGCTTTTCTACAAAAACGTGCTTGCCGGCGCGCAACGCCTCGAGCGCTTGCGAGGCATGATGCTGATTGCGGCTGGTGATGAAGATGACGTCGATCTCCGGATCATCCAGAATCCGCTGGTAATCGGTGGTGCAGTAGGCGGCGCCAAAGCGTATGCCGTAACTTTTGCCGCGCACGCCGCTCGCCGAGTGGATGGCGCGCAAGCTGGCGCCATCGTTTTTCTGTAGTTCAGGCAGATGCGCCCAGCGCGCCAGATTGCCGGCGCCTGCGAGCGCCACGCCAAGTTTGCCGCCGGGCTTGGCGGCGGTTTTGATAGCGACGGTCCGGCGTGGCGCGGATGGCTGAGCTGTCGTGTTGCCGGCCGCGTTCGGATAGTGCAACAGCACTGCCAGGCTGTTCGAAGCCTGGTCCATGATCGTGGCATACGCGGCGGGCGCGTCGCTCAGTGGGAAGCGATGCGTAATGAGCGGATCGAGCTGTACATCGCCCCGCGCCGCGAGCCGCAGAAATTCTTCCATGTTGCGGTTTTCGGTCCAGCGCACATAGGAAAACGGATAATCGCGGCCTTGCTTCTCATAAACGGGATCATAGCTGCCCGGCCCATAGGCGCGCGACATGCAGAGCTGAATTTCTTTCAGGTACATGTCGTTCCAGTGAAAGCTCATGTCGACGGCGCCGGTGACCACAATCCTGCCGCGATCCCGGCAAATGTCGACGGCCAATTTGCAGGGCGCCGAAGATTTCGATGCCGCTGCAATCATGACGCAATCGGCGCCTTTGCCATTCGTCACGGTTGCGATTTGCTCTTTGAGCGAGCCGCCCGGGAAGACCGGCTCCTGGGCGCCTAATTTTCCGGCCAGTTCGACGCGCTCGGATTTCAGATCCGTCGCGATAACCACAGCGCCTTGCAATCGGGCGAGTTGCGCGATCAATTGACCGACGAGTCCTAATCCGATGATGGCGACGCGATCACCCAGCCCGATGTTTGCAATCCGAATCGAATTGAGCGCGATGCTGCCGAGCGTCGCAAAACAGGCATGCTCGAAAGCCAGCTCAGGAGGGATACGGGCGACCAGGTTGCGGCCGGTGATGATGGTCTCGGCGTGGCCGGTTCCCTCGCCGCCGTAGGCGACGCGGTCGCCCGGCTCGAGATCGGTTACGGTGGGATGTTTTTCGGCAACAATTCCTGCTCCGGAATAGCCTAGTGGGGCGTATTCGCTGAACTTCGCGCGGACTTCGCGCAAGGTGGCCACCGGGCCGTTTACCTTCATCACGTCCAGCACCTTGCGGATATGGGAAGGGTTGTCGGCGACCTCCTTCAATACGCCTTCCTGATGAATACTGGCAGTCTCGGTTCCGCTGCTGATGAGTGAAAATACGGGCCGCACGAGCACATGGTGCGGAGCGGCTACCGGTTCCGGTACTTCATCCACAATCATTTCAGCGATGCCCCGGCGCAGCACTTGTTTCATGATCTGTACCACTAGTGTATTCGGCTGGAGCCGCCGACAATAATAGGGAAGGCGATTGTTGCCGGGAAGATAGGGAGAATCTTCAATTCGCGTGGCTTCTGTATCGAGACCTGCAGCGGCGGTATGTGACAGCGCGGTGCGGACCGGCGCAACGCGTCCGCCGCTGCGCATCGGAATTATGATCGATTCCTGGATGGTCCCCGCGTGGATCGAAAAAATTCTGCGCGATATTGAAGCTTCAGATTGCGCCGAACTGACGCTAGTGATCCTCAATAAAGACGAGCCGCCGTCCAAGCCGCCGCTTTGGAAGCGCCTACTCAGCGGGAATATCAGCCCGCAAGCGCGCCGCGGCGCCTTGTTTTATTTGTACACGCTGCTCGATGCGCGCCTGTTTGCGAGCCGCAGACAGTTCAGCGCGGGCTGCGATATTCGCGGCCTTTGCTCGAAGGCTGCCGTCGTCGAAGTGATGCCAGAGAAGAAGAAATTTACTGACCGGTTCACGGCTGCCGATGTGGAGGCCATCCGCTCGCACGATCTGGACGTGGTGTTTCGCTTCGGGTTCCGCATTATTCGCGGCGACATTCTTTCGGTCGCCCGCTACGGCGTTTGGTCATACCATCACGGCGACAATCTGGTCTATCGCGGCACGCCGGCGCTGTTCTGGGAGATGTACGAACAGAATGCCGTGTCCGGGGTGGTTCTGCAGATTTTGAGCGAGACGCTCGATGGCGGGAAAGTCATTTATCGTTCCCAGAGCGCTACCGTACTCGAGTCGCTGAATCGGCAGCGCAATGAGATTTATTGGAAGGCCGCAAGTTTTGCGATACGGCGGCTACAGGATCTTTACTCGCGCGGCTGGGACTACATCACCTCGCTTGAAACCTATCAGGAGCAGCCGGAACAGCTCGGCAAAATGTACCGCGCACCGGGCAATGCGGAGATGCTGCCGTTCCTGTTCCGGACTTTCATCAAGCACAATGCTGCCCGCCTGCTGCGCACCCGCACGCACATCGATTGCTGGTCGCTCGCCTGGCGTCATAAGCCGGACCAGAGCCACGTGCTGAAGCAGCCGTTCGATACCGCGGGATTCGAGTTTATCCAGCCGCCGCGCGATCGCTATTACGCCGACCCCTGCGCGATTACTGTCGCAGGCAGGACGTTCGTATTTTTCGAAGAATTCCGCTATCGGGAGGAGAAGGGCGTTATCTCCTGCCTGGAGCTGACCGAGCGGGGACCTGGGCCGGTGGGGACGGTGCTGGAGCTACCGTATCACTTGTCGTACCCGTTCGTCTTCGAGCACGACGGCCAAATCTACATGGTGCCGGAATCCAGCGCGAACCGCACTATCGAGCTATATCGCGCGATGGATTTTCCGCGGCGCTGGGAACTCGAGCGCGTACTCATCGGCGGCATAGAAGCGGTAGATGCCACGCTGCACTACGATGGCGAGCGCTGGTGGATGTTTGCGAATGGCGCCACTCCGACGGGTTCGCACGCGGACGAATTATATGTCTTTTTTGCCGATTCACTCGATGAGCCATGGACGGCGCACCCGAACAATCCGGTCATCTCAGACGTACGGCACGCACGCCCGGCGGGACGGCTGTTTCGCGCCGGCGGAGTCTTGATCCGGCCTGCGCAGGACGGCACAGGCGGTTATGGACGCGCAGTCAATTTCCGGAAAATTACAAAATTGACGATGGATGAATATGCCGAGGAGCCGGTGAACCGGATCGAGCCGCCGGTGGGGCGGGGTACTATCGGGATTCATACGTACACATTCAGCGGTGGATTCGAAATGATTGATGTAAAGCGATGGGTGTGGCGGACGCCGTCGAGAAGACCCGCCAGGAGCATAGCGCGATGAAGGTCTATCAGGAGCCGTTGTCGGATGTCGAGCGCTACATAGAAAACCACAAAGACATTCCGCTCGAAGAGAAGCGGATTCATTTTGAGAAGATCATGGCGGCCGTGGCGCGCTTTCACCCGATAGACCATACCACTGAGATCCTCGAGATTGGTACTGGAACGGGCTGGCTGCCGATGCTGTGCAACCAGCGGGGCTGGCGCTGCAAAGGCCTGGAGATCAGCCCGCAACTGGTGGCCTTCGCCAAGGAGATGGGCGCGCGATACGGTCTCGATCCCGATATCGAAGTCGGCAATCTGGAAGATTCCGATATAGGCGAGAACCGGTACGACGTCATCATCGCTTCCAACGTATTCGAGCATGTGGAAAATTGGCGCAGGGGTGTCGGGCGGGTTTATCACGCTCTGAAACCGGGCGGCGCGATGTTCTTCGAATCGACCAACAAGTTCAGTTTCACTTCAGGCGAATACGATTTTCCGCTCTATGGCTGGCTGCCGAACGCGCTGCGTTACAAGCTGCGCATTGCAAGACAGGGCCCGGACATCATGAAGCTCGGCATCGATTTTCATCAGTTCACGCATTCCGGGTTGCGGCGCGAATTTAAACGTGCGGGTTTCTCGCGCATTTTCGACCGCGTGCAGATGGCGCAGGATCAATTGATCAGTACGGGATGGAAAAAGAGGCTTGTGCATATCGCAAGAAAATTTCCGCCGATTAAGGCCATGGCTCTGATGTTTTGCGATGCGACCCGCTTCATTTGCATCAAGTAGCTAACGTAAGTAGCTAACTTGCGGATAAAGCCCGCCTGGCAACTACATCAGCGATTCGGCAAGTTGCGATTGGGCCGCTGCCGGGGTGGTGGTGGTCCGGTGCCTGAGCCAGTTCTCGAGGACGAAAATATACCAAAGCTGAAGCGGGGCATGGCCGCGCTCGCCGGCGATCTTGAGTTGCTCGAGGGCGCTTGAAGAATTGATCCATCCGCCCGCGGCAAGCGTCGAATTCTCAAACAACTCTTTTGCCCGCGGAAGCCACTTTTGGGCGAGCCAGCGTTGCACAGGAATAGTGAATCCGCGTTTCCTGCCTTGGGCGACGCGGGGTCCCACTTTTCTGCGCGCCAATTCACGCAGCACGGCTTTGAGCTGGCCGTTTCTCAAGCGCAGCGAATAAGGCAGCGCAGATGCGAACTCCCAGAGCTTTTGATCGAGAAAGGGAGAGCGGGCCTCGAGCGCGTAGTACATCGTCGAGCCATCGACTTTCGTCAGGTATTCCGCCACGAAGCGGTTGACGCGATCGTGGGCGAGCATTTCCGTCAAAACGCGGCGTGCCGCTTCCGGAGACCAGAATAGTTCCCGCTGCCACAGATGAATAGACTGCAAGCGCTCGCCGAGCAAGCGGTGTTCGAGGTATTTGGGCCATCCGTCATGAGCGGCAGCGACGGCTCCGAAACCGCCGGTAGCGTAGTCCAGAAAGTGCGCCGGGCGGCGGAGGGCGGGGAAGCGCAGCACATGCTGGCGAACCCCGTACCAGAGCTTCGCAAGGGGGCCCGGCAGATAACGGGCGAGGCGCTGGGCCATCCAAAGGTGCTTGTGTTCCGGGTATCCCAGGAACACATCATCGCCGCCATCGCCGGTGAGCAGCACGGTGGCCTCCGGCTTAATGGCGCGTGAAAGCTGAAGCATACCGAGTGCGGAAGGGGCGCCGAACGGCTCGCTAAAAGCGGCGACGAGCTCCGAAATGTCCTTGATGTCTTCGGGCTGCATGGGCAGAACTTCATGCCGTATGCCCAGGATGCGCGCGGTCGCAATTGCGTCCTTGCTCTCGTCGGCTACATCGCCGGGGGTGGAAACTGTGTACGCTTTGAGGTTCGCGCCCAGGTGGGCGATGGCCCAGCAGACCAGGGTGGAATCAACACCGCCGCTAAGCAGTGCCGCAACCGGAACGTCCGCGAAGAGGCGCATTTTCACGGCGTCTAAGAACAAACGCTCGGTCTGCTCGACGGCTTCTTCAAACCGGATATGGGCGCCGGTGTCCGCTACCGGCGGTGTCCAGTAGCAGCGGGAATTAGCCTTGCCGGCTGACCATTCGAGAATGTGCCCGGCAGGAACTTTTTGAATGCCTCGATAGATCGAGCGCGCGTCTGTCACATAGCCGTATTCCAGAAATTCGGCGACTCCGACAGGGTCCAGATCATCGGCAAGCTGCGCCGCATGTAAAGCGCCGGCCGTCGAAGCAAAAGCGATCGATCCATCGGGACGCGCGCTGTAGTACAGCGGCTTTACACCCAGACGGTCGCGAATCAAGTACAATTTTTCGGCGCCGTTGTCCCAGAGCCCGATGGCAAACATGCCGTGCAGGCGCGCCAGAAGAGGCTCGAGTCCCCACTCGCGATAACCGTGGAGCAGCACTTCGGTGTCGGTCTGGCTTACGAAACGATAGCCTTTGCCTTCCAGTTCCGACCGTAGCTCGATAAAGTTATAAATGGCGCCATTGAAAACCACCCCGGCCTGTCCGTCGGGAGAGAGCATGGGCTGCCTGCCCGCATCGCTGATATCGAAGATGGAGAGCCGGCGGTGCCCCAAGACGGCGTTGCGCCAGGTGTGCAGGCCCTCGGAATCGGGCCCGCGGCGCGCGTGTGCGGCATTCATTGCGCGCACCGTGGCCACTGTCTTCTCCGGAGATCTTCCGGCCCATCCCGCTATCCCGCACATACAGTCCAAGAATACTGCAACATGTTCTTATCGGCATCCCGCAAACGTAACTCCCTTTTTGCCAAACTGTTGGTTATGCGAATCAGCAGTTGCACCGTCCTGTTTTTTTCTCTGGCGTGTGGTTGGGCATGGAGCGCGGGCTTACAAAGTCAGGATCTTTATAAATTCCGGGCTGTCGGCGAGGTTCAGTTTGCGCCCGACGGCAAGCACGTCGCCTACGTAATCAGCAGCTACAGCGGGCCCCGGTCGCCGGCATCTCAGATATGGATTATGGATCTGACCACACGGAAATCGGTTCGTCTGGGCCCGGAAAACGAACCGGCATCGCATCCGCGCTGGTCGCCGGATGGCCAATGGATCGCCTACATGGGCGGCAGCGGCGAGAATCGCGGCCTCACCGTGGCGCATCCGGACGGTTCCTCGGTGACGTTCCTGGCCAAGGTGACGGGAACGAACTCCCCGCTGCCGGGTCAAGGCGAGACGGTTGCCTGGGCGCCCGATAGTAAACGGCTTGCTTTTGTCTCAGCCGTTCCGGGGCCTGAAACACAGGCTGCGGCGGGCGACCCGATGGTGATCACGCGTTATCTGTACAAGCCCACAGCCTCGGAAGGCATGAGCCATTTCAACGACAACAGGCGGCTACACCTGTTTGAGATCGCCCTGGGAGCGAGGCAAGTGCAGCAGTTGACGGACGGCAATTTCGATGAGCACTCGATTGACTGGTCGCCGGACGGCCGCGAGTTGTTGTTCGAATCGAATCGGGAACCCAATTCCGACGAGTTCTTCAATTACGACGTCTTCGCGCTGAATCTCGGCGACCGGACAATTCGCCGCATCACGGCAACGGAAAGCTGCGAGTACGATGCGCGCTGGTCCCCGGACGGAAAGACGATCGCTTTTCTTGGAACCAAACGCGGGCTGACCGATCGCGAGACGACGATGGAAGACACGCACGTCTGGGTGATGAACGCGGATGGGACCGGGCGGCGCGAAATTGGCGCGGCCATTGATCAGCGGCAGCACGCGCTGGCCTGGTCGCGAAATGGCGATTCCGTTTACTTCACCTATAGCGAACGCGGCAGCACGCATCTGGCGCGAATACCACTCGCAGGCGGGCAGCCGGAGATTTTGGTGAATGATTTAGGCGCGGTCGGCAGTTTCTCAGTCGCGAGCAACGGCGACATCGCGTACGCGTTTGCCACGCCCAAAGACATGCCGGAACTGTATTGGCGAAATAGCAGCGGCGCGCAAGCAGTTACTTCGCTGAACACGGATGTTTTGGCCGGCAAGCAGCTTCCCGAAGTAGAACCGTTTACTTTTACCAGCAACGACAACAAATTCGACGTAGAAGCATTTCTGGTGAAGCCGGCCGGCCTAAAACCGTCAGGGAAGTACCCGTTGATTGTAGAACTGCATGGCGGCCCTCACGGGCAGAATGGCCCGGCATTTCAGTTCAAAGATCAGGTTTACGCCGCGCACGGTTTTGCGGTTCTGCACGTGAATTATCGCGGTTCAACGGGTTATGGGCAGAAGTTCGCGGACGCTGTCTTCGGAGATCAGGACGGCAATGAAGGCCAGGATGTGCTGTATGGAGTGAGCGCTGCTGTGCGGCGCTATCTCTGGATCGATCGCGATCGCATGGGCATTGAAGGCGTTAGCTATGGCGGCCAGCTCAGTGACTGGCTCATTACTCAGACAAACGAATTTAAGGCCGCGATACCGATTGCCGGAATTGCCAATCTCATCAGCTATAACTACATGACGTATTACAACCAGTATGAAGAGATGGAATTCGGGCAATTCCTCACGCAGGGGCGTTTGATGGATGAGGCCTGGGAGCGGTCTGCATTAAAGCATGTGGCGAACGTGCATACACCAACGATGCTGGTTCATGGCGAAAACGATCCCGACGTGCCGATAGCGGAGGCGGAACAATATTTCATTGCGCTCAAAGATGTCGGTGTAGAAACTATCATGGTCCGCTACCCGAGAGAAGGGCACGGCGTGCGCGAAATCAAGCACCAGATCGACCTCATGGACCGCAGCATCCGCTGGTATGAAGCTCACTTTCCCAGCCCGGGCAGCGAGCGCGTAACCAACGTGCAGCCCTGACGGTTTTAGCGCTGCTCTTGATGCTTAGGCGCGGCAGGTGAAAGGTGTGCGCTGATCGTCTGGCATGCAGTCCAGACTTTGTGATCGGCTACTTTGATGACGCCGGCGCGTGTGAATGGCTCATTGTTCAGGATCTGTTGCACCTCACTCCAATCGCCGCTCGCAAATACGGCCGCTGCCCCTTCATCACCAGTGAAGGGTCCTGCAGCCAGAACTTTTCCTGCTCTCATCTGCTGGCTCATATAGTCCATGTGCGACTGAGCGAGTTCTTTCTGCTTTTCTTTGTTTGGTCCAGGCACAAACAGCACCAGCGTTCTTTCATGACACTGCATGCCGCCAGGAATATCCTGCGCCTGCGCGAAAACGATGGATGCAATTAGTAAACAGATTATGCGCATGCCTAAAATCGTATCGAAATCAGGGCGGCGGGATAGATGAGCGGGCCGTGCACCGGGACGCAACCCGAGATGTGAGTCAGGCGTCTGTCACCATGCAGCGCATTTTTAAGCGGAGACGATTTGTCGCAAAATATTTCTCGCGTGGGCGGCACGGTCTGGCGCGACCGTGTACTGCATCATATCTCCGATCATAGCGGCTCCTGGTCATCTTCGCCATCGCGGGTCTTCCTACCCGAACCGCCAATCACAGCCTCTTTCTCCTTTCTTATTAACAACTTACCTCCAAACCCTTGCAGCCGCATGAGACACTGATAATAGCAATAGATTTCCCGAAAACACGCCGGTAGAGGCCCGCTTACCCCTCTCCGGCGTTTTTCTTTTTCCACCACCAGAAAGGAATTTTTCAAATATGGCGACAGCCGCACAAGTCAAAGCAAACCGCGAGAACGCAAAGAAGTCATCCGGA
>JAJPJN010000069.1 GCA_021324185.1 Terriglobia bacterium | reverse complement strand
TCCGGATGACTTCTTTGCGTTCTCGCGGTTTGCTTTGACTTGTGCGGCTGTCGCCATATTTGAAAAATTCCTTTCTGGTGGTGGAAAAAGAAAAACGCCGGAGAGGGTAAGCGGCCTCTACCGGCGTGTTTCCGGGAAATCTATTGCTATTATCAGTGTCTCATGCGGCTGCAAGGGTTTGGAGGTAAGTTATTGATGATAAAAGAAAAGAACGGCGTGACTGGAGTTTTGGGAACGATTCGATAGCCGGGTTGGGTCCCAAAGAGAACGGGACCCCTGATGCATCCGAGGATCGGAGAGCAGGTTTTCTACCGCGCGGTTCGCCCGGCCTTTATGTCCAGCTATTTGTTGGACACTACATTAGCGGTTAATTGCGCATGCCGACTGGCATCAATGGCAGCGGGGCGGCCGGGCTATCGCTTAGCAATTGCGCGCGCAGGGCCATAAGGCTTTGCAAACCGGTGAGCATCTGCTCGATGCGTACTTCGACTTTCCAGGTCTGGCCGACGCCAGAACAGAGAACGACTTCGCCCAATAACAGGGTGTCTTCGTATTCGATGCTGACAGCGGTCGATTCCCGAATGCATTCGGCCGTAGACAGAATCAGGCGCTTGCCCTGCATGGCTTCTACTTCGCATTCGAGCTTTCTCTTGGTTCCATTTGGGTCAGGAGACGGAATCTGCAGGACCCCGGGTCGATGGTGATCTGACATCGAATTCATGATTTTCCAAAATCGCGCAGGATGAGCTGCGCGCTTGCCGTACTAATCGGCGCAGATTTAGAGGAGCTTTAGGAATTTCAGGGTGGAAGTTTAGAAGCGGGACTGGATGAAGAACCAAAGAGAAGCCCCTACTGCCAAGGGGAGTAGTAGTTCGAGCCAATCTCGCAGGGAGCGCAAACGGCCATGCGTTTTGGGCGGGGGTTCAGCCGCGGCTTGCGCGCGCTGCTGGCGGCTGCGGTGGAGCTCAGCGAGCCGGCACTGGACACTGCTCGGCTGCCCCTGTAAGGCGCGAATCAGCTCTTCGCGCCCGCGCTTATCCGCAATCAGAATGGTGGCGGAATGCATTCCCTCCATCGATTCCTGAAGCTTACGCCGCAACGGAACAGGTATATCTTTTATGGACCGGTAAACCAGCGTACCCTCGCCGGTGGCTACGAATATGGTGGAACTCTTTGCGGTGAGAACAGCCATGCTTCCCAACCTATTATGATCCAGAGGCCCTGAGGAGCTGACTGCCGGCCGGCATCTGATGACCTGCATGAGCGAGGGTCACCTGAATAAAACCCAGCGCCGCTTTGGAAAGCGACTTATCGCGCCGGTAGATCAGACCGACACGCCGCATCATTGGTTCGGGACCGAGCGAAACGGCAGCCAGTTTATTCGCGGAGACTTCTTCCTGGCAATGCGAGGCCGCCAAAAAGGACAGGCCGAGGTTAGCCATCACGAAGCGCTTAATCATCTCTGTCGAATCCAGCTCCATGGAGATGTTGAGTTCCTCCTGTACGGGGTCGAGCCATTGATTCAGGCGCGCGCGCGTGGTTCCGGTCTTGGGAAGCAGCAACTGTTCGCCCACGAGATCCCGAGGCAGCACTCGCTCGCGGGATGTGAGCCGGTGGCCGGGAGGAACAAGCAGCTTGATCTCGTCGGAATGGATTTTCGCCACTTGCAATTTTTTTTCCTGTACGGGAAGCTGGGTGATTCCGAAATCGGCCAGGTTGTCGAGGACTGCCTGGACGACTCGCGTGCCGTAGGAACGGTCGACGGAAAGCTGAACATTCGGAAACTGCTTTTTGAATTCGGCGAACACGCCCGGCAGGACATAGATGCAGGTGGCCTCGTTGGCCGCAATGATCAATTCGCCGCGCGGCACCTTTTCGAGTTCATTGATCGCATCCTGCGCCTGCCGGCGCAACGCGAGAATCTGTTCAGCGTAGCCGGCAAAAATGCGTCCTGCGACGGTGAGCGAGATCCTGGTGCCGAGGCGCTCGAATAGGGTTGTGTTCAGCTCCTGCTCAAGCTGCCGCACCTGGGCGCTGATCGCCGGCTGGGTGCGATAGCAGGTTAATGCCGCCTTCGAAAAGCTCTTCAAACGAACGATCTCTAAGAAGGTATGAAGCTGATCGAGATCCATGATTGAGCCGGCGCGCGGCGTTTCAAAAAGCGCTTAGGAAGAAATTGTAGCAATCCGGAGCAAACCCGGGGCGACGCGCTAACTCACTTTTTTGAGGATTTTCGCGCCGGGCGGCAGCTCAAACGTTTTGGGCGGAATCGGTTGATTGACATCTACGCGGCTGGCGAACATCTGATAGGTTTTGTATCCGTTGCGCTGCCGTTCGATAGTGAATGGCCACATTACGCCCTCGCCGGCGTCGCGCCACTTGTCGTAATCAATCTCTTCATCGTTGTGCTCACGCGTTTGCGAGTCCTGCCAGGCGAATGTTTCACGGATGGGCAAGAACGTGTTGTGGTCGAAATAGACACGCACGGTACGATCTTTTGCGTCGGTAATATCCACCACCTCGACATGCGCGCTGAGATAAACTTCGCTGCCGGCGTAATCGTATTGCAAACCCGGTTCGTTGTGACGGACCTTCAAGATATAGAGAACGTCGTTTTCCGTCGTGCGGACGTAGCGGTTCCAGGCGTCGTCGTCAATGGGACGGGCGCCACGGAAGGTAATGTCCCAGGCCTGATCGGGTAAAAACAGATACGAATAATCCTGTTTTTTTCCCAAAACCTCGCGCTCCCGAATGCCGAGCCCATTGGGAGGAACCTGCGGCAGATACTCGGTGTAAGTGGTAGTGACGTCGAACCCGCTCAGTTCATCGTGGAAAAACGAGTAGATCCGGCCCTTGGCGACGCGATTTTTCATGCCCAGAAAGTGGTCGCCTCCCAGGGCGGCTATGGCCCGATCGATTACCTCCTGACCTTTATTTGCAGGAGCTTGGGCGGTACTCGAAAGAGAAGCCACAGCTAAGGAGCAGACTGCGACGACGACAGCCAATTTGACGCTATGTTTCACTTAAAACCTACGCGCAAACGATAGATTGAACCCAGACATTCTCCGGCGCAGAGGATTCGCTCGCGTGAATAGAACCGGTGCGATCGCGTAGCGGCCCGCCACGCCGGCAATTCAGAGTGGCCTGAATTTCGGCGACCACGGCGAGCGCTACCTGCTCGGGACCGTCGGCTCCAATATCCAATCCCATGGGAGCGTGTAATACCGGCTGGGCGATGAACGATTGAAGGCCGGCCTCGCTCAACATCTGCAAGGCGCGCTTTCGCGGGCCCAAGATTCCCAAATAGCGCAAGTCGCGGCCGGAAAGTTCCTTGAGCATCTGCATATCCTGGCTGTAGCTATGGTTCATGAGCACTGCCGCGGTCCAATCATCAATTGGTAAGGATGGGTCAGGGCCGCCGGGAGTGCGAACAATTACCTCGTCGGCGTGAGGAAATTTATCTCTGCGCGCATAATGGGCGCGGCCATCGAACACCCAAACTTCCCAGCCCAGAAACTTAGCTTGCGTGACGAGCGGAACAGCATCATCACCGGCGCCAAATATCAGCAGACGTAAAGGAGGCGTAAGGGTTTCGGTGAAGAACTCAAATTGACTACCGGCTGGCTCCGGCGTGTTGCTCGTGATGCGGAAAGACCCTACGGCACGCGCGGGCGCGAGAATGTGTTCGACAACAGCGGGTGTTCGCGTTTGGCGCACTTGCCGGATGAGTTGCAGGATACCGGCCTGGCCGGGCGAAAGGCGCTCTAAAAGGACGTGAATGATGCCGTTACAGCCGAGTCCGTATTCTGCAGCGATTTCGCCATCGGGCGTGGTGTCATAGCGCCGGACTACGGGCCCGTTCTCGGTTAACCACCAGGCTTTCTTGAGCAGATCGTCTTCGAGGCAACCGCCACTCACGGATCCGGCGCGCTGCCCGGTGGGAGATAACAGCAGGCGAGCACCAGGCAAGCGGTAGGAGGAGCCGCTGGTTTTCACAACAGTGGCCAGGACGGCCGGTTCACCTTTGGCCTCCAGTTGCGACCACAGTGCCAGGATTTGCTCAAGTTCTTTCATGCCGGGACGGTCTAGTTTCAGCTTAAAGGAAGGAAGGCGATAGTGAGAGGAGGCACAACCAGACCGTAGCTGAGTATTCAGCAATATCGTCCAACGGAGGAACGGGCCAGGTCAGCCCCTCGGGAGAACGCCAATTCCACCTCTCACACCAGCCGCGGCCCCCGCGATCCACGCGCCAGCATCCGAATCGGCGGCTCCCATCGTCTCCCGGCGAAAACCTGAGCTGGATGGCGCGCGCGGATTGTTATTGGTCTGGATGACGCTGACACATTTGCCGACACACGTGAACGTCTATTCCAATCAGCCGTTCGGGTTCGTATCGGCAGCGGAAGGGTTTATTTTTCTGTCGGCCCTGCTGTGTGGGCGGGTTTTCGGGCCCAAGCTGGAGCAAGAGGGATTCCCTTTTATCTGGCAAAGGCTGGGCGCGCGTGCGGGACGGCTGTATGCCTATCATCTTTTCCTTTTGGGCATCGCGTTTACGGTGGTCGCGCGAATTGCTGTTCACACGAAGCAGCCCAGCTTGCAGGGATTGCTCGATTTCTACCTGGCGCATCCAATTGACGGCATTGTTGCCTCCGTACTGCTGATTTACCGGCCGCCGCTGCTCGATATTCTGCCGATCTATATTCTTTTTCTGCTTGGAACCCCATTTGTGTTGTGGGCCGGCCGCCGTTGGGGTTGGCATATTGTTTTGATTCCGAGTTTGCTGCTGTGGACTGCGGCGCAATTCGGATTACGCGCGGCAAGTTACGCGGTGATTGTACGGTTGCCTCATATAGACATCCCATTTAGCGCGTTAGGCGCTTTCGATCTTACTGCCTGGCAGCTATTGTGGATCGCCGGGTTGTGGGTTGGAGCAGGGCGTCCAGGCCTGGCAGTTATTCCTCCGCATCCGAAGCCAGCGATTTTATGCTCGGCCCTGATTGCGATTTTCTTTTTGATCGCGCGACACACGCATCTGTGGGACATCTTGAATGCTCCGCCTTGGGCCGCGCTGCTGGATAAGTGGCACTTAGGGCCGTTGAGGATTCTGAATTTCGCGGCAGTAGCGGTGCTTTTCGCCGCTGTACAGCCGCGAACTGTGAGATGGCTGGGCAGAGGGCCAGCGCTGGTCCTGGGGCAAGCCTCGCTCGAAGTGTTCTGCGCGCACCTTCTGGTTTGCTTTGCGGCGCTAGCGCTGGTGGGAGACGGGACGAATGCTTCTTTCTTACAGCAGTTGGGGATCATTGTCTTTGCGCTGGTGTTTCTGTACCTGGTTGCCAAGATATTTGCGAAAGAGCTGGGGTCGCGGTTACCGCTTGGCACGCCGTCACCTGTAAGTAAGCCAGTACGGGGATAGTGGAGAGCCTGCCAGCGGATATGCTTATCGCTATGCGGCTGCTCACCCTCGCGATTGCCGTACTGCTTGTTCCAGCTCAGTTGGCCATTTGCCAACAGCCCATAGACCGTGCGGGATTCAAAAGCGCATTAGGTTTCGAACTAGGTCCGGCGGCTGATAGCAAGCCCATCAGGGAGGCTCCCAAGTACGAGCGGCAACAAACCCTTTTCGACACGGATCGCGAGTTCGAGAAGGGCTCGCGCCTCGCGCTGAAGCAATTAACCAACGTGCAAATTACAAACCTGATGACGCTCGGAAAGGTTTGGGGATTTCTGAAGTACTATCATCCAGAGGTCCGGCGGGGCCGCTACCAGTGGGATTTTGAACTCTTTCGGATCATGCCGGCAGTTCTCGCGGCACAAAATCCGGCACAGGCGAATCAGGCGATGGTTCAGTGGATTGACCATTTAGGACCCGTTGAGGATTGTGGCGACAATTGCGCGCACTTAGAAGAAGAGGATCTCTATTTCCGTCCTGATCTCGACTGGTTGTCAAATGAAGAGCTGCTTGGCGAGGCGCTGAGCGGGCGTTTACGAGCTATTTACAAGAACAGGCCAGTTGATAAAAACCAGTTTTATGTCTCGCGGGCTCTTAGCGTGGGAAACCCGATTTTTGAACACGAGCCTGCTTATGGCGCTTTGAAGTTGCCGTATTCTATCCCGACAAACGGCCGACACAGCGAATCGGCATTATTCCCGACCTGAAAGCCGAACCGACCGTGAAAGGTATTAGCGCCGGCAGAGATGAAGTATTGGAGGTCGCGATCCGGCAGATTGTCGGGCCGGATGTCGCTCAGGAAGATATCGAAAAAATGGCGAGGCCATGACGCGGCAAGTTTTTGCCCGGCTTGGCGCCTGAACGCACACCAGCCAGCCAGGACGTTTCTTCTGATACCATCCCGGCATGAAAGTGACGGCACTCCCGTTCAGGTCACCACTGGTTGCGTATGAGCAACAGGCGGAAGGGCTGCTCGCCGGCCACCGGGCCGCGGATCCGGCGGCAATCGATCTGTTCCATCGCAAGCACCCGCGCTTCCTGGACGAGAAGATCAAATGGCGGCCGAAGTTCATTCCAGAATCCGAGATTCGCGATGCCGGCCTTTCACTCGATGATGCGCGCCTCGCGATTGCCCGCTACTACGATTTCCTTGACTGGCCCTCGCTCGCTGCGCACGTCGAGGCTGTCTCGCAGGAAGGCCCCGTTTTCGAATTCGAATCCGCGGTGGAATCCGTCATCAATGGCGATCTCGCCGCGCTCAAAGCGGCGCTCGGGCGTGATCCGGCTCTCATCCGTGCACGTTCCAGCCGCGTGTGCTGTTTCGACCCGCCCGTTCACCGCGCCACGTTGCTGCACTATATCGCCGCTAATGGCGTAGAGGGATACCGGCAGAAAACGCCGCCCAACGCCGTCGAGATCGCGCGCGCTCTGCTCGAGGCTGGCGCCGAACCAGACGCGCTCGCCGACATGTACGGCGCAGCGTGCACGACAATGAGCATGCTGGTATCGAGCGGCCCTCCGGCAGAGGCGGGACTGCAGGCGCCGCTGATTGAGTTGCTGCTGGATTTCAGCGCAGCGATCGAAGGGCACGGCACACGAAAATGGGGGACTCCGCTGCATACTGCACTGGCTTTCGGCATGATCGATGCCGCCAAGACATTGGCAAGGCGCGGGGCGCGTATCGATTTGCCCGCGGCTGCCGGATTGGGCCGGTTGGACGATGTTATCCGGCTGCTTCCGGCTGATACGGAGGCGCGGCACCGAGCGCTTTCTTTAGCTGCACAGCACGGGCATGCAGAAGTTGTCCGGCTCCTGCTCGACGCTGGCGAAGACCCGAACCGTTACAACCCCGAAGGGAATCATCCGCACTCCACGCCACTGCATCAGGCCGTCGTGGGAGGCCACGAGCCGGTGGTGCGGCTCCTGGTTGAGCGTGGGGCGCGGCTGGATATCAGGGACACGGTGTGGAACGGTACACCCCTCGGTTGGGCACTCTATGGCGGCGGGAGGGCGCAGGCGGAAATGGCAGCAACTCTGCGGTCTCTGGGAGCATCCGAGTAGCTTGTTATTTGCCCAGGAGACCCGCTGAATCCTGGTCCAGAAAAATGTGCGCATTGGGGTGCAGGCGCAAGATGGAAGCCGGGGCAAGCGGCGAGACAGGCCCTTCCAGGGATGCCTTCACGGCTACTGCTTTGCGGGCATCGGGAACAATGCAAAGGATCTCGCCTGATTTGAGCAGCCAGGGAATTGAAATCGTGATCGCCCGCTTTGGAACGTTTTCGAGCGAAGCAAACCAGCCTTCCCCGACCTGCTGGCGCCGGCACGCCTCGTCGAGATCGACTACAAGGTAGGGTGCAGCGGCTTCGAAATCCGCCGGAGGATCGTTGAAGGCTAAATGGCCGTTTTCACCGATCCCGCAAAACGCCAGGTGGACCGGCGCGGCTGCCAGCGCAGCGCCCATCTCGCGGGCCATCTCGTACGGGTCGCGCAAGCCGTCTAAAAGGTGGAACCTGCCAATTCCGAGCGGTTCTACGATCCTTTCTTTTATGTAACCGGGCAAAGCTGGCCGGATGCTCACGATCGAGCCCAACGTATTCGTCCAGGTGAAACAGCTCGACTCTAGCCCAATCGATCCCGCTCTCCTGCGTTAAGTTTTGCAAAAAATCCAATTGCGAAGCGCCGGTCGCGGCGAGCAGGCGAACGGTACTATTTTGGCCCAGCAAACGCCGCAAGGACCGGGCTGCGTGAAAGGCCGCAGCACGCGCCAATTGGGCTCTGTCTGGAAATAAACGGATCATTCGTTACGCCAATAGCATCAGTGACTTAAGACCAACAAACCGATCCCATAGGGTAACGTCTGTATCTTTTGGTTCGTCTTTGAGGTCATTGAATGCAACGCGCAGCCCGCTTTGCATCTAACTGAAGAGCATAATAGCCAGATAGCCAATCAGTTTAGGCCTGTTTTGCCGTCCGCTTGTTTAACCATTTGAAAAGGAACTCCTGAATGCAGCCTCCCGGCGCACTTGAACCGCACCCGACTCGACCTGCCGAGCACGAACCATTACCGCTTCACACTCCCCCGGCGCAGCTTCCCGACCTTGAATCTCACGGCAACAGTTCGGCCCGTTACTGGTGGGTTTGGCTGCTGGTTTTTGGGCTCATCGGCTACGGATGCTATCGCCTGTACCTGTATGAGAGCAGCAAGCAAGCCGCGATCGCCTCAAAGAAAGGGGCGATGCGCGTCCGCAATATTCCGGTTGCGGCGGCGAAAGCCCATGAAGGTGATATGCCCGTCTATCTCACAGGATTGGGGACTGTCACAGCCTTCAACACGGTGACCGTGAAGCCGCGCGTGGATGGCCAACTAAAGACCGTTAACTTCAAAGAAGGTCAATACGTGCATCAAGGCGACGTTCTGGCGACGATTGATCCCGAGCCGTTCGAGGTAGCTCTTCAGCAGGCGATGGGGAATCTGGATCAGGCGAAGGGCACCCTGGCGAAAGATGAAGCCGCTCTGCGCGATGCGCAAGTGAACTATGTACGCGATCAGCAACTGTTTAAAGACAACATCATCGCCCAGCAGCAACTCGATACGCAGAAAGCCACTGCGGACCAGATCCGCGGATCGATTGAAGCAGATAACGCCGCCATAGCCGCTGCCAACGCGGCCATCGCAAGCGCCCGCTTGAACCTGACGTATACGAAGATCACAGCGCCTATCAGCGGGCGTATCGGCCTGCGCCTGGTGGATGCCGGCAATATGGTTCACGCTTCCGACCCGAACGGGCTGGCGGTGATTGCGCAGATAGAACCCATCGCGGTTCTGTTCACGATTCCGGAAGATCAACTGCCGCAAGTTCTGCAGAAGCTGCGCGCCGGAGCAAAAATGCGCGCCGACGCATACGACCGCGACCAGCGCCAGAAGCTGGCCGAAGGTACACTGCTGACGGTCGATAACCAGATCGATACCACTACCGGCACGTCGCGCTTGAAAGCGATTTTCCCCAATGAAAACGGCGCCCTGTTTCCGAATCAGTTTGTGAATGTGAAGCTCTGGCTGGACACCAGGCACAACGCGATCATCGTACCGGCAGTGGCGATTCAACGCGGCCCGACCGGCACGTTCGTTTACGTGATCAATGACGATAACACGGTGAGCGCGCGCCCGGTGAAGATCGGGCTGAGCGAAGGAAACGACGTAACCATTGAAGACGGCCTGCAGGCCGGGGAAAGCGTAGTTGTTGACGGCGCCGAGAAGCTGACCGAAGGCATGCACGTGACGCTGCGCGGCACGGGCACAAGCGATTCGGATGGCGCCGGCAGCCCGCGACCGGGTAGCAAACGAGGCAAACGGAGCCAGCAACAATGAGTCCTTCTCGGCCGTTTATTCTCCGGCCGGTCGCTACGTCCCTTTTGATGGCTGGCATTTTGATTGCCGGCGCCATCGCCTATAAACAGCTTCCCGTTTCGGCGCTGCCGGAAGTCGATTACCCCACCATACAGTGCCTCACGTTTTATCCGGGCGCCAGTCCGGATGTGATGGCGTCCTCTGTGACAGCGCCGCTCGAGCGCACGTTCGGTCAGGTTCCCGGTCTGAAGCAGATGACATCGACCAGCTCTTTCGGGAGCTCGATCATCACGCTTCAGTTCGATCTGGATCTCAATATCGACATCGCCGAGCAGCAGGTGCAAGCCTCGATCAACGCGGCAGGAACCTATCTCCCGCCCGACCTTCCGAATCCACCCATTTACAGCAAGGTGAACCCGGCGGATGCGCCCATTCTGACGCTGGCGCTGATGTCGAAAACCATGCCGCTCACGAAAGTGGAGGATCTTGCCGATACAACGCTGTCTCAGAAGATTTCACAGCTTCCCGGTGTAGGTCTTGTGACCATCAGCGGCGGGCAGAAACCGGCGGTGCGCATCCGCGTGAACCCGACCGCTCTTGCCGCGTATGGGCTAAGTCTCGAAGACGTTCGCACCGCTTTAAATCAAACCAACCTGAACCAAGCCAAAGGCAATTTCGACGGGATCCGCCAGGCATACACGATTGGCGCGAACGATCAGATTCTGAGCAGCTCCGGTTATAAGCCGGTCATCATCGCGTACAAGAATGGCGCGCCCGTGCGGCTAGAGGATGTGGCGGATGTAGTGGACGGCGCGGAGAACACGCGCCAGGCAGCCTGGATGAACACCGTTCCCGCAGTCATTGTTAACATTCAGCGCCAGCCGGGAGCGAACATCATCGCCGTAGTCGATCGCGTGAAGGCACTGCTGCCGCAGTTGCGCGTTTCCATTCCGGCCTCGGTGGATATTCAAACGCTGACCGACCGTACGATAACTATCCGGGCTTCTGTCCAGGACGTGAAGTACGAACTGGTGCTCACGGTGTTTCTGGTCGTGATGGTGATTTTCTTGTTCCTGCGCAATCTGGCGGCAACCGTCATTCCCAGCGTTGCCGTGCCGTTGTCGCTGGTGGGGACGTTCGGTGTCATGTACCTGCTGGGCTACAGCCTGAATAATCTGACGCTGATGGCGCTGACGATCTCCACCGGATTCGTTGTGGATGACGCCATCGTCATGATCGAGAACATCTCGCGATATCTGGAGCATGGCGATACGCCGCTGCGCGCGGCTCTGCGGGGTTCTGAAGAGATTGGCTTCACGATTGTTTCGTTGACGGTTTCGCTGATTGCTGTCTTGATTCCGTTGTTATTCATGGGCGATATCGTCGGCCGGCTGTTCCGCGAATTTGCCATCACGCTGGCGGTGACGATCCTGGTCTCCGCCGTTGTCTCTCTGACGCTTACGCCGATGATGTGCGCCAAGATATTGCGGCACAAAGAGGAATCGCAACAGACCTGGTTTTATCGAAAGTCAGAGCACATGTTTAATTGGGTCATCGCGAAATACGGATCGACCCTCGAATGGGTTCTGCGGCATCAACCGCTTACACTGGCCGTGACAGTTGCGACCCTGGTGGGCACAATCCTGCTTTACATCGCCGTGCCGAAGGGCTTTTTCCCGCTGCAAGATACCGGCGTTATCCTGGGCATCTCCGAAGCACCGCAGGATGTCTCATTTGAGGCGATGTCTGACCGGCAGCAGGCGTTAGCCAAGGTTATTCTGCAGGATCCCGCAGTTCAGAACCTGTCGTCTTTTATCGGCGTCGACGGCATCAACACAACTATGAATAGCGGGCGAATTCAGATCAACCTGAAGCCGCTCGATGAGCGGCGGATTTCCGCGAGCGAGGTGATCCGGCGGTTGCAGCCGAAGCTGGCGCAAGTAGAAGGCATTACGTTGTTCATGCAGCCGGTGCAAGATCTCACCGTGGAAGATCGCGTCAGCCGAACGCAGTATCAGTACACGCTCGAAGACGCGGATCCCAAGGAACTGGCCGTTTGGACGACCCGCCTTGTGGACAAGCTAAAGACAATGCCCAGCTTGCGCGATGTGGCCACCGACCAGCAGAACGGCGGCTTGCAAACAATTCTGGTCGTCGACCGCGATACAGCGGCGCGGCTAGGCATCGGGATGCAACAGATCGACGATACGCTCTACGATGCCTTCGGCCAGCGCCTGGTCTCGACGATGTTCACGCAGTTGAACCAGTATCACGTCGTGCTGGAAGTTGCGCCGGAGTTTCGCCGCAACCCCAGCGCCCTATCGGATATCTACATTCACTCATCTAACGGCACAGAGGTTCCGCTCAGCTCGTTCACGCACATCGAGACCAGCACGGTTCCGATTACGGTCAATCATCAGGGCCAGTTCCCGGTGGTCACGATTTCGTTCAACCTGCCTCCGAATGTATCGCTGGGCACTGCGGTCAAAGACATTCGGCAGGCGGAGCAGGATATCGGGCTGCCGGCGAGCATTCATGCAACGTTTCAAGGAACGGCTGCGGCTTTTCAGAACTCGCTTGCAAACGAGGCGTATCTGATTCTGGCCGCGCTGGTGGTGGTGTACATCGTGCTGGGAGTGTTGTACGAAAGCTACATTCACCCGATCACGATTTTGTCGACGCTTCCCTCAGCGGGCGTAGGCGCCATTCTTGCGATCTACATCTGCCGCGATGACTTCAATATCGTGTCGCTGATCGGCATTATCCTTCTGATCGGTATTGTCAAGAAGAACGCCATCATGATGATCGATTTCGCGCTCGAAGCCGAGCGCCGCGACGGCAAACCGCCGCTTGAGGCCATCTATCAAGCCTGCCTGCTGCGCTTCCGGCCCATCATGATGACCACGATGGCGGCGCTTTTCGGCGGCTTACCGCTTGCGCTGGGAACGGGCGTCGGATCGGAATTGCGGCGTCCCCTGGGAATTACGATCGTCGGCGGCTTGCTTCTCAGCCAGGTGCTCACTCTGTACACCACGCCTGTTGTTTACCTCTATTTTGACCGCCTGGCGAAACGTCTGACCGGCCGCTCGGCCGCGCAATCGGGCATAGGACAGCACCTGGAACCGGTGCACGGAGACTGATGCCATGAATCTTTCTGCGCCGTTCATCAAGCGACCGATTGCGACATCGCTATTGACCGCCGCGCTGGCGCTTTCCGGCGTTCTTGCTTTCCGTTTACTTCCGGTCGCCTCGCTGCCGGAAGTGGAGTTTCCGACTATCTCGGTGTTCGCGAATCTGCCCGGCGCCAGCCCGGAGACTATGGCGTCCGCGGTGGCTACTCCGCTGGAGCGGCTATTCGGACGCATCGCCGCCGTCACCGAGATGACCTCTTCGAGCCAGTTGAGCAGCACGCACGTGACGCTGCAATTCGATCTCTCGCGAGATATTAATGCGGCAGCGCGCGATGTGCAGGCGGCGATCAACGCGGCACGCGGCCAGTTGCCTGCCGATCTGCCGAGTAATCCGGGTTATTGGAAATCGAACCCGGCCGACCAGCCGATCATGAATCTTGCTCTGACGTCGGACGTTTACACGCGCGGGCAGATGTATGACATTGCGGACTCGATTCTGGCGCAGAAAATCTCGCAGATCGAAGGCGTGGGGCAGGTCAACACGTGGGGCAGCTCGCGTCCGGCGGTTCGCGTTCAGGTCAATCCTACGCTGCTGAACAACATGGGCATTGGCCTGGTCGATGTTGCCAATACGCTTCGAAACGCCAACGCCCACCAGGCAAAAGGCGATTTAAGCAACGACCAAATTCGCTGGCAGGTCAACGCAACGGACCAGCTTTTCCATGCGCCCCAGTACGCACCCCTGATCGTGGCATATCGCAACGGGGCTCCGGTGCGCCTTGAAGATATCGGCAATGTGATCGAATCGGTCGAGAACGTTCGTAACGACGCGCTCGACAACGGCAAGCCGTCGGTCGTGATGGCGGTATCGCGGCAGCCGGCTGCGAACATCATCGATACGGTGGACCGCATCCGAGCGGTTCTACCTTTATTGCAGGCGTCGATTCCTCCGGCGGTTCACTTAACAGTGGCGCAGGATCGAACGCTCACCATTCGCGCTTCCATCACCGACGTCGAAATCACGCTGCTGATTTCCATCTGCCTGGTTGTCCTCGTTGTCTTCTTCTTCCTGCGTAATGTTTGGGCGACGATAATCCCCGGCATCGCCGTCCCGTTATCGCTGTTGGGAACATTCGGCGTGATGTACTTGATGGGCTATACGCTCGACAATCTGTCGCTGATGGCCCTGACGGTCTCAACGGGGTTCGTCGTCGACGACGCGATTGTGGTGATTGAGAACATCAGCCGCTACCTGGAGCAAGGCTGGACGCCTATGCGCGCGGCGCTGCAAGGCGCAAAAGAAATCGGTTTCACAGTGCTTTCGATGAGCACATCGCTGGTTGCGGTGTTCATTCCCATTCTGCTGATGGGAGGCATTATCGGGCGCCTTTTCCGCGAATTTGCTGTCACCCTGACGGTTGCGATTACGATCTCGCTGCTGGTTTCGCTCACCACGACGCCGATGATGTGCTCGCAGTTCCTGAAGTCCCAGCACGGGCGCCGGCACAACTTTTTATACCGGCTCAGCGAGAACGCGTTTAACGCAGTTCACGGCGCTTATGCAAGGAGCCTGGCAGTTGTGCTTCGCAATCCGGCGCTTACGCTCGTGATCACACTGGTGACCATCGGCATCAGCATTTATCTCTACATCGTGGTTCCCAAAGGGTTCTTCCCGCAGCAGGATACGGGCCGCATTGGCGGTCAGATCGTAGCGGATCAGGATATCTCGTTTGCTGCCATGCGGGAGAAGATGCATCAGATGGTGGCCATCGTCCAGCAGGATCCGGCCGTACAAGATGTAGAAGGCAACACGGGCGGCGGAACGCTCAACAATGCCGGCGTGCAGATTCAGCTTAAGCCACTGAGCGAGCGAAAGGCGAGCGCCGATCAGGTGATTAACCGGCTGCGTGGCAAACTCGCGCGAATTCCCGGCGCGACGCTTTACATGCAAGCGTTTCAGGATTTCCGCGTTGGCGGGCGTGGCAGCAATTCTCAGTATCAATACACGTTGCAGTCCGATAGTTTGCAGGACCTGAACGAATGGGCGCCGAAGCTGCTCGAGCGCATGAAACGAATTCCGGTTGTGCTCGACGCCAATAGCGACCAGCAAATTCATGGCTTGACTACGGATGTAGTCATCGACCGCAGCACCGCTTCGCGTTTAGGCATCCGGCCGGCGGATGTCGATACCGTGCTCTATAGCGCTTTCGGCCAGCGGCAGGTCTCTACGATGTATACGGGTATCAATCAATATCACGTAGTGATGGAAGTGTTGCCTGAATTTCAGCAGAATCCGCAGTCGCTGCAGTTGATCTACGTCAAGACAAACACCGGCACGGCGGTGCCGATTTCAACATTTACTCACTTCCGCACGACGCTCAGCTCGCTGGCCGTGAATCATCAGGGCCAGTTCCCGTCCATCACTTTGTCCTTCGCGCTGGCGCCGGGCAGCGCGTTGAGCGATGCCGTAGACGCCGTGGAACGCGCGCAAAACGACATCGGCATGCCGGCCAACGTGCACGGCGCCTTTGCCGGTACGGCAAAAGCTTTCCAGACCTCGCTGGAAACGGAACCGCTGTTGATTTTGGCGGCGCTGGTGGCGGTCTACATCGTTCTCGGAATGCTGTACGAGAGCTATATTCACCCGATCACCATTCTTTCGACGCTTCCATCGGCCGGTGTGGGAGCTTTGCTCGCGCTTCTTGTCTCCGGTACGGATCTCACCGTCATTGCCCTGATCGGCATTATCCTTCTGATCGGGATTGTGAAGAAAAACGCCATCATGATGATCGACTTTGCGCTGGAAACCGAGCGCAAACAGGGGCTCGCTCCGAAATACGCCATCTATGAAGCGTGTCTGCTGCGCTTCCGGCCCATCATTATGACCACCATGGCCGCGCTTTTGGGAGGGCTGCCGCTGGCGCTAGGAACGGGCACGGGTTCTGAGATGCGGCGCCCGCTCGGTATCAGCATCGTGGGCGGATTGATGGTCAGCCAGCTTCTAACGCTGTACACGACTCCAGTGGTTTATCTGTATCTCGACCGGCTGCAGAACTGGTTCGGCAGCGCACGCCAGCTCAGCCCGCGACTGCAGACGATGCTGACGGATACGCCGTAGCGTTCGAAGCCGGAGGTAAAGAGCCGGAAGCACGACGGGTGAAACTGGAGAGATGAGGGTATTCGTTCTCTGGCTGGTCTTGACCGTTGCGCTAGCAGCTCAAGCAGCTTTGAGCGGCCCGCTGCCAGGGCCGCAGCAAAATGCCACATCACAGCCGCGCCTTGTAGAAGTGCCGCTGCTTGATTGCGCTGGACTGCCCTGCATCGAGATGTCCACATCCAGCGGCAAGACTTTGCGCCTGCTGATCGACACGGCGGAAGCGAATTCTTACCTGGATATCAAGGCCGCGCAATCTCTAGGCGCCACCCTGCAACCGTTGAAAACCGAACAGAACACGGACGTATCTCAGGTCCAACAGACGACTGCACCCGGTGCGAAGATTGGCGATTTGCCGATGGGTGATTTCCCGTTTATGGTGATAGACACCACGCCGCAGCCCGATAAACCGGGTGAGAAATTGCCGCCGTTTCCGGCCGATGGGGCGCTCACGTATACGGCCTTTCACAACCGGATGCTGCAGATCGACTATGCGCATCACCTGGTTCGGCTCTCGGAACCGCTTGATGCGCCGCCGGCGTGCCCGCAAACGTGCAGCGATCTGAAAGTGGGGCATGTAGGCAATTACGGCCCACTCACGTTGACGGCAACCGGTTTTTCTGTGAACGCAGAGCCCGTAGACGCTCAGATCGATACGCTATTCACCGGCACGATGTTGATCTATCCCGGGTCGGTGCAAAAACTGGGCCTGAAGAAGCTTGCAAAAGCAAAACACAAAGAGTTCTTTCCGTATCTGCAGGGCGGCGTGAAACTCGCGCAAGCTGATGGAGCCGCTGAGGCATGGCAATCTGTTCCACTCGGCCAGGATCTTCCGCTGTATTTTTTTACTTCCGATGATCATCCGAATGCGGTCAGCTACGATGCCACGGTGGGCAGCGGCCTTCTCAGTCATGCAACCGCGGTGTTCGACTTCAAAGGCATGCGCTTCTGGTTGGATGCCGGAACAGCGGCAAGTTCTGTGAAGTGAAGTCTCTATACTGGCTGCTTCGGGGAGCACATGAACAGGTATCTTTTTCTTCCGGCCGCGGCTGCGCTTTTACTGGTCCCAGTGGGATTAACGGCGCAACAGCAGCGAAGCGACGCGCTGTTGCAGGAACTGGATCGCACGACAACTTTTTCCGATCCATCCATTTCTCCTGACGGCCGCTGGATCACATGGACCCAGACTGACCCTAGCGGCGGGAAGCGCAGCTATTTGCTAAATCGATCGGAAACCGGCGCTAAGCCGATGGCCATTGAGCCTACCGGCGCGCAAAGCAAAACGGCGTGCAGCGGATTTGCTTGGTCGAAAGACAGCACACGGCTCGCATTCTTCGCGAGCACCCCCTCCCACGATCAGATCTTTATCATGGACGTTGCCACCGGCAAGTACCGGAAGATCGCGGATTTGAACGGCTACGCGCGAGATATCCGCTGGTCGCCAGATGACACGCACCTGGCGTTTTTATATGCACAGGGCGGAGGAGGCGGAGGCCCGCTCGAAGCAGAGCCTGCAGCGGTGGGCGAAATCGGTAGTGCAATCCACAATCAGCGGCTCACGTTGGTAGACGCCCGGAGCGGCGGATCCTTGAAGCCGGTGAGCCCCGCGAATCTGAACATTTATGAATACGATTGGGGGCCGGACGGAAAGCAGTTCGCCGCCATTGCCGCGCCGGGCCCGGCAGATAACAACTGGTGGATTGCGAAGCTGTACCGCGTGGACATCGCATCGGGACAGATGCGAGTGATTTTTACACCTGATAAGGAACAGCAGATTGCGGTGCCGCGCTGGTCGCCGGATGGAACGCGCATCGCTTTGATCGACGGGCTGATGAGCGATGAAGGATTCACCGGCGGTGATGTTTTCCTGGTCAACCCGGCAGGAGGCGCGGCACATGACATTACTGCGGGGGCGAAGATGTCTGCCTCCTGGCTGATGTGGAAGAACAATCATGAGCTACTTCTGTCTGAGGACGTAGATGGGGGCAGCGCAATTGCCGTTCTGCCGGCTTCCGGCGGGCAGATGCAAACTCTCTGGCAAGGTCCAAATGTTTTGCACGCCGAAGGCAATTATCCGAATCTGGCGTTTGCAGCGGATGCCCACACCGCGATCGCAATCCAATCCACATGGCAGCACCCGCCAGAGGTTTGGGCGGGTCAGGCAGGCGCGTGGGAACAGATCACGCATGTGAATGCGGGACAGCAGCCACACTGGGGCAAGGCTGAAAGTATCCATTGGACAAGCGGCGGGCTCACTATACAGGGCTGGCTACTTTACCCTGAACACTTCAACCCGAATCAACGCTATCCCATGGTGGTGGAGGTCCACGGCGGGCCCGCAAACCAGCGAGCCTCAGCTTGGCCGAGTTCGAACTTCGATATGTCGGTGCTCGCAGGCCTGGGCTACTTCGTATTGTTTCCCAATCCGCGCGGCAGTTACGGGCAAGGCGAAGCGTTTACGCGCGCGAATGTGAAGGATTTCGGTGGCGGCGATCTGCGCGACATACTTGCCGGATTGGATACGGCGACTGCAAAAGTTCCTGTCGATACCAACCGGATTGGAATCACCGGCTGGAGCTATGGCGGATACATGACGATGTGGACCGTCACGCAGACACATCGTTTTCGCGCCGCGGTCGCAGGCGCCGGCATTGCCGATTGGCTGAGCTATTACGGGGAGAACTCAATCGACGAATGGATGATTCCTTATTTCGGAGCATCCGTCTACAACGATCCAGCCGTTTACGCGAAGAGTTCGCCGATCAACTTTATTAAGAACGTCAAGACGCCGACGCTGGTTATTGTGGGTGAACGGGACGGCGAATGTCCCGCGCCGCAATCGTTCGAATTCTGGCATGCGCTCGAAACGCTTGGCATTCCGACCAAACTGGTCGTCTATGCGGGCGAAGGGCACGGATTTCACGATCAGAAAGACCGGCTGGACCGGATGCGCCGCATGCTGGCGTGGTTCGATCAGTATTTGGGCACCCGATAGGGCTTAGCCGGTCATCCCATCCATTGCGGGTTTCTGATGGTGCCGTCGAAGACCGCGCTCGTCTTGAAGCGCTCGAATTTGCCGGTGGCCGCAGCGACCCGCGTTTTGTCCAGAATCGCAATGACCTCTGCTTCGGTCATAGGCTTGAAGGTGCGTGCGGCCTCGAATGCCTGATCGAGAATTTTCATACTGTCGCAGCCGGTGATGACAACCGAAGTCGGCAGATTCAGGGCATAGTGGAGACACTCGATGGGCGTAACGGTATTGCTTTTGAGAAGATCTCCGCTGCCCATCGGCTTCATTCCCAACACCGCGATACCCTGTTCCACCAGTTTGGGCACCACATTATTGGCAAAGCTGCGGAAGTGCGCGTCCATGGGGTTCAACGGCATCTGGCAGGCATCAAAGTGGAAATTGTGCAGCTTGGCAATCTCCAGCATGCGCTCGTGCACGAGCGGGTCCTTATGGCCGGTAAAGCCGATATAGCGCACCTTGCCGGCTTGTTTGGCCGCCATCACGGCTTCGACCGCGCCGCCGTCGGCAAAGAAACGGTCAGGATCATCCAGCCGAATATTTTCGTGATATTGAATGAGATCGATGTGATCGGTCTGCAAACGCTGCAGTGATTGATCGATCTGCTGCGCGGCGGCCTGCCGCGTGCGGCCATCGAACTTCGTCATGAGGAAGGCTTTTTGGCGGTAGCCGTCGCGCAAAGCTTTGCCCATGCGAACTTCGCATTCGCCGTTTGAATAATCCCAGCAATTATCGAGGAAAGTGATTCCGCGATCGAGCGCGGAACGCACGATGGCGATTGCGTCCTGCTCGCTCGGCCTGCCCAAATGAGCGCCGCCGATCCCGATGGCGGAGACGCGCTCCCCCGTGCTGCCGAGCTTCCGGTAGATCATTCCATTCGCTTGGGCAGTATCACCGGTCGATTGCGCCCGGCTCAGTGCCGCAATTCCCGCGCCTGCTATGGCGTTAAGAGCTTGTCGTCGGTCCATGAGATTAGCGTAGTGCTTATTTAACGCTGGGGGGCCTCGTAAAACCGTCAATGCTCCGGCTACCGTTAAACACGATTCTTAGCCGGTCTTAAGGTCCTCTTTAGCCACTGCTCGGTAAAGTGGAAGCCAGAAACATTGGCGAAAAACCTATGCGCGCTCACTTGTTTATCTTAATCTCCGGAACTATGTATCTTTTTCTGTTCCCTGCGTTTATTTCGGCCCAGAATGCCTCTGCTCCGCAACAAACCGGCAGCCAGGATAACGCAAATCTCACCCAGCAGGTTGTGGAGCTGCGCGCGCTTGTAGAGAAGCTGCAGGCGCGCGTGGATGAGTTGGAGAAGAAATCGGCCGCCGGGACCCCTACCGTGCAGACGCCATTGCCTGCCACGGCTACTGGCCCGGCGGAAGTATCTAGCACGGCCGCAGCAGCACCGCAGCCGCAGACCGCCGCACCGGCACCAAATACCGTCCCGGCCGGCCCTACGATCAACTTCTATCTGGACGCTTATTACGGCTATAACTTCAATCAACCAATCGGCCGCGCCAATGAGCTGCGCGCCTTCGACGTTTTGAGCAATGCATTTAGCATTAACCAGACAGGCGTGATTTTCGAGGACGCCGCAGATCCGGATCACGGGAAGCGATTCGGATTGCGGCTCGATTTGCAGTATGGGCAAGCGACGCAATCGTCTCAGGGCAATCCATCCAACGAACCACGCCCGAATATCTATCGCAACATTTTTCAGGCTTACGGGACGTATGTTGCGCCCATCGGCAAGGGGTTGACGATCGATGTAGGTAAGTTTGCAAGCTCGTTAGGATACGAAAACAACTACACCAAAGATCAGATCAATTATTCGCGCTCGTTTTGGTTCGCCTTTTTACCGTTCTATCACTTAGGCATGCGGGCTAATTATAAGTTCAACGATATGTTCGCAGTAAATTACTGGGTTGTAAACGGAACGAATCAAAGCGAGCCGTTCAATGGATTTAAGGATCAACTTATTGGATTTGCGATTACGCCCAATAAGAAAATCAGTTGGAACGTTCAATATTATCTGGGCCAGGAACATCCGGACGTGATCTATTATCCGAACGGCAACGCACCTCCCGATGCACCGGTGCTGCAAGGCGTGCCGTTTGAACCTATCCGGAACTCGGCCACGGGCAAACTGCACATCTTTGATAGCTACTTAAGCTGGCAGGTGAATCCGAAATGGCTGTTTGCGATTGAGGCTGATGATTTCATTGAACGTCTGCACGCCAATTCGTATCCGGCACACACGGATGGCGGGGCGGCCTATTTGAAATATCAGATCACGCCTAAGCTGTACGCCGGGGCCCGAGCCGAATATCTGTCCGACCGCGGCGGACTCTTTACTGGAACAACTCAAGCCGTTAAGGAAAATACGCTCACACTCGCGTACCGCTTCGAGGAAGGTTTCCAGCTTATGGGCGAATGGCGGCGTGATTTTTCAAACCAACCTTACTTCTACACAAATCTGCTGGGGGTGCTGAAACGCGAGCAAAATACCGCGACGTTGGGCTTTCTGTGGTGGTTCGGCGGCAAGCAGGGAAGCTGGTAACGAGTCGGCGTCATCGGATGTAAGCTCTAGTACTGTCTGGAGCTTCGAGAAAACGCGCTACCTCGGTATCATAGAAAGGAATGTCTACATTAGCTCTCAATAGAACTGCGTCCGAATACAAGGTTGCCGATTTAGGCTTAGCCGATTGGGGCCGCAAAGAGATTCAAATTGCCGAGCACGAAATGCCCGGCTTAATGGCTATTCGCGAGAAGTACGCACCGGAAAAACCGCTGCAGGGCGTGCGTGTCACAGGCTCGCTGCACATGACGATCCAGACCGCGGTCCTGATTGAGACGCTCGTGGAATTGGGCGCAGACGTGCGCTGGGCAAGCTGCAATATTTTTTCTACGCAGGATCACGCCGCCGCTGCCATCGCGGCAGCCGGGGTACCGGTATTCGCCTGGAAGGGTGAAACGCTCGAAGAGTATTGGTGGTGCACCTATCAGGCCATCAGCCATCCGGGTGGAAAAGGTCCGCAGTTGGTAGTCGATGACGGCGGCGACGTCACGCTGCTCATTCACAAAGGCTACGAGCTCGAAGAAGGCAGTGATTGGGTGAACACGGCTTCGGCCAGTCACGAAGAAAAAGTCATCAAAGATCTACTGAAGAAGATTCATAGAGAAGACCCGCAGCGCTGGCACAACATCGCGAAAGAATGGCGCGGCGTTTCGGAAGAGACAACGACAGGCGTTCACCGCTTGTACAAGATGCAGGAAACGGGCAAGTTGCTGGTTCCCGCCATCAACGTCAATGATTCCGTCACGAAATCAAAATTCGACAACTTATACGGATGCCGGGAGTCGCTGGCCGATGGAATCAAACGCGCGACCGATGTGATGCTGGCTGGCAAAGTTGCCGTGATTTGCGGCTACGGAGATGTCGGCAAGGGTTCAGCACATTCGCTGCGCGGTATGGGCGCGCGAGTTGTGGTTACTGAAATTGATCCCATCAATGCGTTGCAGGCCGCTATGGAAGGCTTCGAAGTCACGACCATCGAAGACACACTCGGCCGGGGCGATATTTACGTCACGTGCACCGGCAACGTGGACATCATCACTCTGGAGCACATGCAGTACATGAAGGACCAGGCGATTGTCTGCAATATCGGCCACTTCGATAACGAAATTCAGGTGGACCGGCTGAATGAAGCCAAAGGCGTGAAACGCACCAACATCAAGCCTCAAGTAGACATGTACACTTTTCCGGACGGCCATAGCATCTTCCTGCTGGCCGAAGGCCGCCTGGTAAACCTGGGCTGCGCGACCGGTCACCCGAGCTTTGTTATGAGCAACAGCTTTTCAAACCAGACGCTAGCACAGCTCGACCTCTGGAAGAATCGCGACACGTATAAGACAGGCGTTTACACGTTACCGAAAAAGCTGGATGAAGAAGTGGCGCGCCTGCATTTGGACAAGATCGGCGCGAAGCTGACGACCCTTAGTCCAAAGCAAGCAGAGTATCTGGGCGTACCGGTTGAAGGGCCGTACAAGGCCGATCATTACCGGTATTAATGAACCTTGGCAGGCGAAACCGCCTGCCGCACCTTTCTCTTTTCCACATTCGGAAGAAAGGCGGTCAACAGCCCGATAACAGGCAAATACGAGCAGACGTGATACACGAACGTAATGCTGGTGGCATCTGCTACTTTGCCTAGAACCGCTGCGCCTACTCCGCCCATACCGAATGCGAATCCGAAGAAGAGGCCGGAAACCATGCCGATTTTGCCGGGCATCAGTTCTTGCGCATAAACAAGGATGGCGGTGAAGGCCGATGCAAGAATCAGGCCGATGATAACCGTGAGAATAGCGGTCCAGAAGAGGTTCGCGTAGGGCAGCATCAGCGTGAACGGCAGCACGCCGAGAATCGACCACCAGATTACGAGCTTGCGGCCCATGCGGTCTCCGATGGGCCCGCCCGCAACAGTTCCCACCGCCGCTGCGCCCAAAAACAGAAACAGAAGTAATTGGGCCGTGCGCACCGTAACGTGGAACTTAGTAATGAGATAGAAAGTGTAGTAACTTCCCAGGCTGGCCAGATAGAAATACTTTGAAAAGATCAGCGCAACGAGAATGGCTATCGAAAAAGCAATCTTTTTCGAAGACAGCGCCGGGCGTTGCAACGCGACGCGGCGGTCCGATTTCGGGCCCGTCCCGGCGAACTTATACCAGTTCCCGATTCGAAACAGAATAACGATTCCGAGCAACGTCGCGAGCGAACACCAGGCAATGCTGTGCTGTCCTTTCGGCAGAACAAGAAATGCCGCTAACAGCGGCCCTAACGCCGAACCGGCATTTCCGCCCACCTGGAACAGCGATTGCGCCAACCCATGCTGGCCTCCGGATGCCATACGAGCCACACGCGAGGATTCGGGATGAAAAATCGATGACCCCACCCCGACGAATCCGGCGGCAATGAGCAGCATGCTGAACCGCGATGCTGTCGCAAGCAGCAGCAGACCAGCAAGCGTGAGGGTCATCCCAATTGCAAGTGAGTAGGGCTTCGGGCGCTTATCCGTATACAAACCGACAAATGGCTGCAGCAGTGACGCGACGAGTTGATAAGTGAAGCTGATCAGCCCGATCTGGCCGAAATCGAGATGAAAGGAAGACTTGAGGATCGGATAGATGGCCGGGATCAGCGACTGCACCATGTCATTTAGCAGGTGGCAGAAACTGATGGCCGCAAGAATTCCGAACAGCGCTTTTTCGGGCGCGTGCTCACCCGCGAGTACGGCTACACCGCTCGCGCGCGGCTCGGCTACATTCGACCCCATTGACTCCTTGTTTCAGTGTAGTAAGTAAGGAATGCTAAACAGGCAGATTGCTCCCGCCCATCAAAAATTGATCAATATGATGGGCGGCCTTACGGCCTTCGGCAATCGCCCAGACCACGAGTGACTGGCCGCGCCGGGCATCGCCGGCAGAGAAGACACGCGGGACGGAGGTCGCATAAGCTCCATTGGTTTCAATATTGCCGCGCACGTCAAGTTTGAGAGGCAATTGCTCCAGTAATCCGCTGTGCACCGGACCGGCGAAGCCGATCGCGATGAGGACGAGGTCGGCATCCAAATAGAACTCGCTGTTTGGCATGCGCTCCAGCGCCGGTTTAGGACCTACGCGCACACAGTGCAGCCGTTTCACGTTGCCCTCTTCGTCACCCGAAAAGTGAGTTGTGAGCACGCTCCATTCGCGCACCCCACCTTCTTCGTGTGCCGCTTCAATTCGCAGCTTCAAGGGCCATAGCGGCCACGGCGTCGACGGATGACGATTTTCGGGAGGCATCGGATGGATCTGCAGTTGATGCACCGACGCCGCTTTTTGCCGGTGCGCCGTGCCGAGGCAATCTGCACCGGTGTCGCCGCCACCAATAATAATGACTCGTTTACCTGCGGCCGAAATCTCCTCGGTTTCGTTCAAGACGTCACCTGCGCAGTGCCTGTTTTGCTGGGTGAGGTAATCCATCGCGAAGTGAATACCGTTTAGATTCCGGCCTGGGATGTCGAGATCACGATGTTGCTCCGCGCCTATGGCAAGCAGAACGGCATCGTATTGCCGCAAGAGTTCCTCGGCCGGAATATCAGCGCCGATATGAACGTTCGTGCGAAATTCCACGCCTTCTGCAATTAGCTGCTCGAGGCGGCGGTCAACCCAGCTTTTCTCCAGCTTGAAATCGGGAATCCCGTAGCGGAGCAGCCCTCCGATGCGGTCGTGCTTTTCGAGCACGACAACGTTGTGACCGGCGCGATTCAACTGTTGCGCTGCCGCCAATCCAGCAGGCCCGGAGCCGACAATGGCAACGCGCTTCCCAGTGCGGCGGCGCGGAGGCTCCGGCTGTATCCAGCCGGCTTGAAAGGCGTAATCAATGATGTGTTGCTCAACCAGCTTGATGGTGACTGGCGGCTCATTGATGCCCAGCACACAAGCCTCTTCGCACGGAGCGGGGCAGATACGGCCAGTGAATTCAGGGAAATTGTTTGTGGCATGGAGCGCACGAAGCGCATCGCGCCAGCGGTCGCGATAGACAAGATCGTTCCAGTCCGGAATTAGGTTGTTGAGAGGGCAACCCGTGTGGCAGAACGGAACGCCGCAATCCATGCAGCGCGCGGCCTGATACTGGACCTTGTGTGTTGGGAAGTCCTGGTAGACTTCGAACCAATCATTGACGCGCTCGAGCACAGGCCGGCGCGGGGGCAATTCTCTGGTGTATTCCAGAAATCCGGTTGGTTTTCCCATCACCTCATCCCTCCGGAAACGACGGCAGGAAGTAGCTCAAGAGCGGGCGCGGGTCTGTCAGGCTTCGCGGCGCGAGCAGAACCTGCCTGCAGAACGCGCTTGTACTCGTGCGGGAACACTTTCACGAAACATCGCACCGGTTGCGGCCACTGATCAAGAATTCGTCTGCCTAGCGGGCTTCCCGTATACAGCACGTGTTTTTCGATCAGTGTCTGTAGAGCAAGCACGTCCGCGGGATCGAAGATAGGCTCAACATCGACACCGGCGCGATTGCAACGGACCCTGGCGAAATCGCCCGCAGGATCGAAAACGTAAGCGATTCCTCCGCTCATTCCGGCAGCGAAGTTACGGCCTGTTTGCCCAAGCACAACGATTGTGCCGCGGGTCATGTATTCGCAGGCGTGATCGCCGACACCCTCCACAACCGCCACTGCACCTGAATTTCGCACAGCGAAGCGTTCGCCCGCGATGCCGCTGAAATAGGCTTCGCCGCTGGTGGCGCCGTAAAGCACGGTGTTGCCGACCAGAATATTTTCTTCGGGCTTAAATGTGGAAGCTCGCGGCGGATAGATTGCGATTTTTCCCCCAGACAGGCCCTTACCCGTGTAATCATTCGTGTCGCCTTCGAGAAGCAAGGTAATGCCGGGCGCGAGAAAAGCTCCAAAGCTCTGACCGGCACTGCCTTCAAACCGAATGCGGATGGTATCCTCCGCTAATCCAACTGAACCGTAGCGCCGAGCGACTTCTCCGCTCAGCATCGCGCCCACTGCACGATGCACGTTTCGAATCTTGAGATCGAGATTCACCGGAGTGCCGCTGTCTAACGCAGGCTGGGCGAGTCGCAGCAACGTGTGATCGAGCGCTTCGTCGAGGCGGTGATCCTGCGCCATGATCCGCCTCCGGCCTACACGCGCCGGGACCTGCGGGTTGTACAGAATAGTGGAGAAATCCAGTTCGCGCGCTTTCCAATGATCGACGGCGGGACGCATTTCGAGCATGTCCACCCGGCCGATCATCTCGTCCATGGTGCGGAACCCGAGCTTCGCCATCCACTCGCGCACCTGTTCTGCAATAAAAAAGAAGAAATTGATGACGTGCTCCGGCGTGCCCTGAAATTTCTTGCGCAGTTCCGGATTTTGCGTCGCGATGCCGACCGGGCAGGTATTCAGATGGCATTTGCGCATCATGATGCAGCCCATGGCGACCAGCGGCGCCGTGGAAAAACCAAATTCCTCGGCGCCGAGAAGCGCTGCGATCACCACATCGCGGCCGGTCTGGAGCTTGCCGTCCACCTGCACGCGGATGCGGCTGCGCAAATCGTTCATCACGAGCACCTGCTGGGTTTCCGCCAGGCCGAGTTCCCACGGAGTTCCGGCATGCTTGATGGAAGTGAGCGGAGAAGCGCCGGTGCCGCCGTCATAACCGCTGATGAGAACAACATCGGCACGCGCCTTTGCGACGCCCGCCGCGACGGTCCCTACGCCCCCTTCGGCGACGAGCTTGACCGAAACACGCGCAGCCGGGTTGACGTTCTTCAAGTCAAAAATCAGTTGCGAAAGATCTTCAATGGAATAGATATCGTGGTGCGGCGGCGGCGAAATCAGCCCGACGCCCGGAATGGAATGCCGGACGCGCGCAATCGTCTCGTCCACTTTGTGGCCGGGCAGTTGACCGCCTTCACCGGGCTTGGCGCCTTGTGCGATTTTGATCTGCAGCTCGTCAGCATTCACCAAATAATGCGTCGTCACGCCGAAGCGCGCTGAGGCCACCTGCTTGATTGCGCTCCGCCGCGAATCGCCGTTGGGCAGCGGAATAAAACGCGATTCGTCTTCCCCGCCCTCGCCCGTGTTCGAACGGCCACCGATGCGGTTCATAGCAATTGCTAACGTCTCGTGTGCTTCGGCGCTAATCGAGCCAAACGACATGGCGCCGGTGGCAAAGCGCTTCACAATCTCGCTCGCTGGTTCCACCTCTGCAAGCGGCAACGGATGCGCAAGGGTCTTCAATTGCATCAAACCGCGCAATGTATAGAGCTTTTCGTTCTGCTCGTCAATTGCCGAGGCGTACTGCTCAAAAGTGGCGTAGCTTTCCTGCCGCACAGCATGTTGCAGCGTGCTTACCGTCTGCGGGTTCAGCAGATGATTCTCCCCGTTTACGCGGTAATAGTAGTTGCCACCCACTGGCAGCTCGGTCTCCGATTCCGAAATCGGGCGAAAGCCGAGAGCGTGGTTCTGAATGGCATCATTCGCCAGAACGTCCAACCCAACCCCTTCAATGCGGGAGGCCGTGCCGGTGAAGTACTGATCGATCAATTCCTGATTCAGGCCAACGGCTTCAAAGAGCTGCGCGCCGCGGTAACTCTGCAACGTGGAAACGCCCATCTTTGAAAAGATCTTCAGCAGCCCCTTATTCACTGCTTTCACGTAGTTTTTAATGGCAGCTTCAGGCGTAATGCCGTGAGTGAGTTCACCACTGGCGGCAAGCTCCTCAATCGTTTCAATCGCCAGATAGGGATTAATTGCGCTGGCGCCATAGCCAATCAGCAGCGCGTAATGCATCACTTCGCGTGGCTCGCCCGATTCGATGATCAGCGCGACCCCGGTGCGCGTTCCTTCACGAGTCAGGTGATTGTGAACGGCCGTCAACGCGAGCAGGCTGGGTATCGGCGCAAACTCTTCGTCGATACCGCGGTCAGAAAGGATCAGCAGCGTGTAGCCGGCTTTGACAGCCAGCGAAGCGCGCCGGCAGAGGCTATCAAGCGCCCGCTTCAGCCCGCGCTCGCCTTCGAGCACATCGAAGATGGTGGGAAGCGTGGAGGCAAGCAGATCGCCGCGCGAGACGCGCCGCAGCTTTTCGAGATCGCGATTCGTCAACACCGGATGCGGCATCTTGAGCGTGTGACAGTTCTCCGGCGTCTCGGCGAGAATGTTGCGCTCCGTACCGATATAGCTGGTGAGCGACATCACCATGTCTTCCCGGATCGGATCGATGGGCGGGTTGGTTACCTGCGCAAAAAGCTGCTTGAAATAGTTAAACAGTAATTGCGGCTTGTCAGATAAACAGGCAAGTGGTGTGTCCGTGCCCATCGAGCCGATGGCCTCTTCTCCGTTAATGGCCATGGGCGAGAGGAGCATCCGAACATCCTCATCCGTATAGCCGAAACAGCGCTGGCGCGAGATCACGGTAGCGTGATCGGAAGGCTGGATGCGCGTGGGCTCCGGCAGGCTTTGCAGAGTGATCTGATTCTGTTTCAACCACTCTTCATACGGCTTGCGCGTCGCCAGACTGTGCTTGATTTCTTCGTCGGGGACAATGCGGCCCTGCTCCAGATCCACAAGAAGCATCTTTCCCGGCTGCAGCCGCCCCTTGTAGACGATCTCATCCGGCTGAAACGGAAGCACTCCGGTTTCTGACGCCATGACAAGCAATCCATCGTTGGTCACCAGATAGCGCGCGGGACGAAGGCCATTGCGATCGAGCGTGGCGCCAATCACGTTGCCGTCGGTGAAGGCAACTGCCGCCGGGCCATCCCACGGTTCCATCAAAGATGCATGGTATTCGTAGAACGCTCGCTTTTCCTGCGACATCGTCACATCTGCATCCCAGGCTTCAGGAATTAACATCGCCATCACGTGGGGCAATGTGCGTCCCGCCATGGTGAGCAACTCCACCGCGTTATCGAGAGCAGCCGAGTCACTGATGCCCGGCTGGATGACCGGGTAAATTTTTTTGATGTCTTCGAAGTTCGGCGATGTCATCACCGCCTGGCGCGCGTTCATCCAGTTGATATTGCCGCGGATCGTGTTGATCTCCCCGTTATGGCAGAGATACCGAAACGGGTGCGCCAGCTGCCACGTGGGAAACGTATTGGTCGAGAAGCGCTGATGCACAAGGCACAAGGCGCTCTTGGCCGCAGGGTCGAGCAGTTCGTTATAAAATTCGCCAATCTGATGGGCTAACAGCAGGCCCTTGTAAACAATGGTGCGCGCGGAAAACGACGGGATGTAGAAAAAGCTCTTGTCCCGCATGTCCGAACATGCAATAGCCGCTTCAGCACGCTTGCGGACCACGTAAAGTTTGCGCTCGAACTGCTCTGTACTCAGACCCTCCGGACACCCAACGAAAAATTGTTCAATATAGGGCTGCGATGCACGCGCGACCCGGCCAATAGCATCTACCTGAACCGGCGTATCGCGCCAGCCCAGCACCATCAGCCCCTCTTCACGCGAAATTTTTTCGAGAATGCCCTCGCAGGCGAGACGCTGCTGGCGTTCTACCGGCAGAAAGCACATGGCGACGCCGTACTCGCCGGCATCCGGGAGGCGAATGCCCAATGAAGCCGTTTCGCGGGCAAAGAATTCATGCGGAATTTGAATCAGAACGCCGGCGCCATCGCCGGTTTCGGAATCGCAGCCGCAAGCGCCGCGATGCCGCAGGTTCACCAGAATTTCCAGGCCCTTCTGGATAATGTCGTGCGACGGCTCGCCGTTGATGCGCACAACAAAGCCGATCCCGCAGGCATCGTGCTCGTGCGCTGGATCATACAGCCCTTGTTGCGGGGGCAAGCCGTTTAATACTGGCGGCGCATCGTTCAGGGACACTAGTACCTCCATTCCGCGAACGTGGGGGAAAAGCCAGTATACCGATCTGGACAATATTAGTCAAATCGAATTTGATCGCTCGCTATATCAGAAATTCTTATGTTATCCTACGGCTTTGTGAACCTCTCCACTCTTCGCCTGATACGTGACGTAGCGCACCACAAGAGCGTCAGCAAGGCCGCACAGGCCAATGAGCTAAGCCAGTCGGCCGCCAGTCAGGCGCTTCGGGAAGCGGAGCGCGAGCTCGGGGCGGAGCTGTTTGATCGCACGCGCCGGCCCCTCGTAATTACGCCGGCGGGCAAAATTGTATTGGAGTACTGCCGCGAAGTCCTTCGGCGGCATGAAGAATTGGAGGCAGAGCTGGCGCGTCTCAAGCGCGCCACCACCGGAACCGTCCGGCTGGCAGCCATCTATTCGGTCGGGCTGACGGAGATGTCAGAACTCGAGCGGCACTTCGCAGGCAAATTTCCGGAGGCGGAGTTGCAAGTTTCCTATCTTCGCCCGGAGCGCGTTTGGGAAGCGGTGGCGGAAGATCAGGCCGATTTGGGCCTGATGAGCTATGCCGAATCCTCGCGCGACATCATCGCACTGCCGTGGCGGGACGAAGAAATGGTGGTTGCGGTAGCGCCGCATCATCCGCTGGCAAAACGCCGGAAGGTGACCGCTTCGGCGCTCGAAGGTTCGACATTCATCGGCTTTGATGACGATCTGCCGATTCAATCCCACATCGAGCGCTATTTTAAGGAGCACAAAGTCAAGGTTGAAATCAGCATGCATTTCGACAACCTGCAGATGATCAAGGAAGCGGTAGCGCACCACGCGGGCATCAGCATCATGCCGGAACGCGTGATGCGGGAGGATTTGGAGCAAGGCCGCATGGTGGCGCTGAAACTGGATCCACCGGAGCTTTATCGCCCGGTCCGCATCGTCCATCGCCGCCGTAAGGTGTTCACCGCTGTAATGGCCGGATTGCTCGCTATTTTGCGCGCAGAAAACCGCCGCACGGCCGCGTAACGGCGATATACTCGCTGTTTGCGCGTACAAAGAGACCGCTACATCGGCGAGCGGCAAAGAAGACGAAGCGTACTGCTATTTGTCATCGTCGCCCTCTTCATCATCTTTATTGCATCCCGGTTCATCGCCTCGACATGGATCGATTACTCGTGGTGGAGCGAGATGCATCAACTCGATACCTGGATGAGCCTGCTCATATACAGCTCTGGCCCGGTCGCGTTGGCATGTGTGTTGTTCTTCGCGGCGTTCTGGATCGCATTCCGGTTCGGAACCCGCCGCAACAAAGACGCGCCGCTGCTCGGAGTCTTTAACCGCTCGGCCGTTTCGAAGATCGCACTGGTGGCTTTAGCTGTTCTCGCCATCATCGTGGCCAATGCCACAGTCAACAACTGGACTGTGGTCCGCTACTTCGGAGGCCTGCGCATTACCCCGTCGCCACGCGAATTTGTCGATCCCATTTTCGGCAACCCGCTCCACTTTTACTTTTTTCTTCTGCCTTTCTACAGCATGCTGTTGCGCGTCGTGCTCACCGGCGCGGTGATCTCGCTAATCATCTACTGGGCGGCATCACACGCCGAGAACCTGTATAGACACCTGCCCAATTTCGCCACGCCAGCCAGCTTTGAATTTGAGGGCAGTGCATTAGGAGAAGCATTCAATTCGCGCTTTGTCCGGCTTCTCATTGCCATCGTGCTGCTGGGGATCTCGCTCGAATTTTTCTTCAGCCGGTATGGGATGTTGCTGGACGATCATGGAACCTACTTAGTCGGCGTCGACTGGGTGGCAGATCACGTCACGCTGCCGCTGCAATGGATGTTGATTGCGGGCGCGATTCTCGCAGCAGTACTCGTTTTGGCGCGGCGCGGGCGATTCGCGCTGCTTTTATTACTGCTGCTTCCAGTGCGATGGTTCGTTCCGGGTATTATCGCGGCGGTTTACGTGCGTCCGAATGAGCTCGCGCTCGAAAGGCCCTACATTCAGCACCATATTGAAGCTACTCGCTCCGCCTATGGCCTAAACCAGCGGGTGACAGAAACCACGCTTGAAGCAAAGCTTCAAGTGCCCATCGATTACACAAAGCATAAGGCGCTGCTCGACAATGTGCGCCTTTGGGATTTTCAGGCGTTTCACGATACTATCTCCCAGATTCAGCCGCTTCGGCCATACGTCTATCTCACCGCCGATGTGGACCGCTATAACATCGACGGCAACATACGCCAGGTACTGGTAGCACCCCGTGAGCTTGAGATTCGTCAACTCGGCGCTGCCAGCAATCGCTGGATTAATACTCATCTGATTTACACACATGGCTATGGCCTGGTGATGGCGGAGGCAAATCGCATCACTCCGGACGGCCTGCCAGTATTGCTGATCGAAAATGCGCCGCCGGATGTAACCACCAGGAGTCTTCAACTTACTAAACCGGAGATTTACTACAGCGAAGAGGCCCACGAACCTGTTTTTGTCGACACGTCACAGCCCGAGTTCAACTATCCCTCCGGATCACAGAGCGTGTACACCACTTATAACGACAGCGGTGGAATTTCTGTCTCTTTTCTCGATCGGCTAGCCGCAGCCGTTTCCTATGGCGACCCGAATATTTTGCTTACGAGCTACATGACGGGCCACAGCCGGATGATGATTCACCGGCCCATCACGGACCGTCTACATACGCTCGCGGGTTTTCTGACGTGGGACCCTGATCCCTACCTGGTAGTTACAGATGCCGGGCGTTTGGTTTGGATCGTTGATGGCTACATGACCTCGAGCGTTCATCCGTATTCGCGCGAGATGGACGTTCAGGATCAGCAGATCAATTACATTCGCAATTCAGTCAAGGCAACTGTCGATGCCTATACCGGCGAGACGAACATGTATGTGTTCGCTCCGGATGACGTATTAATACAAGCCTACTGGCACCTGTTTCCGCAATTGTTCAAGCCGGAATCGGCCATGCCCGCCGACTTGAGACGCCATGCGCGCTACCCGGAAACACTGTTCAGCGCGCAGGCGGAAATCTATCGCGCCTTTCACATGCGCGATGCGGAATCGTTCTACAATCGCGCGGACATGTGGGATTTGGCCCGGACTGCCGGACGCCAGCAGGGCGGCTCCGAAGGTAGTTTTGTTTCTCCAACATATGTGGTTGCGACGCTTCCCAACAGCGACACGCCGGAGTTCATGCTGATTACCACGTTCACTCCCGCCGGTAAGAATAATTTAATCGGCGTGATGTACGCGCGCTGCGATGGGGCCCACCTGGGTGAGTTAGTCTTTGAACAACTCTCGAAACAGAATTTCATCTATGGCCCTATCCAGATCGATGGGCGCGTGAATCAGGACCAAACGATTTCTAAGGATCTAAGCCTTTGGAACCAACAGGGGTCACAAGTATTGCGCGGCCAAACGTTGGTTTTGCCGATTAACAATAGTTTTCTGTATGTGGAGCCCATTTACATCCAAGCAGCTCAGGCGAGCATGCCGCAATTGAAGAAAGTAGCTTTGGTTATGGGCAACCTGCTTGCCTATGCCAACACTTACGAAGAGGCGCTTCAGCAACTGATCGGATTAACCGGCGGCACGGAACCGGTCAACGTGCGCCCGGCTTCCGAAACCACGAACGCTAATGCGGCCCAGGCGCAGACGACCGCTGGCGCTCTTCCGCCGGCCCAGCCGTCAACAAATCAGGCGGAACAAACGTTAGAGGCGATAAGGACTCATTTGCAGCGCTATAAGGACCTAAGCGCAGAGGGTAAATGGGCCGAGGCGGGAAAAGAACTGGACGAAATACAGAAGTTGGTGCAAAGGCACTGATCTGCGCCTGGCGTTTCAGCACCTTACTGCGCCTTTTCGGTTTTTTATGGCGTTGCCTTTTGGATTCCGGAAACGGTGTACGTGATGGAAAGTCTTGAATAGAGGTTGACACGACAGTCGGAATCCGGTATAACGGAAATCGACCGTGAAACACGATTTCGAGCGCTTTTCGCCTCTTTCACCTGCAGCGCTGCACATTTTGCTTTCCCTGGCTGCCGAAGAGCGCCATGGGTACGGAATCATGCAAGATATCGCCCGTCAATCGAGTGGACGCTACAAGCTGGGTCCCGGCACGCTGTATGACAACCTTCAGAAGCTCATGAAGGAGCGCTTGGTCGAAGAGACTGAGAATTCCTCAACAGGCGCCGAATCCAGACGCCGGTACTACCGGTTAAGCAAGCTTGGGCGGCGCGTCCTTTCGACAGAGATCGCGCGTTTAGAACAAGCAATCCGCGAGGCAAAGCTGCATTTGGGATTTCAAGGGAGCTCAACGTGATCCGGGCTCTTTATCGCGGTTTACTTTGGTTGCATCCGATTGGGTTCGAAGAACGATTTGGGGAGGAATTGCTGTGGATCTTTGATCTGAGGCAAACATCTGAAACCGGCATAGCGCTTCTGCTTGATTGTTTTATTTCTCTTTGCCGGCAGTGGCTCTTCCGGTCGGGCCTTTGGAAGTTTGGCATAGGTATCCTGGTGAACCTGATCCTCGGCCATCGTCTAATTTTGTCTTGTTTGGGACTCGGCAGGTAGAACTTCTGGAAACCTAAAGGTATTCAGTGCTCGAACTACGTGGCGTTACAAAGCTGTACTCTAGCATTCCGGCTGTAAACGATGTAAGTTTCACGGCGCGCGCGGGAGAGATTACTGGTTACCTGGGGCCGAACGGGTCGGGCAAGTCAACCACGCTGAAGATGATCACCGGCCTGGTAGAACCGACTCGGGGGGCCATTCTGTTCGATGGTGAACCGGTGGAGCGCAACTGGTTTGAATTCAAGCGGCGCACCGGCTATGTCCCCGAAGAGCCGCATCTTTATTCGCACTTGACGGGGCTGGAATACCTAACGATGGTCGCGCAGTTGCGAGGTCTTCCGCGGCACTCTTCAGCAGATAAGATCGACGGTTTGCTGCGGCTCTTTTCTCTCCGCGGCGATCGAGACCTGCCTTTATCTTCTTATTCCAAAGGAATGCGGCAGAAAGTGCTGCTTTCGGCGGCGCTGCTGCATAATCCCGATCTGATTTTGCTGGACGAGCCTTTTTCCGGGCTCGATGTGACGTTCGGGCTGGTGGTGCGCAGCCTGGTCCGAGAGTTCGCCGCGCGCGGGAAAGTGGTGCTGTTCAGTTCGCATGAGCTCGAGACAGTGGAGCGGATCTGCTCTCACGTGGTGATTCTGCACCGCGGAACGATTGTTGCCGACGATTCCATTGAAGCGCTGCGGACGCTGATGGCGCTGCCGACGCTTGAACAGATCTTTTCGCAGTTGGCAGTGGAGCAGGACACGGAAAGCATTTCTCGGGAAATCGCAAATCTGATTCTGGCCTGAGGCGCCCAGCGTGATGAAGCTTCAATTGCGCGTGCTGTATCGCGAATTTCTTTTTCGCATCATCGACCTGGAACTGCTCGCGCCCCAGGGGGATATCAGGAAACTGCTCGGACAATTTGCAGCGCTGCTCGTGCTTTTCAGTTTTTGGGTGCTGCTTCCGGCCGTGATCATGACGGACAGCACTCCATCCGAAGTGGGGTTGCTGTTCACCTGGGCCACGGAACACTTCATCATTGCCACAACGATGCTCGTGGTCGGCTTGTTTGCGGTTTTGAGTTGGGAGTCCATGTTCCCGGACCGGCGCGACGTTATGGTGCTTAGCCCGTTGCCGTTGCGGGCGCACACGATGTTTTTGTCCAAAGTTGCCGCGGTGGCCACCGCGTTGAGCATTACGGTGCTGTGCCTCAATGTTCTGCCGGGCATTGTCGCGCCATTTGCTTTCTCAGCCGCGCCGACGCTGCCACCACCCAAGTATGATCGCGCGCTGGCTCCAGTGGACGTAACCGGCTTGCAGCCCGTGCTGGACCGCGATATGACCAAGGCGCGAGAACCCGGAAGCGGCAGGCTGGCCTTGGGTGATGACGCTGGGATCGCAATCGGAGTGGTGGAGCATGGCGGGCGGCGTGTGTTCACGTACGGAACTGCGAAGCCCGACTCAATCTTCGAGGTCGGTTCCGTGTCGAAGACATTTACGGGATTACTGCTGGCGCAGATGGTCATAGAAGGAAAAGTTACCTTAGATGAGCGCGTGCGTGTGCTGTTGCCGCAAGCTACCGTCGCCAAGCCGAAAGGCAACGAGATTACACTGCTCGATCTGGCGACACAACACTCCGGGTTGCCGCGAATGCCCGATAACTTCGATCCAGTGGACAAGACGAACCCCTATGCTGACTATCATCCAGCGAATTTATACGCGTACATCGCGAAACGAGGGGTGAGACGTCCAGCGCATCCTTCGTACTTGTATAGCAACCTTGGTTTCGGACTGCTGGGCCAGGCGCTCGCAAACAGAGCGGGAACGACCTACCCGGAGCTTCTGAGGCGGGAGATTACCGGGCCCCTCGGCATGAACGATACCGTCGTTTCGCTTTCACAGGAGCAATGGGAGCGCTTAATTCAGGGGCATAGCGGGAATGCGCCGCACAGGCCTGTTCATGTCTGGGATTTGGATGCATTGGCAGGCGCCGGAGGGATTCGCACGACCGCTGGTGACATGCTCACGTATCTCGAAGCGCAACTAAATCCGCGAAAATTTCCAACGCTTGCGGCGGCGCTGACAGAATCGCACCGGCTTCGTGCGGATGTTGGAGATGACCGCCGGATCGCGCTCGCATGGTTTCATCGCGCCAACTCCGGAATATTTGAGCACAGCGGCGCAACCGGAGGTTACACCAGCTTTGTTTTGTTTCATCCGCAGGGCGGCTACGCTGTCGTGGTGCTGATCAATACCGGCCCGAACCTGATCCTCAATCCCGAGCAACTGGGCGAGCACATTCGGCAGAGGTTAACGGGTGAGCCGGCGATTTCGCTTGCCACGTGGCTCGAGGCGGGAAGAGCCGGATTCGTGAACACGCTGCGATCGTTCGCCGCTTACTGGATTGCATTATTCGCTGGGGGCGCTTTTGTCTTCTGTTGCGTGCTGACTGTGCAGGGCGTGGCGCAACTGCTGCCGCGACAGATATTTCTACGCGTCTCATCGTTGCTGCAGCTAGCTTGTTTCTGTCTCTTGCTGGCGGTCTACTTTCTGCAAGGGCCGTTTGCCGGACCGGGGGTGCTGCTGGAGAACCGAGGGCTGCTGTCGCTATTGCCGTCGTATTGGTTTTTCGGATTGTTTCAAGCGCTCAATGGACCTTTGCCGTTCATGCTTGCTCCGTGGGCGCAGCGGGCCTGGATGGGGCTCGCGATTTCGATGTGCGGCGGGGCCGGCGCATACACAATCTGCTATTTTCGTACGCTGCCAAAAATTGCCGAGCAATCCGACATACTGCCCTCTGCGCGGCTGCGGTGGCTACCGCCATTCGGGAATTCGCTCGAAACGGCCGTAGGTCAATTCGCAGTGCGGACCTTGTTACGCAGCCGGCAGCACCGGATGATTCTGATTTTCTACCTTGGGATGGCGCTCGGGTTGGGAATCTTTATATCGAAAGTGCCTGTTTTCGGCCAGTACGTGGGCTCGGCAGCCGACCCTTGGTATAGGGCGAATGTGTCGCTGCTGGTATCGAGCATCCTTATCATATGCGCAACAGTGGTGGGAACGCGCGTTGTGTTCTCGATGCCGCTTGAGCTCCGCGCGAACTGGATTTTTAGGATCGTGCCCGCCCCCGGCGTGCCGGAATGCGCCGTAGCAGCCCGGCGGGCAATTTACGGGCTTGCCGTTGCGCCTGTCTGGGCGGCAATTGCAGCGCCGTTGTTCATCTTGTGGCCGTGGCCCGCGGCAACGGCCCACATGGTAATTGTCGGACTGATCGGAATCGTCGTGACAGAGCTTTCAGTCGCTGGCTTTCAGAAGATTCCGTTCACCTGTTCGTATTTGCCCGGCAGATCGTATTTCCATATGGCGTTCCTGGCTTTCGTTGGACTCGCATACCGGCTGAATCAAGGCGCCGCGTTCGAACGCAGCCTGCTGGAGCATCCTCTGCGACTCACTGCACTAGTAGCTGTTCTCACCCTAGCGGCCGGCGCAATTCGTTGGCGAACGGCAGTACTCGCCAAATCGGAAGAAGCTACGGTCCAATTCGATGACGAGCTCGAACCGGCAATTCTCGGTCTGGGACTGCGGCACCGCGATGGCGTGCTTCCGGTGGCACCTTCGGGCGCGGCCTCGGCACTAGCCCCTGCTTCATTCCAGATAAACGTCGACCCACTGCCGAAAAGGAGTTTTCAATAGCATCAAAATAACAAACGCACAGGGCGTTGTTGCCCGTTGTGCGCGATTTTAATTAACAAGCGCACAGGGTGCCTGTTGCCCGTTGTGCGCGATTTTAAGAAAATAAACAGGAGAAGAAATGCTACGAACTTCGCATGCTGTTTTGTTAACACTGTTTATGTTGCCCATTGGAGCAGGTGCGCAAATGCCGGGCCGGCATCCCGGATACGATCGCGCGCTTTCTGATCTAAGGTATGCGCGAGCGCTACTCGAAGCAGGACCGCAGTGGGGCCGCGTCGCTCGCGATGACGAGCGCGCGGTGGCGGAGATCGATCGTGCTCTACAAGAAATCCGGCGGGCCGCCTGGGAGGATGGTAAGAATCCCAACGCCCACCCACCCATTGATGCGCACTGGCTGCCGCCCGAGCGGTTGAGGCGCGCACAGGATGTACTGAGCCGCGCCCGTCACGATCTGGATCACGAAGAAGACAATCCTGCAGCGCGCGGCCTTCGCGATCGCGCCTGGATGCATATTGACGAAGCGCAGCGGGCCGTCGCCCATGCGATGAGCATCTGGCGCTAATTCATCAAGCCCCCGAACTCCGCTGCTTCCAGCGAGAGTACACATACGAGCTGACAAGCAGCAAGAGCCCGAGCGCTACGAAGGCGCTGATCCGATAGACCCGCGTCAAAAGCCAAACATCCACCACATACAGCTTGCCGATCACCACGCCCAGCAGAGCCAGGCCGATGATACGGTCAACAGTGGATCTGCGCAGCACTGCCGAAATTAACAGCAGCACGCCGTAGATTCCCAGAAAGATGGAACCAGCTTCGCTGAGGAGGCTCGATCGCGTCTCCGGCATACCGAAATTGGTAAACCAAAAGACAAGAAATCGCATGCCGGCAAGCAGCACAAAAATGTGGCCAAGAACGTAGGCGTCTGAGGCGATCTGTGAACCGCCGGCGCCCGCTTTTGGCGAGCGAAAGTGCAGCGCGGCCAGCGCAAAGAAAAATAAAACGCAAACGATCGGATGTTTGGGATTGATTACCCAAAACGTCTGAATCGTGATAGCCGCTGCAGTCAGCGGCGGCAGCAAGCGCCGGAATTGCCCACCCGCCTGGATCAATACGAGCACCTGAAGAACAAACAGATAGACAAAACTCACCCAGGTCCAGACATTCGGACTCAGAACCCGAAACAGCCCTGGAGCCGCAACTGCGCCCAAGTAACCGACAATCGCCAGCACCACATCCGAAGACCGGAGTGAAAGCAGCAGAGCGCCGGCTGAGATCGCGACAAAAGCAATAAAGGCAGAGGCGGGATTGATCAGTTTGTAGTAACTACAGGCCGCATAGGCGGAAATATAAATGGTGGCGACACCGCAGGCGCTCACGCCTTGCGCAAAAACAGTTTGCCCATGCTTTCGCAGCCATTCGCCGGCGCCAAGCAGCACCAAGCCCACCACCACTCCAAGTACCACACGGCCCGCAGCGCCAATCCATTCGTTATCGACGGCGTACTTGAAAAAAAAGATGATGCCGATGAAAAGCGTCAACGCGCCCGCGCGGTTGAGCAACTTTAGACCCGTGATGCCTGGAGGCGCGGCCGCCGAAACCGGCGCAGCCGCTGGGTACTGCGCTACCCTGCGTGTGCCGTGCAAAGCGGGCAACCCGGCGCCGTGTTCTAACTGCGCCACGCGTTCCCGCAACTGCGCTACTTCAGACGAGAGGTTCTCGATCTGTTGAGTAAGGTGTTGTATCTGCTGGTCGTCAGGCAACGGTTTCCGCTACCGGCTCGGCAGCGCCGTAGCGATTCGCAACGTAGTCGTCGAGAATAGCGCGAAATTCCGCGACGATGTGATCACCGCGAAGCGTGGTGGAGAGCTTGCCATCTACATAAACAGGCGCGACAGGCTTCTCAAACGTGCCCGGAAGCGAGATCCCGATATTCGCGTGCTTCGACTCGCCCGGACCGTTCACGACACAGCCCATCACCGCGACTTTCATCTCTTCCACACCCGCATACTTTTCGCGCCAGACGGGCATCTGCTCGCGCAGATACGTCTGAATCTGATCCGCCATGTCCTGGAAAAACGTGCTCGTAGTGCGGCCACAGCCAGGACATGCCGCCACCTGCGGAGTAAAGCTGCGCAGATTGAGGGCTTGCAGGATCTGCTGGCAAACGATCACTTCTTCCGTTCGATCGCCGTTCGGCAGCGGAGTTAGCGAGGCGCGGATCGTGTCCCCGATTCCCTGCTGCAGAAGAATGGACAGGGCGGCCGTTGTGGCAACGATGCCCTTCGATCCGAGACCGGCTTCCGTCAGCCCGAGATGCAGCGGGTAATCGCAGCGCGCCCCCAGCATCTCGTAGACGTGAATCAGGTCCTGCACATTGCTACACTTTGCGCTGAGAATGATCTTGTTGTGTGCCAAGCCGTAACGCTCGGCATTTTCGGCGCTGCGAAGCGCGCTCTCGACAATGGCGCGCATCGTTACTTCCATGGCGTCCAGCGGGTCGGGCAACCTGGAGTTTTCATCCATCATCTGCGTCAGCAGGACCGAATCCAGGGAACCCCAATTCACTCCGATGCGCACCGGCCGGTCATACTCAATCGCCGCTTCGATCATGATGCGGAAATTGTCGTCCTGCTTGCGGCCGATGTTCACATTGCCGGGATTGATGCGATACTTGGCCAGCGCGCGCGCGCAATCCGGATACTTCTTCAGCAGAATATGCCCGTTGTAATGAAAGTCGCCGATAATCGGAACGTTCACGCCAAAATTGCGCAACGTCTCAACAATCTTTGGAACGGCCTGAGCGGCTTCTTCGGTATTTACAGTGACGCGCACTAACTCAGACCCCGCGCGCGCCAGTTCCATAACCTGATTCACCGTGGCGCCCGTATCCGCCGTATCGGTATTGGTCATGGATTGAACGACGATTGGATTCGTCCCGCCGACTTTAACGCCGCCGACATCGACCACGACGGATTTCCGGCGCGCCCGCACAGGCATTTAGAGCTTCCCTCGATGCATGAAGTGAACTGTAATCTTCAGTTTAGCAACGGCGCGCAAACATCGGGCCTGCCGCTGATTTTGTGTGGTGCTGGAGGAGAGGGTCGAACTCTCATGCCCAGTGAAGGGCGCGGGATTTTGAGTCCCGTGCGTCTGCCAGTTCCGCCACTCCAGCTCTTGGTGGAAGCATTCTGAGTATAACGGATCTACTATCACCGCACCCGCCAAACGCAAATTGAAAGCAGATTTCCTGAAACATGAGGCTGGGCTCATATCTCTAAAGATGAGCATGCCCTCGCGTTCTGCTCTGGCGCCGCGCCGTCTGCCTCAACAGCCGCGTGGACAAAAACGAGTCATGGCGCTCCTTGATGCCGCCTCCGAAGTCTTGGCCGAAAAAGGATATGAAGCCGCCACCATGAGCGAAATTGCCGAACGCGCACACGCCGCAATCGGCTCGCTGTATCAGTTCTTTCCCAATAAAGAGTCCATCGCCTGCGCGCTGCACACGCACTGCGGTCAAGAGATAGAAAAACTCTGGATGCCCCTCCTCAGGCCAACCAAACACCTCAATTTGAGGGAAACGTTGAATCGCCTGATTCAGGTAACGGTCGACTACATTGACACACATCCCGTGGCTTTGGCGCTTCAGCACGCTCCTAAGAGCACTTGGAATACCAGGATTCGCATGCATTTGGAGCAACGAATTGCAAAGTTTTTCATCTCTGCAAGCAGTGGTGCAACGCAAGCAGAGGCGAAAATCTACGCCGCCGTTTGCATGCAGCTCATCAAAAGCTGCAGCGAACAATATCTGCAAACTGAGCCGCGCAAACGGAAACGGATAATTTACGAATACAAACTATTGCTCGCCTGCTATGCCGATTCGCGGCTCACAAACTCACACACCACCCAATAAGGCGATTGCATTGTTTTTTCGAAGCATATTCTTGCGTCTTTCGGCTCCAGTTCTTGTGGGGCTGGGCCCTTACCTGTTCATATCATCCTGCGGCGGGAAATCGCAATCGGCATCGGCGCCGCCACCACCTGTTGTCGGTTTTGTAACTGTCACGCAGGAAAACGTCCCTATTTACGGAAACTGGGTAACTACGCTGCAGGGTTTCGTAAATGCCAATATCCAGCCGCAGGTCACTGGCTACTTAGTAAAGCAGGATTTCCGCGAGGGCTCCTTGGTCAGAAAGAATCAGATTCTTTTCGAGATCGATCCGCGGCCGTTTCAGGCAGCGCTTGATCAAGCGAAGGGACAACTCGCGCAAGCCCAGGGGCAGCTCGGGCAGGCGAAAGCGCAACTGGGACTTGCGGCCATCAACGTCCGGCGCGATACTCCGCTGGCGCAGGCTCATGCCATCGCGCAAAGCCAGCTTGATAACGACATTCAAACCCAAAAGCAAGACGAGGCGCTGATTGCGTCCGCTGAAGCAGCCATCCAGTCTGCCCAAGCCGCGGTAGAAACGGCAGAGTTGAACCTTGGCTTCACCAAGGTGAAATCCTTGATCGACGGAATCGCCGGAATTACCGCCATCCAAATTGGCAATCTCGTGACGCCAACCACCGTGCTTACCACTGTTTCCCAAGTGAATCCGATCAAGGCCTACTTCTCGATCAGTGAGCAAGAATACCTAGCTGTTGCCGGAAAGATTGAACCGGACCAGACCATTGATTTTCTGCGCGCCAAAAATCCGGTTCCATTGAAACTTACGTTAGCCAATGACCAGACCTATCCACACGGCGGTCGAATCCTGTTTGCCGACCGGCAGGTGAACACACAAACCGGGACCATTGAAATTGTCGGCGAATTTCCGAATCCGGGAAATATCCTGCGCCCCGGCGAGTTCGGACGCATTACCGCCCTCACCGCCATGAACCAGAATGCGCTGCTGGTGCCGCAACGCGCAGTTACAGAAATTCAGGGCACTTACCAGGTCGCTGTTCTCGATTCCAACAATCGCATCAAAATACAACCTGTTCAAGTCGGCGACCGGGTGGGTCAAATGTGGGTGATTCGCCAAGGACTCCAAATCGGCGACCGGGTGGTCTCCGAAGGCACTTCCAAGGTCCGGCCCGGCGAGCAAGTTACACCGCGAGCCGATACCACGCAAATCGCGTCTCCTTATAAGGGCCGGGCCGAAGGGCAATAGTCATGGCGAATTTTTTTATCAGACGGCCAATCGTCGCGATTGTCATTGCAATCGTGATGGTGCTCGTCGGCTTTATTTCATTCCTGCGCTTGCCCGTAGCCCAGTTTCCGCAAATCGTTCCTCCGGAAATTCAGGTTACTGCTCTCTATGCCGGAGCCGACGCCCAAACGCTTACCCAGTCTGTTGCAACCCCGCTCGAAGAACAAATCAGCGGTGTCGACAACATGAATTACATGCAATCGATTAACGCCAATAACGGCCAGAGCCAGATTCGGGTTAACTTCGATGTAAATACGGACTCTAATATCGATCAGGTACTAACACAGTTGCGCGTCAGCCAGGCGCAGTCCCAGCTTCCGGCCCTGGTAAATACTGCCGGAGTTACGGTGCTGAAATCGCTTAGCTCGCCACTCATGCTCATTGCCCTGTACTCGCCCAACGGAGCTTACGACAGCGTTTTTCTGGCAAATTACGCTTACATCAATTTAGTGGATCAACTAACTCGCACTCCGGGTATTGCCCGCGTGCAAGTTTTCGGAGCCGGTCAATACGCCATGCGCTGCTGGGTAAATCCCGATCGGTTGGCGGCGTTGCAGGTCACAGTTCCCCAGATCATCTCAGCTCTGAATGTACAGAACACCGTAAACCCGGCGGGACAAATTGGCGGGGAGCCCGTCCCGAATGGCCAGCAATTCACCTACACGGTGCGCGCGCAAGGCCGCCTGGAATCCCCGGAAGAGTTCGGCAATATCATTTTGAGAGCGAATCCCGATGGCTCCAACCTGCGCTTGAGCGATGTTGCGCGGATTGAACTCGGCGCCCAGACTTACAATCTCACCGGCCGCTACAACGGGAAACCCTCGGCCATTCTCGCCATCTATCAGCTACCGGGTTCCAATGCCGTAAACGCCGCAAAAGCCGTTCGCCAGGCCATGAGCCAACTGGCGCAGCGCTTCCCGCAAGGGCTCGCCTATACCGTGAGCTTGGATACCACGCTTGCAGTGACCACAGGCATGGATGAAATTCTACACACGTTATTAGAAGCGCTCGCGTTAGTAATCCTGGTCGTGTACATATTCCTACAGGGATGGCGCGCCACCATTATTCCGCTGGCCGCCGTTCCGGTTTCGCTCATTGGCACATTCGTCGTATTTCCTTTGCTGGGCTTTTCAGTTAATACCTTGTCACTGTTCGGACTTGTCCTGGCAATCGGCCTTGTCGTAGATGACGCCATCGTCGTGGTGGAAGCAGTTGAGCGGCATATCGAAGAGGGAATGAAACCACGCGATGCGGCATTGCAGGCCATGAAGGAAGTCTCCGGCCCGGTCATCGCAACCGCACTGATTCTTACCGCCGTCTTTGTGCCTACCGTGTTCACGCCGGGTATTACCGGCAGACTTTACCAGCAGTTCGCGGTCACCATAGCCATTTCCGTTATTTTCTCCGCCTTCAATGCGCTGTCACTTAGCCCCGCACTCGCAGCCATGTTACTGCGGCCGAGGAAGGAATCGAGAGGCTTGCTGGCGCGCTTCTTTACCTGGTTCAACCGGACCTTCGGACGGGCCACCGAAGGCTATGTACGGACTTCCGGCAGGCTCATCAGAAAGGCCGGATTCTCCTTCCTCTTTCTCGCCGCAGTTGGCCTGGTCGCATTCTTAATCGGGTCCAGACTGCCCACATCGTTCCTGCCCGAAGAGGATCAGGGCTACATCTTCGTCTCTTTGCAACTCCCCAATGCCGCGTCCTTGCAGCGCACCTCCGCCGCCGCGCAGCAGGTTGAAAAAATTATCCTGAATACGCCCGGCATTCAGGGCTGCACGTCGGTCATCGGCTTTAGCCTGCTGAGTCTGGTTCAGAACACATATAGCGCTTTCTTCTTTGTGACCGAGAAACCATGGAGCGAAAGAAAGTCAGCCGGTGAGCAATATACCGCCATTCGCGATCACATCACCAGCGAATTATCCAAGGTACAGGACGGCATCGCATTTTCTTTCACTCCGCCGGCCATTCCGGGCGTAGGCACCTCCGGCGGTGTGACATTCCTGTTGGAAGACCGGTCCGGCTCGTCACTTGATTTTCTAACTCAAAACGTCGATAAGTTTGTGGCCGCAGTACGCAAGAGAAAAGAGATCGTTGGCGTCAGCACAAGTTATCTTCCCAGCGTTCCCCAACAGTATATAGATGTCGATCGAATGAAGGTCCAGCGGCAAGGCATTAACATCGGCGAAGTTTATCAAACGCTGCAAACGTTCTTAGGCGGGTATCTGGTCAATTACTTCAACCGCTTCGGCAGGCAATGGCAAGTGTATGTCGAGGCGGAAGGAAATTATCGTACCAGCGCCGACGAAATAGAGCACTTTTATATCACAAATGGCCAGAATCAGATGGTGCCGCTCAGATCAGTAGCGCAACTGAAAAACATCGAAGGACCCGAATTTATTCTGCGCTACAACGAGTACAACGCTGCTCAGATTAATGCGCAGGCAGCGCCCGGCTACAGCTCGGGCCAGGCAATGAAAGCGCTCGAAGAGACATTCGCGCAGACCATGCCGCATGAGATGGGCTTCGATTACAGCGGCATGTCTTTTCAGGAGCAAAAGGCTTCGCAGGGCGTCCCGGTCATGTTGATCTTCGGGCTTTCGCTCATTTTTGTATTTCTCATTCTCGCCGCCCAATATGAAAGCTGGTCGCTGCCCTTCAGCGTGCTGCTCAGCACGCCCATTGCTGTTCTTGGCGCCTACCTGTTTCTCTGGTCGCGGCATTTCGATAACGATGTCTACGCGCAGATAGGGCTGATTATGCTCATTGGTCTGGCCGCCAAGAACGCCATCTTAATCGTGGAGTATGCAAAGAGAGAGTACGAAGAGCGCGGCAAGAGCATTGAAGAGGCGGCTTTGACGGGAGCGCGCATCCGGTTGCGGCCTATTCTGATGACCGCGTTTGCGTTTATTTTAGGTTGCGTTCCGCTGTGGCGCGCGCAAGGCTCGGGAGCCATGTCCCGCCGGATTTTGGGAACCGCCGTTATCGGCGGCATGCTGGCGGCTTCGCTCATCGCGATCTTTTTCATTCCCGTTATGTTCGATGTCGTCGAAAAGATATCGAAGAAACTGTCGCGCAAATCGAAGGCGGCCCCGGCATGAAACGCAAACTTTCAGCCGTCGGCCTTATAGCCGCCTTTACTCTGCTCACCGGCTGTCTGGTTGGCCCCAATTACAAACGCCCGCAGATAAACGCGCCGGCGACATATCGCGGCGCAACTCCTGACTTGACGGGCAGCGCAAGCGCAGCTTCGCTGGGTGATGAGAAATGGTGGTCTGTTTTTCAGGACGAGGAGTTACAGAAGCTCATTCGTACCGGCCTTTTCCAAAACTTCGACGTTCGTATTGCCGCCTCCCGAATTCTGCAGGCTTACCAGCAAGTCATAATCACGCGAGCCAACGAGTTTCCCAATGCTTCCGCTGGGCCGTCGGTAACCGGCATCAAGTCCCCATCCATTCCGGGCGCTTTTCCCGGTTTTTCATACGTCGCCGACGAGCTGACCGCCGCCGTCTCCTGGAATCTCGACTTTTGGGGCCGATACCGCCGCGCGACAGAAGCTGCGCGCGCGAACCTGTTACAGGCGCAATGGAACAAGCGCGCTGTCGTCGACACGTTCATCGAAAACCTCGCGACAGCGTATTTTCAGCTTCGCGAGCTCGATTCCCAACTGGAGATTTCAAAGCAGACTCTGGCCTCGCGCCAGGAATCACTCAAACTGACACAGACACTCGAACGAGGCGGCGCCACCTCGCTTGTGGACGTGCGTCAGGCAGAGCAACTTGTCGAGGAAGCCGCCGGAAATATTCCCAATACAGAGCGCCTGATTGCGCAGAGTGAAAATCAGATCAGCATTCTCATCGGCGAGAACCCGCACAGCATCCCGCGCGGCCGCAAACTCGAAGACGAACCGCTGCCGGAGACCGTGCCTGCCGGAATACCTTCACGTCTTTTGGAGCGCCGCCCGGATATTCAACAAGCCGAACAGCAACTCATTGCAGCGAACGCCGAAATCGGCGCAGCCCGCGCGCAACTGTTCCCGCAGATTGCGCTCACCGGGTCGGCCGGGCTGGAGAGCATCGGACTCGGCAATCTTTTCAGAGGATCAAACCGGATCTGGAATTATACGGCCTCACTTACTCAACCTATCTTTAACGCCGGCAGTTTACGCGCGAATGTTCACCTTGCCGAAGAACAGAAACAGCAATATGTGCTCACTTATGAGCAAACCATTCAGACGGCTTTTCGCGAAGTGTCCGACTCGCTGGTCGCTTATGGCAAGTATCGCGATTATCGCGCTCATCAGGAAGCGCTCGCCGCTGCCGCGCGTGAAGCCGCCCAGTTATCTGAAATTCGGTATCGCGGCGGCGTAGCAAGTTATCTCGAAGTATTGACGAATGAGACCACTTATTACGCAGCCGAGCTAGGTCTGGCGCAGGCGCGCCTGAATGAGAGGCTGTCACTCGTACAGCTTTATAATGCGCTCGGAGGCGGGTGGGAGCAATGATCGCTTAGCATCGCATCCAGCTCGCGAATAACGAGTCCGTCTATATTGAACTTGCCGCTCTTGAGATCATGCCCCGCGCCTTGGACAACGGCCAGGCGCGCCGGCCCAGGAATCATCTGCATCGCATTTTGCATCTCCGCAACCGTTCCAAATCCGTCAACGCTGCCCTGCGCGAACAGCACAGGAATCCTCAGGCTCGGGAAATGAGCCGTCCGTAATTGCTCCGGCTTCTTGGGCGGATGAAGCGGATATGAGAACGCAATTAGCGCCTCACACAATGCAGGCTCTTCCGCCGCCAGCATCGTCGTTTGCCGTCCTCCGTACGAATGCCCTGCGGCTACCACGGTGCCGCCGGTCAGCTTGCGCAACTCCGCAACGGCATTTTTGACGCTGGTCTGATCCGCCGCCGCGTATGCCGGTAAGGGTGGGCCGAACGGCCGGTTGCGGCGAAACGCCAGATTGTAGCGAAGCACGGTCCAATTCCGGGCGCAAAAGGCCTCTGCCAGTGCGACAAGAAGGCGTGCATTGCAATCGCTGCCCGCTCCGTGCGTTAGCGCCAGAGCGCCGCAGCTAGCCGCCCCCGGCTGATGCAGGAAACCGGATACGCCATTGCACTCAAAAGCGCTTATGTTGCACATCTTTGGCCTAGACCCGCTATGATATAGTCCACGTTTAATCGGATATGCTCAAGAACCGGATACTGCTTGCGTCCTCTTTAACAGGGGCTTTCTTATTCTTGGCAGGATGTTCCTCCAATCCTCACAGTCCTGGCGAGAAGTACTTCCTGGTTGCTGCCAACACCAAAGTTCAGTATTGGCAGACTGCTCTGGCCGGTCTAAATCACGCCGCTACCGAAATGGGCGTGAAGGCAGAGATGCAGGGTCCTGATGGCCATGACCCGCAAGCCGAACACGATGCCTTCCGCAGGGTGATGGCGCAAAAACCGGCTGGCATTTTGGTCTCCGTGGCAGACGCCAGCATTATTGGCCCGGATATCGACGCCGCCATGCAGCAAGGTATTCCCGTTATCACCATGGATTCCGATGCCCCCAACAGCAAGCGTCTCTTCTTTGTCGGAACCGACAATTACAACGCCGGTGTACTCGGCGGCAATCTGGCTTCCAAGCTGCTCAACAACAAAGGAAACGTAGTCGTCTATCGTCTGCCCTCGCAGATGAACCAAAACGACCGGCTCTCCGGCTACCAGGCCGCGTTTGCAACTCATCCCGATATCAAGGTGATCAAGGTAGTCGATCTGGAGGAGCAGCCGGATATCTCGGGCTTTGCCTATGACAACGCAAAGAAACTGCTGGATAGCAAAGCGAAAGTCGATGCTTTCGTGTGTCTCGAATCCAGGTCGTGCGGTGGCGTCGCTGACGCGGTCAGCCGCGCTGGAATGACAGGTAAAGTCGTAATCGTAGCCATGGACACGGATTCCGAAACGCTTGATTGGATGCAAAAAGGCGTAACGTCTGCCACCATCGCGCAAAAACCATTCACGATGGCATACTTCGGCGCCAAGCTTCTAGGCGACATTCATCTCCACCCGCCTTCTCCGCTCATC
>JAJPJN010000070.1 GCA_021324185.1 Terriglobia bacterium | reverse complement strand
GGTGCTGGAGCATTTTGTCCACGAGGATGTGTTCGGTGACGGTTGCGGGCTGGTGCTCGTTTTTGAAGGCCTGCTTGAGGGCATCGTAAACTTCCGGATTTTCCCATAGGAAAAAGAATGCATGTCCGGTGAGGCCATGGCGGAAATTGTTCATGCTGGGACGTTTCTTTGCCGGCCTCACTGGTGGGTCCGGATGACTTCTTTGCGTTTTCGCGGTTCGCTTTGACTTGTGCGGCTGTCGCCATATTTGAAAAATTCCTTTCTGGTGGTGGAAAAAGAAAAACGCCGGAGAGGGTAAGCGGCCTCTACCGGCGTGTTTTCGGGAAATCTATTGCTACTATCAGTGTCTCATGCGGCTGCAAGGGTTTGGAGGCAAGTTGTTGATAATAAAAGAGAAGAAGGGCGTGACCGGAGTTTGGGCGGGCTGAAAAATCGCATACATATCCCCTGAGGGATATAGGCTCAGGAAAATCCTACGGGCCAAAATCAATTAAAGTTCTTCAATATTCCTTACACCCCGCCTACATTACTCCTAACTCCTATTCGGGCAATAGCCCGTGGAGTTAAGTATGAAATGTAGGAAAATACGCCGGACGGGCTTTGCAAAGGCGGCAGCTATACGACGGATTCGGCAGGCTGGTCGAGAACGATATTTATGAGCCTGGCGGAACCTATATTGCGGCCACGCAGGGCTACGACGCATTGGGGCGCCTTTCGAGCGTTACTAATCCTTCGGAAAGCGGTGATGGACTGAATTATCCGACGATATACGCATACGACGGCATGGGACGGGTGATAAAGGTAACGGCTCAGGATGGCTCGATAACGACCACGGGTTACACAACTTACAACGATAACTCCATCCTGACGACCGACGCGCAGGGGTAGCCCGCCGGAGCTGGATGGACGGCCTGGGGAATCTCAGCCAGGTGGAAGAAGACCCGAATGGTTTTCAGTATCTGACCGGCTATGTATACAACCCTCTGGGCCAGCTTACGGCGGTTACGCAGGCCATGCAGACCCGCCGTTTTACATACGATAGCCTTGGGCGTTTGCTGGGCGCGTCAAATCCGGAGAGCGGCGCGGTAGCATATGCCTACGACGCCGCGAATAACCTTGTTAGCAAGACAGACGCCCGCGCTGTGATGACTTGTTTTGGAACGATCTCGAATGGGCAGTGTGACGGCACCGGCTACGACAAGCTAAACCGCCAGATCCTGCGGACCTACTCGGACGGGACTTCTTCGGTACATATAGGTACGACGATCCTAACATTCCCAATTCCATTGGGCAGTTGACACAGGTGAGCAACAGCGCGGCGACGATCGATTACCTGGGATACGATGCGATGGAAAATGTAACGGGCAGCGATGAGGTTATTAGCGGAATTACATACTCCTTTGGCTACAGTTATGATTTGGCCTCAGACCTCACTGGAGAAACGTACCCCTCGGGCCGCGTTATTACGAATGCATACGATTCGGCCGCGCGAATAACAGCGGTAAGCGGTGTATACACCAGCCAGACCAATTATGTTTCGGGTGCTACCTACTGGCCGCACGGCGCTCCACGTGCGTACACGTACGGAAACAACGTCGTGCCGGTATTTACTTACAACCAGCGATTGCAGCCCTATCAGATTTACGCCACAAGAAACAATGATCCAAATCAATATCTGTGGTTTGAAGATTATTTCTGGGATCAAACCGATCAGCAGGGGCCCCACTTAAGCGCAATAACGGAAACTTGTTCGAACGTTGTCAGTTAGTGGGCAACGGAGTGCCGTACAGCTCGATGGCCGGGCAGATGCAGGATTATAGTTACGACGCCGTGAACCGGCTGGTTGGCGTGGTCGAGTCAGACAACAACAACGTGCAGACGCTTCAGAGATCCTTCAGTTACGATCCGTATGGGAACATGTGGATCACGCAGAATTCGGGCGTACCGCTGGCCGGAAACGCGCCTACAACCAACAATTACAATCCTGCTACGAATCAGCGCGGCGATCAGGCATACGATGCGGCGGGCAATCAGATCTCGGTGAACGGCGAGACGATGAGTTATGACGCGGAAAATCGGCAAATTCAGGCGCAAGAGCCACAATCGCAGGGAGGCGCCACCGAGACATATTCCTACGATGGGCTGGGCCAGCGAGTGCGCAGGGGGAAAATCTTCGTATATGCGCACGATGCTTTCGGGCGGCTCATGGAAGAGTATTTTGGTTTGTCTGGGCGATCGCAGGCGGAACCGGATTTCGTCTTTGCCCGGCATCCTATCTATGACTACATTTGGTTTCAGGGCCAGGTCGTGGCGGTTGAGAGCCCGTCGAGGGGGGACACATGCACGACCTGTTACTTGACTTCCGACTCTCTGGGCAGCATTCGGATGGTAACAGATGAGAATGCGAATGTGGCCTCGCGGCACGATTACATGCCGTTTGGCGATGAGATTCCGGTTGGCTCTGCGGAGCGGACGTCCGATCTGGGCTATGGCGGGGATGATCCGGTCGAGCAGCGCTTTACCGGGCAGATTCGGGATTCGGAAACAAGCATGGATTATTTTAATGCGCGCTATTTCGGGAGCGCGCTGGGCCGGTTCACCAGTCCCCGATCCGATGAATGCGGGCGCGGATCCGAGTGATCCCCAGACATGGAACGGCTACGCGTATGTGCGGAATAATCCGGAGAGCCTGGTCGACCCGAGCGGGCAAAATCTGGTGGACTGGTTTAACGAGGTCTGGGGAACAATCACAAGCTGGTTTGGCGGAGGGGGCGACCCGTGCCAGGGCAACGTGTTTTGCGTTACCGGGTACGGAGCACCGCCTGCCAACGACGATTACGCGCCCGTATTGATTCCGATTGTTCCAGCCAGGCTATTTCCGACGGATGCAGGCGGGAGTGGTGGCGGAGGAGGCGGCGGAAGCAGCGCAACAACAACAGCCGACAGCACAGCAGGCCCAGCGGCCCTCAATTGTCAAGCGGGTTGTCCAGAAGGTGTGCGGGTCCATTCCGTCCGGCCGAACAGAGGGAATTTCGGGTGGGATTGGGGGTGTCGGTAGTGTTGTTGGTGGTGTTGAGGTCGTCGTTAACTATAACTCCGGACAAACGAGCGCGTTTGCCTTCGGTGGTCTCCAACTAGGCTGGAACGGTGGCGTTTCGGGATCGATATATAGCGGCTTCGTTTACGGACTGAATAGTTCAAGCTCGAATTACTCTGGTGGCTTTACAGGAGTGAATGGCGGCGCTGGGCTTGGTGGGTTTGCGGCTTCTTCGAGTGGTGGAATAAACCACGGTCCTTCGGGGTTCGTTCCTACTGGCGAGGTACAGGCGGCGGGAGTAGGCCTGGGTATCGGCTTGCTAGGCGGCTTTTCGGGCGGCGTAAACGCCACCAATTACACAAATCCACTTCAACTCGGTAAGTTTGCGGGGTTTACCCCCGTGGACTTCTTGTTGTATGCAGCCAAACAGGTGTGCGAATGAGTAGTAGGGTCATCACTGGTATTGTCTCGTTATGCTTCGCCCTGACCGGATTGTTTCTGGCGAATATGTTTCTGATGATGATGATCGGCGAGATTAACCGCAAGAGACGGGAGAGTGAGCTTGTGTCATATGTCGGCTTTTCTTTCCCGAAGATTCTGAGGATCTTTAGTGATTACCGTCGCTCGTACCCGGGTGGAAACACTCACGTTCTCGCTTTGGCCGCATTTGCCGTAGCGGTGCTTTCGTTAGTTACGTTTGCAATTTGTCTGCGAATCATCGGCTGAGCAGACGGATCTGGGGATGTCACGACGGACACGATGTTCCATGTGGTCGTAGATACATACGTTTTGTATACAGCTATCACTTGTCCGGGCTCTCAATTTGGCAATGTGTCCTTCGGGCGCCAGGTTACGAGCGCGTACGATGTGGCGGGGCGGATAACCGGTGTCAGCGGGTTGTTGGCCAGTCAGCTAAGGAGCTATGTGAGCGGAGCGACGTATTGGCCGCATGGCGAATAATGGCAATCTGCTGGAACGCTGCCAGTTAATTGGAAATGGCGCGCCCTATAAACGCCATGACGCGGCAGATGCAGGATTACAGTTATGATACGGCGAACCGGCTGATCGGCGTGGTGGAGCACGACAACAACATGCAGCAGACGCTGCAAAGATCGGTTGCCTACGACCGGTACGGGAACATGTGGATTACGCAGGCGACGGGAGTTGCGCCCGGCTTCCGTATCGATAACATCAGCAACTTGCGTTCTTGAGTCGTGAACGCAAGCGGCGGCGTCCTGCCGCTCGCCGCGCATGCGTCATTCGACGCGCAATGCGGTGATCGGATTCAGTGAGGCCGCTTTGGATGCCGGAAATGTACTCGCGAGCAGCGCGGGTAAAAGCAGGATCAGGGCCGCGATGGCATATGTCGACCAGTGATTCGGCTCGACACCATACAACTGGCTGCGCAGGAGCCGGGTCAGAAACAGCGCCACAATCGCGCCGGCGACGAGGCCCACAAACGAGGCATTCAGGGCACGCAGAATAAACAACGCCAGAATCTGCCCGCCTGTGGCGCCCAGCGCCATGCGGATGCCGATCTCAATCGCTCGTTGCGTCACCGAATACGACACCACTCCGTAAATACCGACACAGGCGAGAATCAGGGCGATTGCGGCAAATGAGGCCAGCAGCACGGTATTGAAGCGCGGTTGGGCAACCGATTCGTCCAGCCGTTCATCGAGAGTCGCGATATCGCGAATGGCCTGTGTGGGATCGACTGCATGGACCTGCTGGCGGATGGCGTTTATCAGCGCGCTCGGCGGCGCCACAGAGCGCACCACGAAATAGCTCTGCGGCTGGCCATCGTCGGGGAGAAAATAGAGTTCCGGTCCCGGCGGCGCGGCAATGGAACCCTCGGTCCCGCGCACATTTCCAACCACTCCCACGATTTCGTACTGCGTTATCCGGTTGATCAGGTGATGACCGATGGGATTGCCGTTGGGGAAGTACTCTTTGACAAACTCCTGGTTGACGATGGCGCGCGGCTGTTTCACGTGGGCATCCGCTTCGGTGAAGAAGCGGCCTGCGAGTAATGGAATGCCCATCGCCCGGAAATAATCTCCTGCAATGCTGCGGTCTGCTACGTTGATGGCGTCGCCATGCGCCGTGCGCGGCTTCCAATCGACGTCGAAGTTGCTTCGCAAATGCCAGTCGACGGTGGGTAATGCGCTCGCCTGGCCGACGGCCGTGACTCCCGGCAGCGAAGCGATGCGGCTTTGCAGATCGTCAAAGAATCGCTTGACCACAGCCGGTTTGGTGTTCCAGGGAAGCTTCACTTCAAAGGACAGCACATGATCCGGCTGAAAACCCAGGGGGGATTTGATCAGATTCCAAAGTGATTCCGCGAGCAGCGAGGCGCCCACCAGCAACACGAGTGAAAGCGCGACTTCGATGGAGATAAAGGCGGTGCGGAGGCGGCTGCCTGCGGCGGCGCCCACACGCGCATCGCCGCGTTTGAGATTGGTGTTCAGGTCCAGGCGGCGCGCCTGTACCGCCGGCACGCAGCCGAAGATGATGCCGGTTGCGACGGAGACGCCCAGAGCGAACCAGGCGATGATCCAATTCACCGCCACGCCGCTCGACGCTAATCTGCCCGGAAGATGCGCGCCAAACCACTGCAGGCCGGCAGCGGCGGCCAGCAAGCCCAGCCCGCCGCCGAGTAGCGCTAAAAGCAAATTTTCGGTTATGAACTGGAGCAATATACGCGACTGGGACGCACCCAAAGCGCGCCGCACGGCGATTTCCTGAGCTCGCGCCGTACCACGGGAAAGCAATAGATTGGCGATGTTGATGCAGGCAATCAGCAGCAGAACGCCGGAGGCAGCCATCAACACCAGCAGTGGCGCTTTCATGTTGCCGTACAGGTAATCGCGAAAGGACTGGATGCCGAACTGCCAGTTGGCATCCGTATTCGGATATTCACGCCGCAAGCGCTCGCCAAGGGATTTGATTTCCGCTGCGGCTGACGCGAGTGTGGCGCCGGCTTTGAGCCGCCCGAGTACGTGGATGAAGCGGGTCCCCTCGTGGCGGTAGGCCGCCCATTCGGCCGGCGCGTAAAACGCCGGAATCCAGATCTCGGTTTTACTCGGATATTCCAGGCCGGGCGGCAACACGCCGACGATATTCGTGGGGCGCCCGTCGACGGGGACTTGCTGGCTCAGAACATCGCGATTTCCACCGAACAGGCGTTGCCAGGCCGGATAGCTGATGATGGCCACGGCGGGTGCATTGTGGAGACCATCGCTAGCGAGGAATCCGCGCCCGAGTATTGGCTGAAGGCCGAGTGTCTCGAAAAAGTTTGGGCTCACACCGGCTGCTGCGACTGCTACGGGCAGGGATGAGCGCGGGATTATGGTGGGATGATCGAAGTAGAAAAACGCAAGAGAATCGAATGATTTGCTGCGGCTCTGCAAATCGAAGAAGCGCGCTACGCTAACCAATCCTCCGGTGGAGCGGCCGCGCAGGCGCACATCTTCGATCTTCACCAGGCGCCCGCCATCACGATAGGGCAAGGCGCGCAGAAGGGTTGCCTGGACGAGGCTGAAGATGGCAGTGGTTGATCCGATGCCCAGCGCCAAGGTCAGCGCCGCCACAACAGTAAAGGTTTTGTTTTTTACAAGCTGGCGGGCGGCATAGACGAGGTCTTTGCGAAAATGATCGGCCCAGGCCACGCGCTGCGATTCATAGAACCGCTCCTTTGAGCGCAACACGTTGCCGAACTCTTTCCGGGCCTGGCGGCGGGCCTCTTGCTCGCTCAAGCCTTCCCCGCGCAAACGATCTATTTCGAGTTCGAGATGCGCCTGGATCTCCGAAGAAAAATCATTGAACGAGCGTTTGCGCCGCCACCACATAGCATCAACTCTCCTGGCCCTCCGGCCCGAGTACTCTGGCAATGGCAAGGGCCAGCGTTCGCCAGCGGCTAGCCTCCTGAACCAATTGCTTGCGCCCTTCCCTGGTTAGCGTGTAAAAACGCGCTTTGCGGTTGTTTGAAGATGTGCCCCATTCGGCGCTGATCCAGCCTTTCGCTTCGAGGCGTTGCAGCGCCGGATACAGCGCGCCGTGTTCCACGAGCAGAAGATCTTCCGATTGTTCCTGAATCGCGCGCGCAATTCCCTGCCCGTGCTGGCGACCCGTGCGCAAAATGCGCAGGATGAGCAGATCCAAGGTTCCCTGCAGCAGCGCTACGCGGGAGTTCTCGTCTTGGGTAGGCATCTTACCTGAGTATGCTGCCGCTCGGGTAAGATGTCAACCCAAAAGTTGGCGCTCGCGCCTACTGGTTTTCAAGATTCGCCAACGGGTTGTCGAAATTAAAGCCGAACAGGTGCGGATCTTCGCCGATGACCGCCGCCGACGCTATATAGAAGACGTAATCGTAGGTTTCCTGGGGAACCTTGTCTTTGTATTTCGTCAGCAGCTTCCAAAAATTCCGTTCGCGGGGATTTTCCGGCATGCTGCGGACCAGCGGCAGCACTGAATCTTCACCCCAGTTGTAACAAGCCATCACGAGCAACCCGGAGGCTTGCGCATCGCTGCTATACAGGTCTTTCAGATAGGCCGCCGCGGCGCGCGTTTCTCTGTCCCAATGGTGGCGATCATCGCCCGGATCGGGGCGGCGCAGATCGATTAAAGGTCCGAGATGCAAGCCGTATTTGAGCGCCGTCTCCGGAATGAACTGCCACATGCCTTTTGCGATGCCCTTGCGCGTCATGGGGCCGCTCACATAGGGATCGAAGTTGCTTTCCTGTAGCGCAAGATAGAAGAACTGAGGCGGCAGATCCTGATTGAGCAGATCCTGCGCAATCACCTTTGTATAGCCGTTGGCATTGGCGGTTTTGATGGCTGCGGCGAGACGGCCCGACGATTGCCACTTTTTGATGTAGTTGTTGATTTCGGTGACAAACTCGGGCGGCATGGCCAGCTCGCATTCGCCGAAAATGCGGGCGACGCGCAGGATTAGCCTTTGTTGCGGCGTCATTTTGGGGTCGTAGACGTGCAAGGTGGCGAGAAAGCGGTCATAATCCTGCTCCATGGCGCGGCGCCGGTTCTGGTATTTCCTGATCTCCTGGGCGCCCTGCGGATTGGGGCTTTCGAGGACGAGGCGTTGGACGTTGGCGAGGTCAACATCGAGCGATTTCATGGAGTAGAACAAATTTTCGGCAAGGGCGCGCTGCTTGCGATTCTGCAAGTGTTCGTAGATGGCGAAACCGGCTGCTACGGCCAGTAAAACCACCAGCGCAGCGACGATTTTTCCGAAGGTGCGCCGCTGTTTCTTTTGGACCTGCTGGAAGGCGCGGCGGACGAACATGGTGTGCTCGCCCACAGGCCCCGCGTGAGCGCGATGGTCGAAATAGCGGGAGATGTAGTTGGCGACCATGGTGCGCTCGCCCGGTTTTTGTTCGTCAGAGGTGACCACTTCGACCGCCAAGGCGATCTCGGGTCCCTCCACGCCGAGGCGGAGGTTTGTTTTGGCGCCCAGCGGAACCACCTGCAGCCGCTGGCCGTTCACAAAGATGCCGTTGCTGCTGTTTAAATCTTTCGCGACCCATTGCCCGTTCTCGTAGATAACTTCGGCGTGAATGCGGCTAACGTATCCGTTCTGTATGGAGACCTCGCAGGAGGCATCGCGGCCGATTCGGAAAGGCGCCTGGAAAATGCGCTCCAGCGTGCCGTTTGGGCCAGCGTACGAGACGCGGATGCGGCTGAAGGATGAGGGCTGGAGAGGTTGCGCGCTCATGAGCCGGTGCCCGTTGGAAGCACAACTCGCAAGTGTGCTTTTTGGCAAGCGAATTGCTGCTTTTTTATCGTTAACGGATTGTTCCCAGTGAATCGTCTGAGGTCTGGGGAACGTCTCATTAGATGGTCGTTCAAGGGTAGCAACACGATGTCTGCTTTAGCCTCACCAACGCTTACCGGCACAGTGGCTGCCGCGATCTCCGACGAGGAGGTGCTCCGGCCTAACCGGCTGGCCTGGGTGACGCGGCATTTTCTGATTCTTCGCAACGCGGAGCGGCAAACACACACTATTATTCCGCTGACGCGTTTAGTGGGCATCCATGTGGTAAAAACTCCGTACTCCGGATTGCTGGCGATTGCGGCCGGCGTCTTCCTTGTGGCCGCGGCGGCCTTTGCGTCCAAGCAGGGTGACGGCGCGGCTGTACCCTGCGCTTTGCTGGGCGCGTTTCTGATGGCGATCTATTTCGGCAGCCGCCGCGCGAACATCACGTTCCGGCTGGATACCGGGGCCACCGAAACCACGTCCGGCAGCCTGGGTGAGGCGACCTCGCTGATTGAACTGATCGAGACGGCGCGCCGCACGGCCGTTGCCGATACTCAGCAAGCGACCGATTTTTCAACTGCATCTTCCGCCTCCTCTTCGGTCAGAAAAGGCCCCAAGGCGACGCATCCGGTGTTCGAATCGTCGGGCTTGGTGTAATCCAGTCCAATCCACTGTTGGATGCCGTCCTGAAACTCGATGGCGCCGGCGGGATTGTCGTCGCGCTCATCGGCGAGGCTGCGGTAGAGCCGGCGCGAAGATTCGCCTTCCTGAATCCAGAACATCGTACTGTCCATGTTATGTGAGGCGGCGTTCAGCGGGCGACAGTTAGGCACGGCTGACGGCTGAAAGCTAAGCTAGTGAGAAACGTACTGATGGTTGGGAACCTTTGCGCCAGTTGTCCGTCTAAAGGTGCTGTTTAGACCCGGGGGAATCGTGAAACGCCAGTTGCTCTGCCTGCTCGGCTGCGGCGCGCTGTTCTTTGCCGCGGATGCCGGCCGGACTGTGCGCGTTACCGGGATCATTCAGCCGGTGAAATCGTATATCGTCCAAGTGCCGCTCATTCAAGGCCAAGGCGGCAACCTGACCCTCACCAAGCTGGTGCCGAATGGCACCAAGGTTCGCAAAGGCGACCTTCTGGCCGAGTTTGACGAGGTCAAGGAGCTGCAAGCTTTGCGCGATGCGAGCGCAAAATACGACGATCTCAGCCATCAGGTGGAACAAAAAGCCGCCGAGCACCGGAACAACGCCGCCAAGCGCGAGGCGGATCTGGAGCAGGCCAAAGCCGATCTCGCCAAAGCCGAAATCGAGGTGCGCAAAGGGCCGATTTTGAGCGATATCGATCGCCAGAAGAACGAGATTACGCTGGCGGATGCGCGGGAGCACGTGGCCAGCCTGATGAAATCGAAGCTCTACCACGAGCAGGCGGAGGCGGCCGAAAGCCGAGTGCTGGAACTGCAGCGCGATCGCCAGAAAGTAGCGGTGGATCGCGCGAAATCGAACATTGCCAAGCTGGAACTGCGCGCGCCGCTTGACGGCATAGTGGCGCTCCAGAACGTCTGGCGCAATAATTCCATGGGGCATGCCGAAGAAGGCGACCAGCTTTGGCCGGGCAGCCCGATTCTGCGCCTTTTCGATCCCGGCGAAATGGCAGTAGATGCGTCGATCGAGGAGCCGGATGTCGCGGCGCTGGCGCCCGGCACAGTCGCCATCGTCCACGTGGACGCCTTTCCGGCGCTGAGCTTTCACGCGCGGTTCGAATCGGCCAGTCCCGTGGCATCGGCAGCTTTGGGCACTCCCATCAAAACATTCGCAGCGCGTTTCCGGCTGACGGAAAGCGATGCGCACCTTCTGCCGGATCTTTCCGCCGCAGTGGACATCCGCCTTCCAGCGGCTCGCGGGAGTGAACACAGGTGAGCCGCGGCAAAACAAGAGCGGCGCTACGTCTGGGGATCGCAATCGTGGTCCTGGGCGGTTTGAGTTTTGGCTTGATTCGAGGCTGGCGCTCGCATCCTGATGTGAACGTCCCTACCGCAACTGCGAAAAAGGGCGACTTCCTCGTCTTTGTGCGGTGCCGCGGCACGCTCGAAGCCAGGCGGCGAGTGGAGTTGACCGCGCCTCTGGATGTTCCAGACCTTCAGATCGTGTGGCTTGCACCGGTGAACAAACAAGTCAATGCCGGCGACGTGGTGATTCGATTTGACGGCAGCAAGCTGCAGCAGGATTTGCGGGAGAAAACGCAGGCGCTGAAGCAGGCGCAGGCTTCACTCGAGCAGGCGGTCGCGCAGGAAAAAATCGACGCGGATCAGGATAACCTCGATCTCGCAAAGGCGAAAGCGGATATGGAAAAGGCGCGGCTGGAGGCGTCGAAGCAAGCGATCGTAAGCGCGATTCAAGGCGAAGAAAGCAAGATCGATTTCCAGATGGCGGAAGAGAAAGTAAAAGTGCAGCAGGCGACGGCCGATTTGCACAGGGCTTCGAATGAGGCCAAGATCGCTTCCCAGACTCGTCTTCGCGATCAGGCGCAATCGGAGTTGAGGCTGGTGCAGCGGCGCCTGGCGCAAATGGAAGTGAAGACGCCGATTTCGGGCATCGTGACCTATTTGACGAACACGACGCAGGGATGGATGAACGCCACCAATTATAAGGTGGGCGACCATGCTTATCCGGGCGCGGCTATCGCGCAAATTCCTGATCTTTCCACGCTGGAGATGGAAAGCAAAGTCGACGAAGAAGACCGGGGGCGCATTGCCATTGCCGATCCGGTGCTGGTGCATGTGGATGCCTTCCCGGAGCAGACGCTCGAGGGCAAGCTGGTGTCCATATCCTTGCTGGCGGAAACAAGTTTCGAAGAATGGCCGCCCGTGCGGACCTTCCGCGCTTTTGCGGGACTGAAAAAGATCGACCCGCGCATGCGTCCCGGCATGAACGCCGGAGCAGATATCGTCCAGCAGAAACTGCCGGGGGCGATCAGTATTCCGGCGCGTGCTCTGTTTACGGTGCACGGCAAACCGGCTGTTTACGTGAGGCGTGAGCACGCCTTCGAACCGGCGGAAGTGAAGATTGAAGCGCGCAATCCGGATGAGATCGCGGTTTTGGGAATTGCGGCGGGAAGTGTAGTCGCACTGGTTCAGCCGGTGGAGCAGGCCAAGTGAGCGTTATCTCTGCACCTGCGCCTGCTTCACCGCCTCAGCCCGAAAGAGCGCCCGAGCCGCGGCGCTCGCGTAAACGGCGCTGGCTTCGCCGGTCGCTGGCTGTTTCCGCCGTTTGCGGCCTCATTGCTTTAGCCGGTTGGTATGCCGTGCGGGCGTATCGCAAACTGCAAGCCGGATCAAAGGGCGAAGTGCCCGTGGTTAAGGTCTTGCGCGGCGACCTGTCCTTATCGGTGTTTGCGAATGGCACAATTCGCGGCGGCAACTCCGAACTGCTCACCGCTCCGATGATTGGCAGCGCGGCGCTGCACCTGATCTTCCTGCGTCAAAACGGCGAACAAGTAAAGCCGGGCGATATTGTCGCGCAGTTTGATACCACCGACCAGGAGTATGCACTGCGCGAAGCCAATTCGGATCTGGCTGAAGCCGAACAGCACGTGGCGCAGGCGAGGGCGCAACTGCTCGCCGACGAAGAAGACGACCGCTATGCGCTGCTGAAGGCGGAGACCGATGTAAAACTCGCCGAGCTGGATGTGCGGAAAAACCCGCTGCTTTCTGCGATTGCCGCCAAACAGAACGATCTGGCGCTTCGAGTGGCGCGCGACCGGCTGGCTCAATTGAAGCAGAACATGGCGAACAGAAAGACTACAGACGAGGCCGGTATTGCCATGCAGCAGGCGGGCCAGGGCAAGGCGCAAACTCAGGCGCTTACGGCGAAACAAAATATTCAGTCGCTGACGCTGCGCGCAAAGCACGCCGGCTATGTCTCGCTGCGACAAAATACGAACCTGAACATCGCCTTTATCGGGATGACGCTTCCGGTTTTTCAAATCGGCGACGAAGTACGGCCCGGTATGGCGGTGGCCGAGATTCCCGACCTGAGCAACTGGGAGGCGGGGGCGAACATCGGCGAGCTGGATCGGGGCCATTTGGCCGTGGGCGATAAAGTCACGATCACTGCCATTGCCGTGCCGGGCCGGGTCTTCAACGGGCACGTGAAAGATATCGGCGGCACTTCGGGGCCGCCCTGGAACCGGCGCTTCGAATGCAAAGTGGCTTTGGACGGCACCGTGGCGGAACTTCGCCCCGGGATGAGCGCGAAGCTGGAGATCACGACCGACACGCTGCACAACGTGCTTTCGCTGCCGGCACAGGCGTTGTTTGAAAGCGACGGAAAAAATTTCGTCTACGTGCGCTCCGGCGGGACATTTACCAGAAAAGATGTTGTTCTGGTCCGGCGTAACGAGACGCGCGTAGTGATAACGGGTTTGAAGGAAGGCCAGGAGGTCGCGCTGGCGAATCCCACCGAGAGCGCGCAGCCGAAAAAACCCGCTGCCTCGAAAGGGCCCTTGGGAGCTCTTCCTAAATGAGCGGAACGGAAGTGCTGCAGCGCTATGCCTCCGACGTGGCGCTGGCCGTTCAGAATCTTTGGAATCAGAAAACCCGAACCGTACTCACGGCGCTCGGAATCATTTTCGGCGTTGGGGCGGTGATCGGGATGCTGGCGATTGGCGCCGGCGCGCGTGAAGAATCGCTGCGTTTTATTGAACAGCTTGGCGTGCGCAACCTGCTGGTCGATTCACACCCTGCGGGCAGCGATCAGGAACTGCAGCAGCGGCGGCGCGATTCTCCCGGCCTGACGGAGCGAGACGTGCGCATCCTGCGCGCAAATGTAAATGCCATTGAGCTCATCTCGCCGCGCAAGTCGCTTCATCCCACGCAGCTATTTCCGCATCCAAGCGACGCCATGCCGGAACTTTACGGAGTGGAACCTTCTTATGCCGCCATTCACAACTGGAGCTTCGCGGAGGGATCGAGCTTCAATGCGAATAACCAGCTCACCGGTGCAGCCGTGTGCGTGTTGGGCGAAGCCGCCAAGATCTCGCTATTCGGCTATGCGCCGGCAACCGGCAAGTACATCAAGGTAAACGATACGTGGCTACGCGTGATCGGAGTGTTGAAAGCGCTGACCAGTTCCGGATCCGGCACACAGGCGACCGACCCGAACCGCCTCATATACATCCCGCTCTCTACATTTCAATATCGTTTTTACGATGTGGGTGGATATTTAAAAGATGAATTGGACGGCGTCGATATACGGCTCAAAGCGAATGCCGAGAGCACGAGCGCGGCGCGTGTCGTTACCGCAATTCTGAATTCGACCCATCACAACACTCCCGATTTTTCCGTTACGATTCCGGCCGAATTGCTGGCAGAGCAGCAGCGTTCGCAAACGATTTTTACTTACGTGATGGTGGCGATTGCGGCTATTTCGCTGCTCGTGGGCGGGATCGGCATCATGAACATCGTTCTGGCAACCGTGCTGGAGCGCACGCGCGAAATCGGTATTCGCCGCGCGACCGGCGCCCGCCGCATCGATATTGTGCGCCAGTTTCTTCTTGAATCGGTGCTGATCTCGATCGGAGGCGGCATCGCCGGGATCGCCTTCGGTTATCTGCTTTCCTGGCTGATCGCCAAAACCGCCGATTGGAAGACCATCGTTACATCAGCATCTATTTTGATTGCATTCGGTGTGTCGGTAGCGGTGGGACTGGTGTTCGGCATCTACCCCGCACAGAAAGCAGCGGCGGTCGATCCCATCGAAGCTCTTCGTTACGAATAAAACTCATGAATAAGACCTCCCTTGGGTGGTGCATCCTTGTTTTCCTGCTTGCGGGCGCGCTCTCCCCCGCTCAGGATGTTTTTAAACGGTACTGGAAGAATCGCTTCGGCGCGAGCGAGGTAACCGAGCGCGAGATAGAGGGCCTGCAGGAGCGAATTGTAGATGGCAAGCTGCATCTTCAGCTCCGGGAGTTTCTTGGCCTGGTGCTGAAAAATTTTGCCGATGTTCAGATTACGCGCCTTGAAGTCTACACGGCCGCGGATCAGATCGAAAGCGCGAAAAATCCGTTCGATCCGAGCCTGAACCTGAGCTTCAACGCGGTGCGTTCGGTGTCACCGTTAAGCTACTCGATCGCGGGATCGCCGAGTGGCGGCCAGATCGCGCTGCCGCAGACCATTAACAGCCTCAGCCAGACATCCATTCTCAACTACACACAGCTCCTTCCGACCGGCGAGCGCTTCGATGCAACGTTCACCGGATATCGCAGCTCCGGCAACAGCTATCCGTATCCGACTCTGTTCGGCGTTCTGAATTTTCAATTGACGCAGCCGCTGCTGCAGAACCGGACGAATCTGCAGTCTCTGAATCCTCTGCGCGTTGCCCGGTCGGAACTGCTCATCACGTCGAAACAGAGCGAGGCATCGATCGCCACCGCCGTAGAGCAGGCCGGTGTCCAATACTGGCAGGCGATTCTCGCGCGCGACAACATTCGCGTTTATCAACAAGCGGTAGATCTGGCAAAGCAGTCTTACGAACACGACAAACTGGCGCTTGATCTGGGCGCGCTGTCGCGGCTGGATATTTTTCAATCGGAGACACAGGTGGCCGAGCGCGGCCGTGATCTGATTCAGGCCCAATATGAGTACAAGGTGCTATTGGACGGATTGCGCCGGCTGATCGGCGCAGACCTGACGCCGCAGTTGCGTGAAACAGAAATCATTCTCGACGATGATCCTTCCGCCCTTCCGGACCGCTCCACCATTCTTCCGTTCGAGCAGGCGTTAGCCAAGGCGCTGCAAGCGCGGCCGGAAGTCACGGCGGCCGACGCCGCTGTGTCCGTAGATGAGATGAACGCGCGCGCCAGCCGCGATGCACTGCTGCCGCGATTGGACCTGGCGCTGCAAGGCGGCTCATCGGGTCCTGCTTTTAACCAGCTCACCAGTGGCAGCACAGTCGGGGTGACGTCCACTGTCGTCCCGCCCGGCCTGGGAACCACGCTGCAGCAGGTTCTGGATTTCAGCTATCCCACTTATGGATTCAGTCTGACGGCTACCTTTCCTTTTCACAACCCGACCGCAAAGGCGAACCTTGCCGATGCGCTGGTCAATCGCACGCGCGATCGCTACCGGCAGCGGCAGACGAAGGAGCAGATTATTTTGGATGTACGCCAGGCGACCCACTCCATTGAACTCGCCGACGCAACCATTGAAGCCGCGCTCCGGGCGCGCGATCTGGCGCGGCAGAATGTCGATGCCGAGCAGCAGAAATACCAGCTCGGCAGCATCACCGCGTTCGAGCTGCTGGATGCGCAGACGCGCCTAACCAGTGCAGAAAATGCCCTGGTCAACGCATACGTCAGCTATCAGGAAGCCTATATCAATTACCAGCACGCTACCTGGAGCCTGCTCGATGGCTTCGGCATCATAGTGGAGACACCGCAGGTTCGGTGAAAGCTGCCGTAGTATGGTTCAGAGACGTCTGTGGAGATAGAAGAATTTCGTAGCGCCGCGTATAAGCATGCCGACTGGATCGCCGGCTATCTGGAGCATGTTCGCGAGTATCCGGTGACCACGTCTTTGCAGCCCGGCGAGTTGATAGCGGCGCTTCCAGAGAACGCGCCCGAAACGGGCGAACCGATCGAGCAAATCTTTGCCGATTTTCAGAGCACAATTTTTCCGGCGCTGACGCTTTGGAATCATCCGCGCTTTCTGGCGTATTTCTCGGTTTCTTCCACGCCGCCTTCGATGCTGGCAGAGTTTCTGAGTGCTGCGCTCAACGTGAATGCGATGTTGTGGAAGTCTTCGCCGGGAGCGACCGAACTCGAACAGGTGGTGCTTGCATGGCTGCGGCAGTGGCTGGGGCTGGATGAAAGTTTCTTCGGCATTATTTATGACACGGCCTCGATTGGGGTGATGCAAGCAATCGGAGCAGCGCGTGAATTTATCGATCCGGAAGCACGCACACGCGGAATGCGCGGCGATCTGACTGTTTACGTATCGGAACACACGCACTCGGCGGCGGAAAAGAGCGCTATTACGCTGGGTTTCGGCCAGGAGAATGTGCGCCGCATCGGTTTGGATGATCAGTTCCGCATGCGTCCGGACCTTTTGAGGGAGGCGATTGAGCGCGACCTCGCTGCGGGCAAACGGCCCTGCTGCATCGTAGCTTCGGTGGGCTCTACTTCGACGAGCGCCATCGAGCCGGTTTCAGAGATCGCCGATATTGCCGAGCAGTACGGCGTCTGGCTGCATGTCGATGCGGCTTACGGCGGCTCCGCGGCAGTTGTTCCGGAGATGCGGCACATTTTCGATGGAGTGCAACGCGCGCACTCATTGATTCTGAATCCGCACAAATGGCTTTACGTCGGCATTGATTGCAGCGTTCTCTACACGCGCTTGCCCGATGTGCTGCGACGCGCATCGCGCCTGGGATCAGAGGTGTTGAAAACGGCTGAAGACGACGTCGTTGTCAACTTTATGGATTACGGCGTGCAGCTTGGCAGGCGATTCCGCGCGCTTAAGATGTGGTACGTGTTCCGTTACTACGGCCGCCAGGGGATTATCACGATGCTGCGCGAGGCGCTGCGGCTGGCGCAATTGTTGAAAGGGCTGATCGAAGCCAGCAGCGATTTTGAGGTGGTGGCGCCGGTGCCGTTTTCACTGGTGTGTTTCCGCCATCGAAGCGATAACGAGTTCAATCAACGGCTGCTTCAAGAGATCAATCGCACAGGCAAGGCGTTCCTTTCGCATACGGTACTGAACGGCCGATTCGTTCTACGCTTTGCGATCGGTAATTTTCAGACCAATGAAGCCGACATTCGGGAAGTGTGGCAGTTGATCGGGAAAACCGCTCAACAACTGATTGCAGCCGAGGCTTCGGCGACGGTTGCGGGTTGAGACCGCTTGCTGACTCGCGCGGCTCCGCTTGAAACTGAGCTCTGCGGGATCCGGCTGCGGAATCCCGTTCTAGCCGCTTCCGGCACGTTTGGCTATGGCATCGAGTTCGCCAGCATTGTCGACCTGAATCAACTGGGCGGCATCATTACCAAAGGCATTTCGCGCCAGCCGATGCCCGGCAATCCGGCCCCGCGGCTTTGGCACACGCCGTCCGGAATGATCAATTCTGTCGGCCTGCAAAACGTCGGCGTGGCGGCTTTCCTGCTCGACAAACTTCCTAAATTGCGCCGCTATTCGGTTCCGGTGATCGTCAACGTCTTCGGGTATTCGGTGGAGGATTATGTTGAAGTGCTGCGCGCGCTCGAGGACGCCGAAGGCATTGCAGGTTATGAGTTGAATGTCTCGTGCCCCAATACCCGCAAAAGCGGGATCTTGTTTGGTAGCGACCCTTCGCTGCTGGGCGAAGTGGTGACGCAGGCGCGTCGGGTTGCGAAACGCCCGCTGGTTGTTAAGCTATCGCCCAACGTGGCGCGAATTGAGCCGTTTGCACAAACTGCCGAGAGCAGCGGCGCTGATGCGGTGTCGCTGGTGAACACTTTTGTTGCGCTGGCGCTTGATCCAGCAACGGGGCAGCCGCGCATCGGCGCGGGACAAGGCGGGCTCTCGGGTCCGGCCATCAAACCGATTGCGCTTCGCATGGTGAAGGAAGCCGCAGCCGCGGTGCGCATTCCAGTCATCGGGATCGGGGGGATCGCGTCGGGCAAAGATGCGGCCGAATTTTTGATGGCAGGCGCGAAGGCGGTCCAGGTGGGGACCGCGACGTTTATCGACCCACGCGCTCCATATCTCGTGGCCAGGCAACTGGCGCAGTGCAAAATAATAAAGCAATGAAAGAAATCATCACTTCGCCGAACGCTCCGAAGGCGGCCGGTCCCTATTCAACCGCGGTACGTCAGAACGGGTTTGTCTTTCTCAGCGGCCAGATTCCGCTGGATCCGAAAACGATGCAGCTTGTGACAGGCGGTATCGAAGAGCAGACCGCGCGCGTCATCGAAAACCTGCAGGCGGTTTTGGAATCTGCCGGCCTGACGCTTCGAGACGTAGTCAAAACGACTGTGTTTCTGAAGGACATGAACAACTTCTCGCGCATGAACGAGACATACGCGAAATATTTCGGCGACCACCCGCCGGCGCGCTCCACGGTGGAAGTCGCGCGCCTGCCGCGAGACGTTCAGGTGGAGATAGAAGCGATCGCGATTGATTCTTCGAAACAGTAGCTATTGCCGGTCAGGAGCATGCTGGTCCGGCGGCTTCAGCGGCGGATGCGCGCTGTATTGCTTCTGCGGCGGATTGAGCTTGATTTCAACCTTCTTCTCTTCGGTATCGACGTCGATTTTCTGCCCGTAGGTCTGATACTGTTTCGTGATCACCTGCAACTGCACAGTGCCCTGAGGGACTGGCGGAAAATGTGCGACTCCCTCGAGGTTTGTGCGCACTTCCCAGTGAATCGGCTTCCGCTTGCCTAATTTCGTTATCTGGTGCGAACCGAGGAAATCGAGAATAACGGCGGCGTTTTCGACGGGTTTATCGAACTGATTTTTCACTTCGACCGTAATGGTTGTTTGCGGCGTGCTCGCCAGCAGGATGCCACTGGCGACGGCAAGCGCCGGCAGCACAGGAAACAGCTTCATGTTGGCATTATCGCGTGATCAGCAGATGCTCAATGGCGGAACGCAGCGGTTTTTCTTCCATTGCGCCGGGATGGTAGAGCCGCACGATGCCATGGCGGTCGACCAGAACGATGGTGGGAGTTGTGCTCACTCCGAAACGATCGAAATTGCCGGAATCCAGCGGCACGCCTGAGTTTGGAATCGCCGCATAGTAGTGCAGGAAAACTTTTTCAACGAAAGGCATTTCGACGGAGGGCGGCGCATGCTCCTCCTCAGCGGTGTATCCATATAACCGGGTGGGCATGACGACGGCCAGGCCCTTGGAGCCAAACTCCTGCGCCAGTTTCGCGATGATGGGCGCGTCCGCTTTGCAGTCGGCACACCAGTGAGCCCAAAAGAAGAGCAGCAAAACTTTTCCGTGCAATCCGGCCAAAGGCGCGGGTTTTGCGCCGATCCATTGCGTTTCACGGAGCGGCGGCATAGGCTTGCCTTCGAGCGTAAGGAGATTCAGATCTTTTTGCAGCCGGACGACAAGCGATGTACCGCGCCAGCGGTGCATCTGGTTTTCGATCAGTTGGACGGCCTCGGATTTTTTGTGCTCAGCGTTCAGGATTTCGGCTTCGACTTCATACGCCGCGCCGAGCGCAATTGGCAGATGCGGTTCGCGATCGAGGCTCCTGGTCGCCAAGGCGGCGGTTGCACTGCGCTCAATTTCGGCGGCTTCGTTTTCCGCCTCCTGCAGATGTCCGGCAGCGAGCTGGCCGCGCGCGAGCCACGATAAAGCCTCGAGCGCCTCAGGCGTATCGCCGTTCAACCGGCGGTATTGGCCGACCAGCGCCGCCGCCTGCGCCAGATCCCCCTGCTGCAACGCGGACTGGACATAGAGCACGATGCGCGGCGTAGCCGGCTGGCCATAGCTGGGCGGTATGGCTGTTTGCGCACTGCACAGAAACACTGCCGCGGCTAACGCACAGGCCGGAACGGCTGGCAGAACTAAACGCACAAAGTCTTCAGATATTCGCGGAACGGCTGGCCGAGATCGTGGCGATTGAGCGCGAATTCCACCGTGGCCTTCAGAAACCCAAGCTTGTCGCCGGCGTCGTAGCGCTTGCCTTCGAACTTCAAGCCGTAAATGGGACGATTCCGCAACATGTGTTTGAGCGCATCGGTGAGTTGTATCTCGCCGCCGCTGCCGGGTTCAATGGACTCGATGGACTGAAAAATTTCGGGCGTCAAAATATAGCGGCCAATGATGGCGAGATTTGAAGGTGCGTCCGCCGCCTTGGGTTTTTCGACCATATTGCGTATGCGGTATAAGCGGTTTTCCCGGCCGTTATCGGAAACCATTTCGGCATCGACCACGCCGTAGGCGGAGATCTGATCTGCCGGCACTTCCATCAGCGCCAGCACGGAAGCGCCGTAATATTCATAGACATCGAGCAACTGCCGGATGCAGGGCACCTCCGAAGCAATGATGTCATCTGAGAGCACGACAGCAAACGGTTCAGCGCCGACCAGTTCTTTGGCGCGCAGCACAGCATGGCCGAGCCCGAGCGCCTCCTTCTGGCGCACATAAGAGACGTCGATCATGTCCGAAATACTCCGGACCATCGACAACATCTCGCCTTTGCTTTTGGATTCGAGCAGGTGCTCCAGCTCAAAGCTGACATCAAAGTGATCTTCGATGGAAGATTTTCCGCGGCCGGTCACGATGATGATGTTCTGTATGCCGGAGTGCATGGCCTCTTCGACGCCGTATTGAATCAGCGGCTTGTCTACCAGAGGCAGCATCTCTTTCGGTTGTGCCTTCGTCGCCGGCAGAAATCGCGTGCCTAAACCGGCGGCCGGGAAAACGGCTTTACGCACCCGTGCAATCATTCAATGGCCATTGTAGGAGATGAACTGAGAAGTCCCGGCACGCTAGGAGGAAGAGCTGCCGCCGCCGAAGATCCGCTGGAAGAATTGCTTCCAACGCCATTGCTTTTCCTGGCATTCGGGCGCCGGAGCAAAGCTGAGTGAGTGATCGCTGCGCTGGACGGCGAGCGATTGGAGTTCGGAACCTTGCGCCTGCACATTGACAGTCAAGAATGATTTACAGCTATCGGTGGACTGAATACGCCAGGGCGAGGTGATGTTCTTGTTCGGACCCCAGTCCTGCAGAAAGCGGGAGTAATCGTAGCTGGGACAAGGATGCTGGGTGGTACAGCCCCAGTCGCGGTATGCAGCCTGATAGTTGTGGCTATTCACGTCCGCGAGGAAATGCTTGGCCACCCGCTCTTCCGGGTAGTTATGGAAGATCAGGTAGGCGGCGAAAGCGATAATTGCAACCGCGATGCAACTGATGACGATCCATTTGATGACGCGGCCACGGCGCTCCTCTTCCGTGCCGTACTGTTGCAGATAGGCGCCCACGGCTCTCCTTTCCTTCTATTTTGCAAAACGATGAAATGAGTTCCGCTTTCACATCCGTTTGACACGATAACGAGCAACAGCAAACCGAAACTCGCCGTTCTGGTCAGAGGCATCCGTTCACGGCAGCATCGATGTCACCGACGCCTTACCGGCTCCACAATGTTGGGCTGGTACGAATCCAACATTCAGGCAACGCAGACGGTGGGCGATGTTATGTGGCCGGCTCTTCCCATGGATTGATGGCGGTTACCCCTGCTTTATCGAAGTCGTCTCGATCGCGGGTAACAACTGTAAAGCAGTGGTGAAGTGCGGTCGCGGCAATAAGTAAATCCGGCTGCAAGTAGGTATGCCCACCTTTGCGGCCTTCCATCAAAACTCGCCAGCGAAATAAGATGTCCTCCGTTACCGGCAAGACCCCCTGATTGAACATGGGTCGTACAGTGTGCGTAAGCCAGTCGCTCAATCCGCCGCGGCGCGCGCCTCATCCAGACGCTCGATACCGAAACGAAGCTCTGCGAGGGTCACGGCGCTGATATAAAGCTCATGGAGCGCACGCGCCGCAATGAAGGCCAGAACCCTCGGCTCGGGCTTCGGGCGGGGGATTTCGGACAAAATATTTGTGTCAAGGAGCCAGGGCATTAGAGCGACGCATCGCGCACAGGAGCGCGGTAACGCTCCGGCTCAATATCAACATCGCGGTAGGGGGAGGCTTGTAGAGCGGCGATGAGGTCGGCACCCGTACGTGTTTCGCGCTGCGGCTTGCTAACCGTTTCGGCAAGTTTCTGAATCCATTGCTCGATTGTCAGCCCTTCTGCGCCGGCTTTCGCTTCGAGGGCGGCGGCCTGTTTATCAGATAACCGGATGGTGACTGTCATAGCGCAGCTCTGGTTTATGATCGTAGCGTTTTTTCAACGCTAGTTCTGAACGGCGTCCCGCCGGATCTTATGGAATAACGTCGAAACAGCCGCTGTATTCATGGGCGGCGGCGCATCACCCTGCGGAAAAGGAGAATCGAAGACATGCTTTCTCTGCGTCATTTCTCCTGAGTTAGAAGCGCTTTGCTTCGCTCAGCGCTCAGACATCTTCAGGACTGCTTCCGGAAGGCGAGCGCCCTGGATAGTAATCTTTGAGGCTGCATCTTCGATTTCCTCGAGATCATCCGGCGTCAGTTCAACGTCGGCTGCGCCCAGGTTCTCTTCGAGCCGGTGAAGCTTTGTTGTGCCTGGAATAGGCACGATCCACGGTTTTTGCGCCAGAAGCCAGGCGAGCGCAATCTGTGCGGGTGTGGCGTGCTTCCTTTCGGCGATGCGCTTCAGCAGATCGACAAGAGCCAGATTGGCCGCGCGGGCCTCGGGCGTGAAGCGCGGAGACAGGTTACGGAAATCCGTACTGGCAAATTCGGTAGTCGTCCCAATCTTCCCGGTTAAGAATCCCGCGCCCAGAGGACTGAACGGCACGAAACCAATTCCTAACTCTTCGCAAGCGGCGAGCACGCCGTTTTGTTCGGGATCGCGGGTCCAGAGCGAGCACTCGCTTTGCACGGCCGTAACCGGTTGAACCGCGTGTCCACGCCGAATCGTTTGGGCGCCCGCTTCCGATAAGCCGAAATGCTTCACCTTGCCTTGCCCGATCAGTTCATTGACGGTGCCCGCGACATCTTCAATTGGCACGTTGGGATCGACACGATGCTGATACAGAAGATCGATTGTTTCGACTTTCAGTCTCTTTAACGCTGCGTGTGTGACCTGCCGGATGTGGCCGGGCCGGCTGTCGAGACCATAGCGGCTGCCGTCCGGATTGATGCCGAAGCCAAACTTGGTCGCGATCACTACGCGCTGGCGAAACGGCGAAAGGGCTTCTCCTACCAGTTCTTCGTTCGTGAAAGGGCCATACGCTTCGGCAGTGTCAAAGAAGGTAACGCCGCGCTCCACTGCTGCGCGGATGATCCGTATCCCCTCCTGTTGCTCCACCGGCGGGCCGTAATTGGCGCTCAGCCCCATACAGCCGAAGCCCAGGGCTGACACTTTTAAACCATTTCCGAGTGTGCGTTGCTGCATGGCGCCTCCGGTATCCTCTGCCTCACGATCCGTTTCATGAGCCCTCCACGGGAAATAAGAATTTCAGAGCATCGCGCATGCGAAAGCCCCAGGCTTTTTCGTTGTGGCCCGCGCCCTCGTCCTCGACAAAACGAAAATCTTCGTCCAGCTTCCAGCCTTTGGCGATCAGCGCGTCGCGCAGCATGCGCGCATCCTCCAGGCAGTGCTCGGGATTGGTTCCTTCGCAGGTCCCGATATCGAGCCAGATTTTCTGCGGAGGCTTGCTCTTCAGCTTGCGAATTTCGCGGAGAATCGCGCGGTTCGCCCACCAAACGGACGGCGACATCACGATCAGTTTTCCGAACACGCCGGGATAATGCAGGCCCAGATACAACGTGACAAGCGCCCCGAGCGATGATCCGCCCAGGGCGGTGTTTTGCGGATCGGGGAGGGTACGGTACTCGCTATCAATGAACGGTTTCAAATCCTCGACGAGCAGTTTGGCATACTGCCGGGCTCGCCCGCCGCGGCCACGCTGGTCGCGCACGTGGGTGTATTCGGCCATGCGCGCCGGGCCGGTGTTGTAGATGCCGACAATGATCAGTGGCTCGATCTGCCCGGTTGCAATCAGCTCTTCGGCCAGTTCATCGAGGCCCCATTCGTTTCCGGCAAAGGCAGTGGCGGCATCAAACAGATTCTGCCCGTCGTGAAGATACAAAACCGGATAGCGCCGGTCATTCGCCAGGTTGTAATCCGGCGGCAAATAGACAATTACGTCGCGCGGCTCCGGGCGGAAGCGTGATGCGACGCCTTTGTGAAGTCGCAATGTGCCGGTCAGGGTGTTTTGCAAAATAGCGGTATTTAACTCTTGATGAAATCGAGCGCGGCGGAATTCATGCAGTAGCGCAGCCCGGTGGGCGGCGGGCCATCTTCAAAGACGTGCCCGAGGTGAGCGTCGCATTTCGAACAAAGGACCTCGGTACGCTCCATTCCCAATGAGATATCGATGCGGTTGGTGACGTTCTCTTTTGCAATCGGCGCCCAAAAGCTAGGCCAGCCTGTTCCCGAGTCGAACTTCGTATCGGAAGAGAAAAGTGCATTTCCGCAGCAGATGCAGCGGTAGATACCGCGCTCATGATTGTTCCAGTATTTGCCGGTGAAGGCGCGCTCCGTGCCTCCATGGCGCGTCACTTCGTACTGCTCGGGTGAGAGCTGCTTCTTCCACTCGGCGTCGGTCTTCTGCACTTTTTCCACCTCCATCACTCCTTTTCGCTGGCCATCGTTCGTAAACTCCACGATTTTCACAAAACCTTTTCTGGCATATGCGCGCCCGGCCGCAACTGCGGCCAAAACCGCTGCTCCGCCTGCGAACAGGCCATTGCTGAGGAATTCTCTGCGCCGCATACTTCTATGGTAAGGAATCGCGAATCGCCGCACAGTCCGAAAAAGCACCGCCGCTGCGCGGGCCGGTAAGCTAAAGGTATGCCTATTTTCGAGTATTCGTGTGACGATTGCGGCACAAAATTTGAGCAGCTCGTACGCCGGACCGCAGATGCGAATGCTATTCGCTGTCCTTCCTGCGGGCAGAACCACCTGACGACGCAGTATTCGAGATTCGCCGCGCATTCGGCATCAGCGGCGAGATCGGAATCGCTTTCAGAATGTGGGAACGGAATGTGCGGTTCCGGCATGTGCCAGGGCGGCATGTGCGGCATGGATCTGAATTAGAGATGGATTTGAACTAGATAGGGGAGCCCGCGGCGTTCACGCGCTGGCCGTGCTGTGGCCCATGTAGCGGTTAAACGCAGAACGCAGCGCGTTCACAAGCTCATCGAACGATTGCGGTTTGGTGATGAAATCACGCGCGCCTAACGCCATTGAATCCTTTCGATCGCGTGGCAAGGCTGAAGAAGTAAAAACGATCACGGGAATGTTCCGCAACCCGTCAGCCTGATGCAGTTCCTTCAACACCTGGAAACCGTTTTTCTTCGGCAGGTTCAGATCCAGCAGAATCAGATTGGGGTCAGGGGCCCTTTCGTAGCCGTCTGAATGGTTGAGATAAGCAAGCGCCTGCTCGCCATCGGATACGCGCCGTAATTCGAGATCGATTTGGGCCTCTTTGATTGCGGTTTCAAGCAGAAAGGCCGCAGCATCCTCATCTTCAACGTAGAGTAGAACTTCACGACCCATTTATGAAGCGACCTGAAAACTAGACGCCAGCTTCCTGAGCATGTGTCGGGATTTTCACGCTCGCGCGTAATTACACGAACGCTTGGGAACGGCAGGTAGCAAAGGCTATGGGAATTATCCCTTGACGTCACGTAGGAGATGTGGCACAATCTGGATATGGGCGACGTTCAAGGCAGGAACAACGTTCTAAACAAAGCACAAAAGTATACGGTTGATGATTTCAACCGCGATTTCCCGAATGATGACGCCTGCCTGGACGCCATCATGGAACAGCGATTCCCCGGCCATGTCACGACCTGCGAGAAATGCAAGGTCGACCGCAAGCATTACCGAATTGCGGGCCGGAAGGTCTATAGTTGCGATCACTGCGGTACTCAGATTTCACCGCTTGCCGGGACAATATTCGAAAAGTCATCTACACCCCTGAGACTTTGGTTTCATGCCATGTTTCAGATGGGTTCAACGAAGTGCGGCATCTCCGCAAAGCAGATCCAGCGCGAAACTGGCGTGACGTACAAAACGGCGTGGCGCATGTTTAAACAGATTCGCACGTTGATGTCTGAGGATCTGCAACTGGAGGGAGAAGCGGTGGAGATTGACGAGACGTACTACGGCGGCGTTCGCAAGGGTCAACGCGGGCGCCCGCTGCGCGGCGATACAAAGAAGATGCCGATCGTTGGCGTAGTTGAGCGCAAGGGCCGAGTTGTCGCAAAGACCGTTGATACGGTCGGTAGCGCTACTCTTCTCGGCGTCGTGCGCGAACACGTTCTGCCTGAGAGCACAATCTATTCTGACGAGCATCGTGGCTACGACGGCATCAAAGGACTGCGACGCAGCGATGATTCGACACGCAATGCTGGTTATCAGCATTACCGGATTCATCACAGTTCAAAAGTGTATGTGATGGGGAACGTCCACACGAACTGTGTCGAGGGATTCTGGAGTTTAATTAAACGCGGGATCGGCGGTACGCATCACGCAGTTAGTCAGAGATATTTGCAGACATACTTGGATGAGTACGCTTTCCGCTACAATCGTCGGAACGTTCCACGTCCGATGTTTAAGCAGATTTTGGAGCAGGTTTCGGTGCGGGCTTCGGGGTGACTGCTGCTCGCTTTAGTAAGGCTTGAAAATCTTCGCGGGTAAATGGCTTTGCCGCACCTTCCTCGCCCTTGGTCTTTGAATTTTCTTTTTTTGTCATTGGGGCTTCAACAGCCGCAGCGTGGCAGCGCCGCACCTGAATCGCCTTAACAGTAGAGCTGTGCCTAGGGAAATCATCTCAGGTTTCCCGGAAAGGCGCAAGTGTTCGGATTCGATCCTAGTTGCTACGAACCGTCATATCTGCTGTTGAAAGAAGCCCGCGAATCTTGGGATTACGCGGTCAGTGACGAAGTGGTAGACGTGCTCAACGACTTCGAAGCCACACGCGACACCTTCCACGCTATCTCCAAAGACTACCTTGAGGGAGAGGCTTGGATTGAGTTTTATCTGACTCTTGAACTGAATAGGAAGGCTCAGTACTGTGGGATTATCGAGGCGTTCGATGGTGACCGAGTCTCTGGACGCAACGGGAAGCAGGTTTTCAAAGGTAACATCGACGGTGCGCGTCGGAATACGACGATGCTTGTCAATAACACAGAGCTTCTCCAATATCCACAACATGTGCAATCTAATAGCGGTACGATCAGGAGCGTTGTACGGTTGAAGAGACTGGATGATGGATCGGGCCTGTTCGGGAACGTCTTTGGTTTGTTGGGCGAAGCGCCTTCTGCTTGCGTGGTTCCAACTATCGATAATGGGAAACTCGGTCTGAACCGGATAAGCAACGTTCAACTGGGCGAGGGAGAACACAAGCTGATCCAAGGCGGATCGCAGACAATAGGCCAGATCGCCCAGGATGAGCGGTATTTTAGCCGGAACCTCGCTCAATTGGATGCTGACGCGGTAGCGAGATCCATACGGATCATCTTCGCCCAAGATGGTATAAGGCTTTCCCTCCCGATAGCTTTGGATTTCCAAACGAAGGCTTTCGAGATGGTCTTTCGCCCTAGTTGTTTTCAGATAGGAATTTATTAGGCTCGCACCCGGCACCCGCTCATCGTATCACCCCTGTTACGTGAGCTGAGGGGATAATTACCAAGGCTATTGACTTTCGACCTTTGTTCGCCAACAATCTCTTTAGGGAGATCTGCCTTGGCACTCACGCGCCGACAAAAAGAAGTAATGGACTTTCTGGCGAAGTTCATTGAGGAGAACGGATACAGCCCCAGCTATGAAGAACTGGCAGCCGGGTTGGGGTTGGCGTCGCTCGCGACGGTTCACAAGCATGTGCAGGCGCTCGAAGCCAAACAGTATCTGCGCCGGAGTTATAACCACAGCCGGTCTTTAGAAATCGGGGAACGCTATTTCGCCGAAGAACGGGCGCGCCATGGGCAGGCGGCGGCGCCTTCGGTCCCGCTGCTGGGCCGCATTGCAGCAGGTACGCCGGTGGAAGCGATCGCGAATCCGGAAACCCTGCATTTTTCTGATTTCGCCGGTGCTCCCAACGTTTTCGCGCTCGAAGTCCGGGGTGATTCCATGATCGAAGATCACATTTGCAACGGCGACTTCGTGCTGGTGGAACAAACCAGCGACATAAAAAATGGCGATATCGTGGTGGCGCTGGTGGACGGGACAGAAGCCACCCTGAAGCGCTATTTTGCCGAGCCGGACGGTCGCGTCCGCTTGCAGCCCGCCAACTCAAACATGCGCCCGATTGTGGTGGACGCGAGTGCGCTGCAGCTGCAGGGCAAAGTGCTCGCGATCATGCGGAAATATTAGGGCGGGATGAATCGGATGTTAAAATCCGGTTGTGGCCCAAGTTGATGCCCACCCCGAGCGAAGTCTGGGCCAACGGCTGGTGTTCTGGGATTTTCCCCGGGCATCGTGGCAGTACGACGTAGTCGTCGGCCTGATTTTGATCTTTATCTTTGCGACGCCGCGGGAGTGGTTTCATGACCAGCCGAAGCCTTCGAGTGTAGTCCTGATGTCGTCGCTGCATGGCTCCAACCGGGTATTTATTGCCACAGATCTTCTGGAGACGGTGCCTGAAAACCAGCGGCCCAGCCGCGCCGAGGCCCTGATTCGCCAGCGGACAGGCAAATCGTGGCACGTGGTTCGCGTCGAGCCCATTCGCGACGAGGCGGAGCAGGAGATAAAAGGCTTCATCGCGTATACGGCGCCCTAGAGGGCGCGTCATGAAAATCAGAAGATGAAAACGATTCTTGCGCTGTACCTCGCCTTCCTTATACCTCAACTGCATGCCGCCGATGCGGCGCTCGACGCTATTCTGGCGAGAATGGATAAAGCAGCGCCGAATTTTCACGCCATGTCCGCGAACGTGGATATGGTGGAGTATCAGAAAATTCTCGACGATAAGACAACCGATAAGGGTACGCTCGAGATGCAGCGCACCGGCAAAACCGTTCGCGCTGTTCTGAGTTTTCCGGACCGCGTGATCGGGTTTCTGGGAAAAACTGTTCGCATTTATTACCCGAATCTGAACACCTATCAGGATTACGACATCGGCAAGAACACAAATGTGCTGAACCAGTTTCTTTTGCTGGGGTTCGGCTCCTCCGGCAAGGAATTAGCAGAGAGTTATGACATCCAACTTGAGGGCACTGAAAAAGTTGCCGGGCAGGATACGTCGAAACTGCTACTTATTCCCAAAGACTCGAAGGTCAAAGAGCACCTCACCAGGATTGAAGTGTGGATTCCGAATGATGGCGCAAACCCCGTACAGCAGCAGTTCTACGAGCCTTCCGGCAACTGGCGCAGAGTGACATATACCGATATGAAGCTAAATCCGCCCATCTCCGGAACTTTGGAAATGAAGTTGCCTCCTGGAGCTAAGAAGCAGGGGTAGTCTACCTTGCTTAGTCCGGACGCAAAATATGGCTGCTCAGAGTACGAATACCGGACGTCTGGCGTTCATCGATTGGACGCGCGGCCTGGCTGCGGTCATTATGATCCAGGGCCACACGTTCGATTCGTTCACACGCACGGATCTGCGGCCGAAAAGCGCCTTCATGCTGTCCCAATTTCTGGGCGGCATGCCGCCGGCTATTTTTCTTTTTCTAACCGGCATCACGTTTGCGTTTCTGATGGACAGCCAGGAACGCAAAGGCGCTCCAGCATGGCCGCGAGTGGTGGCTGCGCTGAAGCGCTCCCGTTATCTGTTTCTGATTGCATTTCTGTTCCGGATTCAGCTCTATGTGTTCGGTTATCCCACAAGTCCCGCAAGTGAACTCCTGAGAGTCGACATTCTGAATTGCATGGGAATGGCGATGCTGTTGTTCGCGCCGATGGCTGTTTTCACCACCCGGGAGCGTATTCGCCTGTGTACGGTGCTGGGGCTGGTGGTGGCGGGACTGGCGCCCGTCGTCAGCATGATCGATGCGAATTCCGTGCCGTGGTTGATTCGTTCATACTTTTTCCCCAGCTATAACTATTTCGGTTTTTTCCCGTGGGCATCTTTTCTGGCCTTCGGCATGGCAGGGGGCAGCATCATCCGGGTAGTGAAGCACGAAGATCTGGGACGCGCCATGTTGTGGTTCCTCTCAATAGGAATCGGGCTGGCCGTGGTGGCACACCAAATGGGAGAGATGCCATATTCGATCTATCAGAAAAGCGAATTCTGGTTGAACAGCCCGGCGCTGATTCTGATCAAGCTGGGCGTGGTGCTGGCGATGCTGGCCGCCGCGTGGTTATGGGTCAATCTTGCCGCACCGCAGCGCTGGAGCTTGTTCCGGCAGCTCGGCACGACGTCGCTGATCGTCTACTGGGTTCACATCGAGCTGGTCTACGGCCGCTGGTTCGGCATTTGGAAAGAGGCGCTCTCGGTGCGCGAGGTGCTTATTTTTACGGCGCTGTTACTGGCGTTGATGGTCGCCGTATCGATCGGCCAGACAAAGATAAAGGGCCTGTGGACGATGCTCAAATCGGGGGCGGTTCCCGAGCCAAGGCGGGCCTCGGGCGATTGATTGCGCCTTGGGTTCCGCGCAGCGACTTGGTTAGACTTTAGTCAGCAGGGCCTCTTTTTCCCATGCGTGTACTCGTTGTCGAAGACGAAAAGCGAATTGCCGATTTCCTCTCGCGCGGCCTCCAGAGCGCGGGCTATGCCGTAGACATGGTACATACCGGCGCGGATGCGATTGAACGCGTTCATTCGACCGAATACGATCTGGTGGTCCTGGATCTCGGCCTGCCCGATATCGACGGCCTGCAGGTGCTGCAAAAAATCAAGAACCGCAAGACGATTCCGCCGGTTCTGATTCTGAGCGCGCGCGATTCAGTGGATGACCGCGTCAAAGGACTGGAACAGGGCGCGGACGACTACCTGGTGAAGCCGTTTGCGTTTGTGGAACTGCTGGCGCGTGCGCGGGTGCTGCTGCGCCGCGGCCAGCCCACGCCCGAAAAGCTGCAGGTTGGCGATCTGACGCTCGATTGCATTCGCCGCAAGGTGACGCGCAACAACGAAAATATCGAGCTCGCCCCGAAGGAGTTCAGCATCCTCGAATATATGATGCGTAATCGCGGGCGCCCGCTCAGCCGCACCATGATCGTGGAGCACGTATGGGATATGGATTACGATGGCCTGACGAACATCGTCGATGTCTACATCCGTCACCTGCGCAGCAAAATCGACGACAAGTTCCCAACAAAAATGATTCATACAGTGCGCGGAATCGGCTATATGCTGGACGCGCCGGAAGCGGCGCAACCGGCGTCCACCGAGCCTGTCAGCGCGTAGTAAAGCCATGTTCAAGATCTGGAAGAAGCTGATTGATCTGAAGCTCTTCCGAACCCTGCGTTTTCGGCTGGCAGCGACATTTCTATGCGTCCTCACGGCCGTACTACTCGTGGTGGGGATATTCGGCACCGCGACGCTGCGGGGGATTCTTGAAGACAAAGGACTGGATGACTTAAAGGAACAATTGGGCACCCTGAAGCTCAATACGCAGGGCCCCATTCAGTTCGATCCGGATTCGGGGAGACCAATCTGGTTCATTGACGTAACGGATCCGGAAGAGCGTGCCGAGGCCGCGCGGCTGCAGGCCGTCTATGTGATCGCTGATTTGCAGGGGCACGTAGAAAACGGCTCCTGCAACGAGCCTGGTCAAAAACCTCTTTGCAACAGCGCCCGAATCCGGTCTGACGTTGCCATTCTGCAGAAGACCAATGAACCGTACCTCCAGAGAATCAAAGGCACCGACGGCACGACCTTCGAATTACTCAGCAGTACCATCACGGATACAAAACGCGATGTGAAGTGGTACATCGCCGAAGGCCGCAGCCTGGCGGGCGACCAGAGCCTTGTGCGTGGCTTCCAGCGCAAGTTTCTGCTGTTCTTTCCCGTTGCGCTTTTTATCTGCGCAGTGGTGGTGTGGTATTCGGCGGGCGGCGCGCTTAGCTCTCTGCAATCGGTTGAAAAAGCCGCTCAGGAGATCACCGGATCGAACCTCGGCATGCAGATTCGTAAACGCGGCGCCGATGACGAATTGGATCGCCTGATCGATTCGTTCAATGAGATGAGCGGCCGCCTGAAGGCTTCGTTCGAACAGATGCGGCAGTTTTCGACGGATGTTTCGCATGAGCTTCGCACGCCGTTAACCGCCATCCAGGGCCAATTGGAAGTTGCGCTTTTCACCGCAACCCGCAAAGAACAGCTTCAGGAAGCAATCGAAAACGCCCTGCAGGATGTGGAGCGGCTGTCTAATCTGGTCAGAGCGCTTCTGCTGCTGTCGCAATCGGAATCCGGTCAGATCCCGATGAACAAAACCGTGCTGGACGCCGCTGAGCTGATTGAGGAAATCGTAGACCAATTTCAGATTCCAGCCGAAGCACACAACGTGCAATTAAGCGCCGGTCATACGGAGCCCGTTTTGTGCGAGGCCGACCGGACACAACTCGAACGCGTGATTACGAATCTGCTCTCGAATGCCATCAAGTACACGCCCGCCGGCGGCTGGATACGGGCGCGTGCCGAGGCGGCGGGGCCAAACGTGCGGCTGATTGTGGAGGATTCCGGTGTCGGCATCCCGACCAGCCACTTGCCGCACATTTTTGACCGCTTCTACCGTGTGCCCGATCCGAACCCCGAGAAGGGGCTTGGCTTGGGATTGAGCTTTGTGGCAGCGATTGTGCGCGCGCATGGAGGCGAGATTCACGTGGACAGCGAGGTCGGCCGGGGCTCGCGCTTTGAAGTGGTCCTGCCTACCGGCGCGGTACGGGCGCCTGCCGAAAGTCCGGCCGTACACACCTGATCTTTTGAGCGTTTTTCCTGAGTAGTTCAAAAGTAGAAAAAAAAGTTTCTCCAAACCCATCAGCGGCTTAGACGTGTTTTCTTGCGGCGGGGCGCACTGCGGCGCGGTACATCTGAATCAGAAATCGCGTACGGCGCGAGGAGATCCGATGAAATTTTGCCTGACTCTGGGAATTGCGATCGCAGCTACGGCGGTTGCTGCCCATGCACAAGACACATTCGAAATAACCGGTACCCCGATACCGGCACAGTTACTGAGCCAGAATTACGGCAGCATCCTGAAGGGCGTCAGCGCCTACGATCTGAACGTATGCAACATCAGCGATAGCAGACAAGCGCTGACCAGCAGCAAGATTTATCAGGCTTTGATGAAAGCGGATGCGACGCTGCAGCCCGTCGGGCGGCAGATTATGCTCGCCTCGATTCTGCGCAATCAGAATCACAGCCTGGCGAACATTCTGAACCTGGCGATGTCGTCGGCGACAAGCGCTCTTTCGTTCTTAGGCTCGTCGAGCTTCAAATTGCCTGCGAATTGGAATACGGCAGCTGCGCTGGGCGCGTTCTCGGGACAGCAGGTTTTGAATACGCTAAAGCCGGTCTTATCGGCAGATCAACTGGAGAAGTTTGAAAATCAGGTACTTGAGCCGGCCTTGGTGCTTGACAGCGGCTCGTGCGTGGAACGGACGGTCTTTACAGTCGCCGCTCCCAACACAAAAATGAAACCACAAGGATTGAATTTCCGCGTTCGTTAGCCCAAACTGCCCAGCGCGTTGGTCATGCGCGTAGAGACATCCGGGGCGGCGCCTGGTTGTCTTGTCTGGGTGGTGAGTTTTTTCTCCTTTCAACTCCTACGAACGTGGCGCATGCCGGAGGGAACCGGCTTGCACTCAGTGGGGCGTACTGCTTGGGCGGCAGCACGCCCCACAGAAAACTTCGGTTTTTTATACCTCACGCAAGATTTGTTGCCTGAAAGATTTGTTTGCTTGCGTGGGCCAGGGCAGCCGTGACAGAGTAACGGGTTGTACCACTACTCTCAACGGTTGCCCTGGAATTTTTCTTCCAATCTTTTGAGCCGGCGGGCGAGCGAGCGGCGCAGCCGGGGCCAGGCAATCATCGACCTTACGCGCTCGAATCCCACCAGCGTTCTTTCCAACTACCCCCACCAGCAGATCGCGGACGCCTTTGCTTCTATCAAAAACTTCCATTATGAGCCCGACCCGCTGGGTATGGAATCCGCGCGTATCGCCGTTGCGCAGTATTATGAACCGCGCGGCATCACAGTTTCCCCCGGCCGGCTTCTTCTCACTGCGAGCACCAGCGAGGCCTATGCACTTCTTTTTAAACTGCTCTGTGACGCTGGCGATGAAATCCTCGTGCCTGCGCCATCCTATCCACTTTTCGATTTTCTGGCGCGTTTGGAATCCGTGCGCGTGAAGAACTACCGGCTCGAATTCGATGGCGAATGGTATATCGATTTCGATTTCCTCCAGCGCCAAATCACATCCGGCACGCGCGCCATTGTCCTGGTAAATCCCAACAACCCGACCGGCTCGTTTCTAAAGCACCGGGAATTCCAAACGCTCTCCCGGATTGCGCAGGAGCGAAGCATTCCTTTGATCTCAGATGAAGTGTTTTTCGACTACGCATTCGATTCGCAAGCCGGCCGTGTGCCTACACTCATCCGCCAAGACGAGATTCTCAGTTTTTCGCTGAACGGCCTGTCGAAGGCCGCCGGCATGCCGCAGATGAAGCTGGGCTGGATCGCCATAAACGGGTCGCCCGCCGGGCAAACCGGCGCGCGCGAGCGCCTCGAGCTGATAGCAGACACGTATCTTTCCGTTGGCGCCCCGGTTCAACGGGCGCTGCCCCGGCTGTTCACAATCGGGGCCGAAATAGGGCGTGAGATCCATGAGCGCACGAAGCGAAATCTGCAACGGCTGCATGAAATTCTGCATGACAGCCCCGCTCACGCCCTGCGCTGTGAGGGCGGCTGGTCGGCAATTATCCGCCTGCCGGCAACTCAGCCGGAGGAGTCCTGGACCTTGCACTTGCTCGAGCAATGCGGAATCCTGGTACAGCCCGGCTATTTTTTTGATATGACGTCCGAGCCTTACATTGTTGTGAGCCTGATTACTCCGCCGGATGAGTTTGAACAGGCGATTCTAAGAATTCACGAAGCCGTGCTCGCGCGATAGATGCTGACACGAAATGTGCGGCCCGCTGTGGCCCGTGGCCGGCCGGTGCAGCTACCGGCCAAAGCGCGTATCAGTTCCACAGATTGGATCCTGATCGCGGCCTATGCGTTGGTGCTGGTTGCGATTGCTCTTTCGACACCGTTGCGAGTGCCGGAAATTGTGGCCATCGCGTGGCTGCGCGAGTATACCTGGGATTGGTTTTGGACCTGGACCTCGAGGGCGCTTGATCCCTCGCCGGTCGGCTACTTCGTTCAGCTTCCGTTTGTGCTGCTGTTCGGCGCCTCGCGCCTTGGGCCGCGCATACCTGCGATCCTTTTCGCGGCTGCCTCGTGCGTTCTTTTTCTGAAATTGGCGGCACGTGCGCTGCCGGCGCGGCGCTACGCCGCCTTAGTTCTCTTCATGCTTTTCCCGCTTCAACTGCTGACCGCAACAGCCACCACACAGAATGCGGCTGCAACGTTTTTTGTCATTCTTGCGACTATCGCATTCTTCAACCTGGCAGCTCGGCCGGGATACAAGACCGCCGGTCTGTTCACCTTGGCCACCGCTGCCTGTCTGTTTACGGATCATCATGCGTTCCTGCCGGTGTGCGGCGTAATGGCGTTTCTGCTGCGCTTTTCAGCGGGGCGAAGCGAAAGGAAAGCGCTCTGGTTCGCGCTGGGCGCCTGCGCGGCGGCGGCAGGCTGCTACGCGCCATATTACGTCTGGGTTCATGGCCAGACGAGTCCCTTCTGGCCGGTCGAATCGGGCATTTCAGTGACAGCGCTTACGAAATTGACGGGCCTCGATGCGCTGCTGGCAGCGGCTGTTGTGTTGATCATCGCCGGCATTATCGCGGGAGCGATCGTCTCGTTCCGTATTTCACCTGAACAGATCACGCGCCCCTTGATGCTTTTCTGCCTGTTCGGCTCAGTCGTGCTCACGCTGGCGTTTCTTCTGGCCATCAGCTTGTATACAAACTCGCCGATTTCGAACCGCGATCTGCTCTATGCGGTTCCCGCCGCTGTCATTCTGTTCATTGCGGCATTAGACTGGTTATCGCGGAGCCGCATAGCCAGCCTTGCGGCAACAATCCTGGCGTGGGCGCTAATCGTAGTCTGCGCGCTGGCGGACGTGCACTTTGTGCTCGCGCCTAAGCAGGACCTGGCTTTGGAATCGAGATACGTGGCGCCTGAGCTGACCGGCGACTCCTGCGTAGTGTTCGTGTCGGAAAACTATTCGAAGCCGATGTTTCTTGTGTTCCGCCCCGAATTAGATGCCCGCGAATGCCACGAATTTTTCCATCACCGCATCGTGCTGGCCAGCCATCCCGGTGTACGGCCCGATCAACAGGATGACGCCGAAAGTTATTTTCACGGGCTAAATTACCGCGAGGTAAAGCGCATCCGCTCCGGCGGGGGGCAGATTGTGGTGATGGAAGGAAAGTAGACCGGCACTCTGTCTGCTGGCAGTCACGGCACATTGGCATCCCGCGCTAAACCGCTGACAAATGGCGCAGGCGGTGTTCCGTTCCGGCACTCGCGCCGAAATTCTTCGGAAGGTGTTCGCTCTTCCGGGACGAGGAATGTCGAGGCGTCAGCGCAAGCTCGCGGCAGCCGCGGCCTGTTCATAGTAGTAGAACACGATATCGGTCGCGGGCGGCTTGACGCCGAGCTGGCGGAGCATGCTGACGATTTGGCCGCGGTGCAGCGTGCCGTGATTCACCACGTGCATCACGATCTGCCAGGCCGGAAGGCCGGCGTCACCAACAAACCGTGATTTGAAGGGCACCTGTCGGGCGATCTCAGCGTCGGTGGCTGCATCGGCCCAAGCTTCCCACTTGGCCTGCAGTCGAGGCCATTCTTCAACCACGAAATCGAGGGAAGGAAGCGCATCATGGGGCGGCACTGGATAGCTGGGGTCGGCGATGCGCGAATACCAGATGGCGTCGCCGAAATAGATGTGAGCCAGCGTTTTCGCGATGCTCTCATGGGAGACGTTCATCGGCTTGGCGCGATCCTCGGGCGAGAGTGCGAGCGCAGCTTCCAGCACCTTACGCGAAGCCCATCCGGAATATCGAATATGCGTGCGGGCCTCTTGGGCGGTCATATCTGCTTACTTTGTATCGCACTCTGCCATTCTTAGACTTACCAGCTCGTCACCTTGCCGTAAAACGCCTAGCCGTAGCTGTGTCGAACGATCCACCACGCGCCCGTGTCCGCCGGAAATTAGCGAATCGTGGGCGTCGCGGTAGTCGCTTTTACACGTGGCGGCGCCGAAGCATAGTTTGCGCGTTAGGGTAATGTGTTCTCAACGTTAAGTGCGTAGAGCCCAACATGACACCTGGCGGAAGCTAATGGGAGTCGAACCCACCCGTGACAACATAAGTGCCGCACTCCGGTTTTGAAGACCGGGCCCTGCACCGGCAGAGTCTAGCTTCCGATTGCCAGTGTAACCTCCCGCAACGCCGATTGAGTCGCTCATCGCACCACATTCACCACCTGCGTGCCGATGTCCGCGGCGCAGCCGTTCGCGCAACTCGCGCGCACCTCGATTTCATGCCGTCCCGGCGACTGGCCGGACAGATCAACCATCACGGTCCATTTCTGAATGTGGGCCACTGCGGCGTGCGCCGCTATCGGGATTGGCTGAGGGTGCCCGCGATCGATGTAAATCGTAAGCTCTCTTAGCTGCTGGTCCTGAAACACCCATCCGGTCACCCACACTGATTTCGCGACCGCGTAATCGGGCGGCGGCTGCTCGATTCCCCCCTGCGGCAATGTTTTGCAATGCGGCGCATGTTTGGTAATCCGCATCATCCAATCCCCGCCAGGCGGAACCGGAATGCTGAACATCGCTCCCGCAGGCGCGGCGGCAAACCTGCGGGCGTAATTCCGAAAACCGAAATTAGGAAATGCCGGATACCGCCAGTCCTGTACGATCCCGTAGCACATCGTGATCAGGCCCAGAGCTGAAACCGCCCGAACGAATCTCTGCCGCGTTCCCACCGCCCCCCAAACCAGGACCCAGGCAAAGGCGAGCGTCGGCAGAAACCAATAGCGAATGCCGGGCGACTTCGCGAGATTCGGCCACTGCGGGGGCGCTACAGTCGGGTTCTTTAAAGCCGCCGCCAGCGTCAGGAAACAAAATACGACCAGCAATTTCCATTCAAGCGGAGCTTTCCACAAACAATAGATGATGAGCGCGGTGGCGGAAATCGCCACAGTAATCAGAACAATCAGGCGCTGCCCCTCGAAGCCGTGCATCCCGAGCAGCGCGCCCAAATAAACGTGCCCCGCAAGAATCTGCAAAAACAAACTCGCGCTCGGGGCCAGGTGCATCTGCGGCCGCGCCGACGATGAAGTCATCCAGATGGCGCCGGCCTGCACGACCGCGCAGACGGCCAGTACCGTACTGAGAACAAGCGTCCACCTCTCGCGCCGCACGTACCAAAAAATCAGCCCCAGCGGCAGAAGCAGAATCACGAACGGTCCGGTTAATCCGAATACGAGAGCGAGGCTGAAGTCGAAAATCCGCCAGGCTAAAGTGCGCGGCTTCGTACCGAACAGGATGAGACACGCAATCAGCGCAACATGCCATTGCGCGTTCACCATCGACGCATCCACTTCGTAGCTGTTGGGCAGGGCGATATAGATCGCAGCCAATACCGCGCGCAATTCAAGCGATCCGTAGCCACGGCATCGCTCGGAGAGAAGAATGTTCACCGGCAGTACCTGCAGCCCGATGGCGATTACGTTTTCAAGAAGCGGAGCATATCGAAGCGGCACAAGCAAGGCGAGTGCGGCAGTCAAGCGCGGCAGGGTTTGAAAATAGCCGGTTTGTGGGTGGAACAGAGCCCTGAACCAGCCCAGCATGTACGCTTGCGGATACCAAAGGCTGCCGTCATCGGCGAAAAACTGGGGATGGAAGATCGCGTCCGGGCGGCGTGAAACCACTAATACGGCCGCGACGAAAAAGACGAAGACGTGCGCTCGCCAGTCGGGAAAACGATCCTCGCTCGCCGCCTTACCGGAGCTAGCAGAGGGGATTTCGGCGCCAGGCAGAGTTCAACTTCCGATCGACAGTGTAACTGGCGGAACTGGAGCCGGCAGACGATCGGCAATTGCAAAGCGCAGCTCCTCAATGCCCTGCCCCGTCGCACTGGAAATCGCGTAAAAGCGAAGATCATGCTGCGCGGCTTTCTCGCGCACGGCTTCGATACGAGCCGGGTCCTGGCAGGCGTCGATCTTCGAAGCCACCACAATCATCGGCTTGGCAGCCACATCCTCGCTGAACCGCTTCAGCTCGTCGAGAATCACGTCGAAATCCGCGGCAGGATCTCTGCCGCTGAAATCAGAAACGTCTACCAGGTGCACCAGCAGCCGCGTACGTTCAATATGACGCAAAAACTGCATGCCGAGACCATGCCCTTCGTGCGCGCCTTCAATGAGGCCCGGAACGTCTGCCATCACGAAGGTGCGGTCGCCCGCTTCGACAACACCGAGATTCGGCTCGAGCGTTGTAAAAGGATAATCGGCAATCTTGGGGCGGGCTGCCGATAAGCGCGAGATCAAAGTCGATTTGCCGGCGTTCGGAAATCCAATTAAAGCCACATCGGCCAGCAGCTTCAATTCCAGCCGTAAGCGGAAAAGCTCGCCGGGCTTGCCTTCTTCGTGCTCGCTGGGTGCTTGATGGGTTGAGGTTGCAAAGCGCGCATTCCCCCGGCCGCCGCGGCCTCCGCGCGCCACCGTGAACTGCTGGCCCGGCTCTGTGAAGTCGAAAAGCTGCTCGCCTGTATCGGCGTTATAGACAATGGTCCCCACTGGAACCGGCACGATAGTGCTCTCACCGTCGCGGCCGGTACGTTTGCTGCCTTCACCATGGCGCCCGCGCTCCGCCGTGTACTCGGGATTGAAGCGGAAATGCAGCAGTGTGTTGTAGTGTTGGCTCGCTTCGAGGATGACGTCGCCGCCCTGGCCGCCATCTCCCCCGCTCGGGCCGCCGCGCGGAACAAACTTTTCACGCCGGAAAGCCAGGCAGCCATTGCCGCCGTCACCGGCTTTCACCGCGATAATTACTTCATCAATGAACACGAAAAGGAATCACCGGCGGCACGGCCACCGCTCCAAATAAAGCAAGGTCTACGCTTCGCTTGCGATTACGTTAATGAATTTGCCCATGCGGCCGCGGTCGCGGAATTCAACCGTGCCCGGAACGGTGGCAAACAACGTGTCGTCCTTTCCGATGCCCACGTTCTTGCCCGGTTTGTACCGCGTTCCCCGCTGCCGGACAATGATGGAGCCGCCCGTCACAAATTCGCCCGAGAACACTTTCACGCCGAGCCGCTGCGAGTTGGAATCGCGGCCATTCTTCGAGCTGCCTAAGCCTTTTTTATGTGCCATGCCAAAACCTCAGACCGGCGCTTACGCCAGTATTTCCTCCACCTGCACGCGCGTGTAATTCTGCCGGTGTCCGATGGTGCGCTTATACTGCTTCTTGCGTTTGAACTTGAACACGATCACTTTATCGCCGCGTCCGTGCGCCGCGATTTTGCCGGTCACTTTGGCGCTTTGCAGCGCGTCGCCCAGCACCAATTCATTCGAGTCGTTCGAAATCGCGAGCACCCGGTTAAACTCGACGGCAGAGCCAACATCGCCCGCTAGCGTGTCCACTTCGATTGTTTGTCCAGGCGAAACACGATACTGCTTACCGCCCGTTTCAATAACAGCGTACATAAAAAACCTTTTCTCAATAAAATGCCAGTGCTTTGTGGGTCAGCCCTCAGGCGGCGCCTTGGCCGGTCGCACAGGCACACGAACAGTCTTCGCGTGACAGTCCGAACTTTCTTATGATAGCGAACTCGATTGGGATTCGCTACAGTGAAGCTTTATCCGATGTTTCAACCGAACCGTATGTCCCGTTTGCCGGTAGTGTGTCTATTCTGTTTGCCCGTCCTTGCGCTCCCCTGCCTGGCGCAAAAGCAAGTCACCGCGGAGGATTATGCGCATGCCGAAAAATTCATGCCCTACAACACTACGCCGCTAGTGTTCCGGGCTTCGGTGCGGCCGCAATGGACTACGGACGATCATTTCACTTATCGCGTAGCGACACCGGAAGGCACTGAATCGGTGACCGTAGATGCAGCCACCGGCAATCGTCAAACCACCAAGAGCCGCGAAAGAGAGAGCGGCAACGGCGGTCGCGGCGGTTTCGCAGGCCGTAACGAAGTGCCTTCGCCCGACAAAAAGAAAGAGGCTTTCCTGCGCGATTACAATCTGTGGGTTCGCGACATAGCCACCAAAAAAGAAACACAGCTCACCACCGATGGCGTGAAAGACTTCGGCTACGCTACCGACAATGCCGGCTGGGCGCATAGCGACCGGCCTATCCTTATCTGGTCACCCGATTCAAAGAAAATTGCGACTTATCAGCAGGATCAGCGCGGCGCAGGCGACATGTACCTGGTCAGCACGCAGGTGGGACATCCTCACCTGGAAGCGTGGAAGTATCCGTTGCCCGGCGACAAGGTGGTCACCACCATCCAGCGCGTCATTATCGATGTCGACAATCCTCGCGTCATTCGTTTGCAATTGCCGCCCGATCAGCACCGCTCGAGTCTATGCGATAACGTCGCCTGCCGCGGCGGCGAATGGGCCGATGTAGAGTGGAGCCCGGATTCCAGCCAGCTTGCCTTTGTATCCACTTCCCGCGAGCACAAGCACGAACAGTTACGAATTGCCGATGCGAATACGGGCGCCGTGCGCGATGTGCTGGAAGAATCCGTTCCGACGTTTTATGAATCCGGTAATGGTGCAGTCAACTGGCGCTACCTGGCTTCTTCCAAAGAGGTCATCTGGTTTTCGGAGCGCGATAACTGGGGCCATCTTTATCTCTATGACGCCACCACCGGAAAACCCAAAAATCAGATCACCAAAGGTGACTGGAACGTAACCCAGCTACTTCGCGTCGATGAGCCGAAGCGCGAGTTGTATTTCCTGGGCGTGGGGCGCGAAAAAGGCCGCGATCCGTATTTCATTCACTTCTACAAAATCGGCTTCGATGGCCAGGGCCTGAAGTTACTCACACCTGAAAATGCGAATCATGAAGTAAGCCTTTCGCCCTCCGGCCGTTACTTCGTCGACAATTACTCCACGCCCGAAGTTCCGCCGGTTTCTGTACTTCGCGATTCCGACGGCAAATTGATTACTACCTTCGAAAAAGCAGATATCTCAAAGCTTGTCGCGGCGGGATGGAAGCCGCCGGTTCCGTTCACCGTGAAAGCTCGCGATGGCGTCACCGATCTGTATGGGCTTATGTTCAAGCCCACGAATCTTGATCCCGCCAGGAAGTACCCAATCATCAACCACATCTATCCGGGCCCGCAAACCGGCAGTGTCGGCAGCCGTAGCTGGTCGGCAAGCCGCAGCGACACGCAAGCGCTGGCGGACCTGGGTTTCATCGTGGTCGAGATCGACGGCATGGGCACGCCCTGGCGTTCGAAGAAATTCCATGAGGCGTATTACGGCGACATGGGCGATAACACCTTACCCGATCAAGTCACCGGCATGAAACAACTCGCGCAGCGCTATCCGTGGATTGATATTAATCGCGCCGGTATTTACGGCCATTCCGGCGGCGGCTACGCAACCGCCGACGCTATGTTCCGCTACCCGGATTTCTTTAAAGTCGGCATCTCCGAATCAGGCAATCACGACAACCGCGAATATGAAGACGATTGGGGCGAGAAATGGCAGGGCTTGCTTGAATCGAAGAACGGCAAGAGTAACTATGACAGCCAGGCCAATCAGAACTTCGCAAAGAATCTGAAAGGGCATCTGCTGCTGGCGCACGGCACCATGGACGATAACGTGCCGCCATATAATACGTTGCTCGTGGTCGATGCGCTGATCAAGGCGAACAAGGATTTCGATCTGTTACTGCTGCCTAACCAGCACCACGGCTATGGCGATGAATCGAATTACATGACTCGCCGCCGCTGGGATTATTTTGTGCGCTATCTGCTCGGCGCCGAACCGCCGCACGAGTATGAGATGCACCCGCCTGCGAATACGCGTGGACGCGGCGGCATTGTGTCCGCGCCGTCAGAATAGAAGTTGCAACTAGAATAGAACTTGCAACTGAAAAAACTTGGCTCTATAGCCCTGTTGTGCACTGCCTCCGCTCTGGCTCAAACCAGCCGGCCCATACGGATCGCGCTCGATATTACCGATGCCCCGCGCAAAATGCTGCACGCCGAAATGAGTATTCCGGTGCAGCCGGGCTCGCTCACTCTCGTTTTTCCTGAATGGATACCCGGCGAACACGGGCCCACCGGACCGATTGATAATTTCGCGGGACTCACCTTTACCGCGAACGGGCAAAACATTCCATGGCGGCGCGATGACGTCAATATGTACGCGTTTCATCTCACCATTCCACCGGGCGTAGATATGCTCGCCGCCAAAACCGATTTCCTTGCGACAGCCGCGGCAACGGGCTTTTCTTCCGGCGCCTCCACCAGCGCCAATCTATGCGTGGTGAGTTGGAATGAGCTGCTGCTTTATCCGGCAAACACTCCCGCCGCGCAGGTGATGTTTGAGCCGTCTATCCGTGTTCCCGAGGGCTGGCAATTCGGCACGGCTCTCACGCGCGCGTCGAGCGAAGGCAACGTCACGCACTTCGATCCCGTGCCGCTGAACATGCTTGTCGATTCTCCAGTGCTCGCCGGGCGCTACTTCCGCGAAATTCCGCTGGCGCCCGAAATCACGCCCAGGCACTACCTGGACATGGCGGCGGATGGTCCTGAAGACTTGAACGTCCCCAAAGAAGAGCTGGATGCATTCAGCAATCTGGTCAGGGAGACGGGCGTGCTCTATCGCTCGCGTCACTACAACAGCTATCATTTCCTGCTCACTCTGAGTGATAGCGTGGCTCATTTCGGCCTGGAGCACCATCAATCGAGTGACGATCGCGTGGAGGCCCGCAACTTCCTCGATGAAGATGCCCGCCTTCTCGACGGCTCGCTTCTGCCGCACGAATTTACTCATTCCTGGAACGGCAAATACCGGCGGCCGGCAGGGCTCGCCACGCAGAATTATCAGCAGCCGATGAAAGGCGATCTGCTTTGGGTCTATGAAGGACTCACCGAGTATCTGGGTGACGTGCTGGCCGCCCGCAGCGGCATCTGGACGGCAGATCAGTACCGTTCCTTTTTGGCTGCCTCAGCCGCTGCATTGGATCATCGGCCGGGCCGCACCTGGCGCGATCTGCAGGACACAGCCATATCCGCGCAAATTCTTTATTCAGCCAGCGAGCAGTGGGACAACTGGCGCCGCAACGTCGATTACTACCCCGAAGGCGAGTTGATCTGGTTGGATGTCGATACGACGATTCGCAAACTCTCCAAGGGCAAGAAGTCTTTGAACGATTTCTGCGCACGGTTTTTGGGCCTCGGCGGCAATACCCCTCCCGAAGTTGTTCCTTATACATTTGAAGACGTCGTCGATAATCTGAATGCAATTCAGCCGAACGACTGGGCCGCATTTCTGAAAGAACGGCTGACGACGAAATCTCCGCACGCGCCGCTCGGCGGTATTACAAACGGCGGCTACCGCGTCGAATACACAAGTGAACCGAATGAGTTCATCCGGGCTCACGAAAATCACGATCGGGGTGTAGATGCCTGGTATTCCATCGGGCTCAAGACAACCGACAACACAATTGACGATGTGTTGATCGGCTCGCCCGCCTATCAGGCCGGGCTTGGTCCTGGCATGAAGATTGTTGCGGTAAACGGGCGTCAGGCGAGTGACGATCTGCTTCATGCCGCCATTCGCGAGTCCAAGACCAGCTCGGCGCCGCTCGAGCTAATCGTCTCAAATACCGGATTCTTCAAAGTGGTGAAGATCGATTATCACGGCGGCGAGTTATACCCGCACCTGGTCCGTGAAGAGCGCACACCCGCTCGCCTGGACGACATTTTGAAACCGATGACGAACCATTCGGAAACAAAATCGGCGGAGTAGGAGCATGGAATTCATCCGCATCGACGCCTGGCCGCCGCCTGAGCCGGTTGATTACCGGCCGCAGCTCGAAGCCGGCAATGTGCTCTTCTTTCCCAAAACGCCGTTTCCGTTTCCCGAGGAATCGCAGCAGTTTTTGCGCCAGCTTAATTTCGCAGGCGGAGCGATTCATAAGAACATTGCCTATCGCCCGGCGCAGGACAAAGTAACCGGCTTCCCGGCCGATTCCGGCAAAATGGACCGGCTCCGCTACATCATGCGCGAATATTCGCAAGCCGTCGTGCAATTCATGGCGGAATTATTTCCGCAATACGCGGCAGCCTGGAAACTCGATTATGCGAGCTTTCGCCCGGTCGAAGAAGAAAATCGCAACTTGCCCGTCAACAAGCGCAATGATCTGATCCATACCGACGCATTCCCCTCGCGCCCGACAAATGGCGACCTTATCTTACGCGTCTTCACCAACATTCATCCGGTGAAAACGCGCAACTGGATTACAACCGATCCATTTCGCCTCATTGCGGGCCAGTACGCCACCGGCGCCGGCCTGCGCGAGATCGCAGCCTCATCCGATTCAGTATCCGGCTGGATGCGCCGGCAATCCGCGCGGGTGCTGCACGGTCTCGGGCTACCCGTGGTCCCGCGCTCCCCCTATGACCGCTTCATGCTGCACTTCCACGAGTACCTGAAACGCAATGCCGGCTTTCAGCAGAACTGCCCCAAGTACCGCTTCAACTTCCCTCCGGGGTCGACCTGGCTCGCCTTCACGGATCTGGTTCCGCATTCGGTCCATTCCGGCCAGCACGCGCTCGAGCAGACGTTTATCATCGCGCGCCAGTCCATGGCAGATCCGGCCAATGCCCCGGTTGCGATTCTGGAACGGATCTGCGGCAAGCCTCTAATCCCGGCGAGCACGCCCAAACCGTCGCGTCATCCGGCGGCATAGCGGCATCCAATTACTACGAACCCTCTTTCTCCAGCTAAACTGGAAGCAAAGCTAGAATGATTGTCGAAACCGCCCTCGCCAAGATCTTTGGCACAAAACACGACCGCGAAATTAAGCGGATGCGGCCAATGGTGGCGGCGATCAATGACCTCGAGCCCGAAATGCAGCAGCTCTCCGACGCCGAACTGGCGGCGGAAACGGTCAAATTCAAGGAACAGATCGCACAGGGCGCCTCGCTGGATGACATTCTGATCCGGGCCTTCGCCGTTTGCCGCGAAGCAGGCCGCCGCATTCTGAATATGCGGCATTTCGATGTGCAGCTCATCGGCGGCATCGTTCTTCACCGTGGCCGCATCGCCGAAATGAAAACCGGCGAAGGCAAAACGCTGGTTGCCACGCTGCCCAGCTATTTGAACGCGCTCGAAGGCAAGGGCGTCCACATCGTCACGGTGAACGATTACCTCGCAAAGCGCGACTCGGAGTGGATGGGCCGCATTCATCGCGCGCTTGGCCTCACCGTCGGCACCATCGTTCACGATCTGGACGATCAGGAGCGCCGGGAAGCATATAACTGCGATATCACCTACGGCACCAACAACGAGTTCGGGTTTGATTATCTGCGCGACAACATGAAATTCCGGCTGCAGGATTATGTCCAGCGGGAATTCAATTTTGCCATCGTCGATGAAGTCGATTCCATCCTCATCGACGAAGCGCGTACGCCGCTCATTATTGCCGGCCCCAGCGAAGAATCCACCGACAAATATAAGCGCGTCAATGCCATCATTCCTTACCTCGAACGCGGCGAGGTGATCGAAGGCAAAGAACCGGGGCAATCCTACACGACGGGCGATTTTACCGTCGATGAAAAACACCGCACAGCCGCGCTCACCGAACAAGGCGTTCTCAAAGTGGAAAGCCTGCTGCACACCGGGAATTTATACGATCCCGCCAATATCGAGCTGAATCATCACGTGCAACAGGCGCTGCGCGCGCACGTGCTCTACCAGCGCGATCGCGACTACGTGGTTCAGGACGGCCAGGTGATTATTGTCGACGAGTTCACCGGCCGCTTGATGCCCGGCCGGCGCTGGAGCGACGGGCTCCACCAGGCTGTCGAAGCCAAGGAAGGCGTCAAGATCGAGCGCGAAACCCAGACCCTTGCCAGCATCACCTTCCAGAACTACTTCCGCATGTATAAGAAGCTGGCGGGCATGACCGGTACTGCCGATACCGAAGCAGCCGAGTTCAGCAAGATCTACAACCTGGAAGTCACGGTTATTCCCACCAACAAGCCGATGATCCGGATCGAATACCCGGACACCGTCTACCGCACCGAAGAGGAAAAGTTCCGGAACGCCGGGAAAGAAATTAAGGCGCTGCACGAAAAAGGCCAGCCGGTGCTGGTAGGCACGATCTCGGTTGAAAAATCCGAGCGGCTTTCCAACGTTCTTCGCAAGATGGGCATCCGGCATGAAGTCCTGAACGCGAAGAATCACGAGCGTGAAGCGCATATTGTGGCGCAAGCCGGGCGCAAAGGCGCCGTCACCGTTTCCACTAACATGGCGGGCCGCGGCACGGACATTTTGCTCGGCGGCAATCCGGATTTTCTGCTGGAAGAGCGCCTGAAGAAATACGGCAAAGATCCGGCTCTGATGCCTCCCGAAGAGCTCGAGGAGATGAAAGCGCAGATCAAGCGCGAAATTCAGGCGGAACACGATGAGGTGGTCGCGCTTGGCGGTCTGCACATTTTAGGCACGGAACGCCACGAATCCCGCCGCATCGACAATCAGTTGCGCGGGCGCGCCGGACGCCAGGGCGATCCGGGCAGTTCACGTTTCTATCTGTCGCTGCAGGACGATCTGCTGCGCATCTTCGGCGGCGAGCGCATGCAAAATCTCATGCTGCGCCTCGGCATGGAAGAAGACGTGCCGATCGAATCAAAGCTGATCACACGCCGCATCGCAGCGGCCCAGAAGGCGGTAGAAGCGCAGCACTTTGCCTCGCGCAAACACGTCCTCGAATATGACGACGTCATGAACAAGCAGCGGCAGGCCGTCTACTCCATGCGACGCCAGTTGCTCGAGGGCAAGAACCAGAAAGAACGCATCCAGGACATCGTGCGCGGCATTGTCGGTTCTTTCATCGACACATTTTGCCCCGAAGGCAACCGCTACGATCTCTACGATCTGAATGGCCTGCAAACCGCTGTTCTGAATCAGTTCGGCGCCAAGCTGGAACTGGATGAACTCACGAATCTCAGCCGTACCGAGATTGAAAACAAAGTGAACGATCTCCTGCTCGAGCGCTACGACGAAAAAGAGAAGATGATCGGGCCCGAAAATATGCGGCAGGCCGAACAGATCATCATGCTCAACGTGGTCGATAGCCAGTGGAAAGATCACCTGCTCTCGATGGACCACCTGAAGGAAGGCATCGGCCTTCGCGGCTACGGCCAGAAGGACCCGCTCATCGAGTACAAGAAAGAGTCGTTCACTCTATTTCAGGACATGATGGACCGCATCGAAGACGAGACCATCAAGTTCCTGTACTTTATGCGCATCGAAACCGGCGAGCCGGGCAGTGGCAGAGGTCCGGACGGCTCCGGCCCAGGCCGCATGCCGCCGCTGCCGTATCCGGAACTCGGTCCTGATGCGGAAGAGGAAGACGAGCAGGAAGAGGAAGAGCCGGCATTGGTTGCCGCTAACGTTCAAGCGGCGCAATCGGTAGCCGATCTCACGCGCAATATCCAACGCAAAAAGGATCGTGAACTCACCGAGCTGCAGTTTTCCGGAGGCGAAGCCGCCAGCCAGCCGAAAACCGTTACGAAATCCGCACGAGTGGGACGCAACGATCCTTGCCCTTGCGGCAGTGGAAAGAAGTACAAAAAATGTCACGGACTAAATGCCTAGCCCTTGCGCTTTTATTTTCTGGCAGCTTACTCGCTGCCGGTGACGCGGCGCTCTGGCGCGAATACGGCTTGGTCCACACCGGAACGGGCAAAGCCGGCCGGCTATCCGTCACCACGTATCAGATGAAGGATCTGACGGGCGCGCTGGCAGCCTGGGAATGGCTTCGCTCGCCTGAAGGCCGCACCTGCGAGCTCGCGGAATTCTGTACCTCTGAACCAAAACAAACAATCATCTCGCACGATAACTATGTCGTCACCTTCAACGGCCGTCCCACGCAGGCGCAAGTCGATCAGGTGTTGAATGCGCTGCCCAACAAAAAAGATACTTCCCTGCCCGCCATTCTCACCTTCTTACCGCATCAGGGCCTCGTGCCGGATTCGGCGCGCTACATCCTGGGTCCGGCATCGCTAAAGGCCTTCGCACCCGAGTTCGAATCGAATCAACCTGGTCTCGATCAGGGCGCGGAAGCACAACTGGCGCAGTACCGCGTTGGGAAATCCGCTACGCCCGTTCGTTTGGCTCTCTTCTACTACCCGACTCCGGAGATGGCCCGCCTGCACTCAGCAAATTTCAAGCTGATGCCTGATGCGTACGTCAAGCGTTCAGGCGTACTCGTTGCGATTGTTTATGGAGGCGCAACCGCCGCCCAGGCCGACACGCTGCTGAGCCGCGTGGAGTATGAAGCGAAAATCACCTGGAACGAAACACCGCCACCCAGCCCCATCAAGCCCCTCTTCCAGCTTCTAATGAATATCATTTACCTGAGCATCTTACTATCAGCCATCTGCCTTTTGGCGGGATTGATGTATGCGGGCATGCGCATCTACCGCCGCCACTACGGCACTTTAGAAGCCGACGAAGCGATGACAACTTTGCATCTCAGCGGCGATCAGCCGTAGGAAGCTCGTAAGCTCAACAAGCCAGAGGATTTAGCTCACGAAACCAACAGCTTTTCCACAGAGTTTTGCGCCTGCCGCCAGGTGCCTCAGAGAAACATCTTTGCGTGTAAATGGTTTGAAGCGTATCACTTACAGCGTAATTGCAAAGCGGGGAAAAATGCCCTTGACTTCACCCCCCGGTGGCCCTAAACTCCAATCACAAACAGGTTTTGGCGGTTGCGAAACCGTCGAATCTGATTCTCCCATCAAACGTAACCCTTGGTGTGCCAAGGGCCTGGTAACAGGAAGAAAAATGCTCATTCTCACGAATGAGCATTTTCTTTTCATACGCATCCCGCTCCTCCCATCCCGTTGATGAAACCGAGACCTCCGCGCGAAACCGAAGTCCCGCAGAGCTGGCGCGAGCGTCTGAAGGCGCTCCGGAATGTGCCGCCATTGCTCGGAATGGTCTGGCGCACCAGCCCTGGATTGAGCATAGTCACGCTCCTGCTTCGCCTGATTGCCGCCCTTTTTCCACTGGCTACCCTCTGGGTCTCGAAACTCATCATTGACCTGGTCGTGCGCGCCATACGGCACCAGGCGGTGGACCGCTCCCTCATATGGAAGTTTCTGATTCTGGAGCTTTTACTCGCCATCGCCTCCGATACCGTCGGGCGCTTCATATCCCTGGTCGATAGCCTCCTCGGGGACCGCTTCACCAATCACGTCAGCATCCGGCTCATGGAGCACGCCAACTCGCTCGACCTGGTCTCATTCGAAGATCCGGTTTTTTACGACAAGATGGAACGGGCGCGGCGCCAGACCACCGCCCGGCTCGGCATGCTGGGAAGCCTCGCCGGAATGGCCCAACAATTTATTACCCTGTTATCGCTCATTTCGGCGGTTGTCTTCTTTTCGCCCTGGTTGCTGCTTCTGCTCGCTGCCGCTACCCTGCCGGTGTTTTTCGGCGAGACGCGCTTTGCCATGTTGAACTATTCCATGCTCTACCGCTACACGCCGGAACGCCGGGAGCTTGATTATCTGCGCTGGCTGGGCGCCAGTAATGAGAGCGCCAAAGAGGTGAAAATCTTCGGCCTGGGGCGGTATCTGGCAGAGCGTTCGCGCGGCCTATTCGAGCGTTTCTATGCCGAAAACAAGCATTTGGCAATCCATCGCGCCGTCCATGGCGCCTTTCTCAACCTGATTCCAACCAGCGCGTATTATGTCGCCTACGCGTTCATCCTGGTCAAGGCCTTAGCCGGCGCACTCACTGTAGGCGACCTTACTTTGATGGCGGGAGCGTTCTCGCGCGCCCGAAGCATTATGGAAAATCTGGTTTCCGGCCTGGCCGGTGTCTCCGAACAGGCGCTGTTCATCAAAGACCTGTTCGATTTCTTCCAGACCAACCCGACCATTGTTTCAAAGCCGGGCGCCTTGCCCGCCCCGCGGCCCATCCGCTCCGGTTTCGAATTCCGCAATGTCTCGTTTGCCTATCCGGGGTCGGACCAACGGGTTTTAAGCAACATCAGCTTTCGCTTTTATCCCCAGGAGCGCATCGCATTGGTTGGCGAAAACGGTGCCGGGAAAACCACTCTGGTAAAACTACTGGCGCGGCTCTACGACCCGTCGGAAGGGTCCATCCTGCTCGACGGCGTCGACTTGCGCGACTATGATGTCGACGATCTTCGCCATGAGATTGGGGTCATCTTCCAGGACTACATGCGCTATGACATGCTGGCCGCCGAAAACATCGGGTTTGGGCGAATCGACGACCTTCAAAACCAGGAGCGCGTTGCCCGTTCGGCTGAAAAGAGCCTGGCCGCGGGCGTTGTGGCGAAACTGCCCAAAGAGTACCGGCAGATGCTCGGCAGACGCTCTGAGGGAGGCGTGGATCTGTCCACTGGACAATGGCAAAAGATCGCGCTGGCCCGAGCCTATATGCGCGATGCGCAGATTCTGATTCTCGATGAGCCCACCGCCAGCCTGGATGCCCGAGCCGAATTCGACGTCTACCAGCGGTTTGTCGATCTCACCGCCGGGAAAATGGCGGTTCTTATTTCGCACCGCTTTTCGACCGTCCGCATGGCCGACCGCATCCTGGTACTCGAAAACGGCCATATCGTCGAGCAAGGGTCCCACTATTCTCTGGTTCAGCTCGGCGGCAAATACGCTGAGCTCTTTGAAATGCAGGCCGCCGGGTACCGCTAGCGCGCGGTTTTTCACCAAAAGGCGTGCAAACTTCGTGACACTCTAGCCTTTCTGTGATTTACTGTTTCTGAGCCTCGCATGATACGAAAATTGATAATTTCACTCAGTTTTTCAGCAATTTTCGTTGTTTACGGTTTCGCTGGTCCCCGCAACGGACCGGCAGCCGGCGCGCCCGTCGGAATCGCGCTGAGTACCGGCGCCTTCACCATAGATGGCGCCTCCGTTGTGGGGCCTATCGATGTAGCCGATGGAGCGGAGCTTCATACGACCGTTGCTCCCAGCGATGTCCATCTCGAAAATGGCGTAGACGTGAGGCTCGCAACGCGCTCGGCAGCCGCGCTGTATGAAGATCGCGTGATCTTAAGAGAAGGAGCTGTGCGCCTGAATCATTTCGACAACTATCCGGTGCAGGTTGGCGGGCTAACGGTTCAGGCCGATACTTCCGGAACGGAAGCGATCATCCGGGCAACGCCGAAATCGATCGAGATCGCCTCTATCGGCGGAACGGTGCGCGTGAGCGATGCCGGCGCCCTGATGACGCGCGTTTTTGCCGGAACCAAAATGACGTTTCAGAACTCAGGCGCAAATTCGGGCCAGACCGCCCAGCCCGCGCAGACAGGCGCAGCTCCGGCGGAAAAAGGGCCGCTCTCGGATAAAAAGGCAATTCTGTGGGCCGCCGGAATTTGTGCCGTGGGTGCTATCGTAGTGGGTTCAATCGCTGCCGCACAGGGAAAGAGCCCATTCTAAGCCGTCATCCTTTTTCATTCTTATTCATAGTTCTAACGTTCGCGACCGCCAGCGCGTGGGGCGCAAGTGCGCTACCGCCGCTGATGCCATGGCCCGCGAACATATCGGTTCAGCCGGGCTCCATCCCGATCACGGCGGATTTTGCAATCTCCGTTAGCGGCGCGGGCGCCAAGGACCCGCGCGTGACCTTCGCGGTCGATCAGATCTGGCCGCGATTGGCGCGGCAAACCGGGCAATTCATTCGCCCGCATCTGCTCCCTACCAGCGAAGGCGCCACGCTGACAATCGTCGTTGAACAGCGCGATCACAAGCCGCCACAACGGCTCGGCGATGACGAGCGTTATTCACTTGAAGCTGCCGATGGACGCGTCCGAATCGCAGCCGATTACCCGTTAGGCGCGCTGCGCGGCATTGAAACTTTCCTGCAAGCCGTGCAGCAGAACACAAATGCTACCGGCTCGACCAATGCTGCCAGCCCCGGCTTCGCTATCAGCAATCTGCAGATCCATGATGAGCCCCGCTTTTCGTGGCGCGGGTTATCGCTGGATGTTTCGCGGCACTTCATTCCCGCAGAAGAGGTGAAGCGCACCATCGATGGGCTGGCTGCCGTCAAGCTGAATGTTCTGCACTGGCATCTGTCCGACGATCAGGGTTTTCGCGTCGAGAGCAAGCGCTATCCGCGCCTGCAGCAGTACGGCTCAAACGGCCAGTACTACACGCAAGCGGAGATCCGCGACGTGATCGCCTACGCGCGTGATCACGGCGTGCGCATCGTGCCCGAATTTGACATGCCCGGCCACGCCACAAGCTGGATGCCCGCCTACCCGATGCTGGCCGCGCGTACCGGCTCGTTTCAAATCGCTCCCGGGTTCGGCATTCTCTCGGACCTGATGGACCCGGCCAAAGAATCGACCTATCGCTTTCTGAACAACTTCGTTGGCGAAATGGCCAAGCTGTTTCCCGATGAATACTTTCATATCGGCGGCGATGAAGTAGCTCCCAGGCAGTGGAACGAGAATCCGCGTATCCAAGCCTTCATGAAGAAGCATCACATTACAGATGCCAAGGCGCTGCAGGTCTACTTCAATCAGCGGCTGCTCAAAATCGTCGAAAAGCACGGCAAGCGCATGGAAGGTTGGGATGAGGTGTTGCAGCCCGATCTGCCGAAATCAGTGATCATTCAATCCTGGCGCGGGCAGGAATCGCTCTGGCAAGCCGCTCGCGAGGGCTACAAGGGAATTCTTTCAGCAGGTTATTATCTCGACCTGATGCGGCCGGCTTCCTATCACTACGAGATCGATCCGCTGGTGCTGCCTCCAGAACGGAAAGCGCTGCTTGAACGGCAGAATAAGCCCATACCCGCGCCGCTCACGCCCGAAGAACAGAAAAATATTTTGGGCGGCGAGGCGGCCATGTGGGAAGAACTGGCGGATGCGGAAAATCTGGACGCCAAGTTGTGGCCGCGGCTGGCAGCTATTGCAGAGCGCTTCTGGTCGCCGCAATCGGTTACGGATCTGAATTCGATGTACGCACGGCTGGCGCCGGTTAACCGCTGGCTCGAATGGCTAGGGCTCACGCAACGATCGAATCTCGAGTTGATGCGCCAGCGCCTGGCAGGAAGCATGGACTACGCTGTTCTGGACCGCTTTGCTTCGATTCTCGAACCGGTAAAAGGTTATTCGCGCGGGGCCGGACGATATCAGACCAATACACCGCTGAATCGGCTGGTCGATTCTATCCCGCCCGAGAGCAACGCCGCGCGCCAATTTCGCGATGCAGTGGAAGCGTATCTGGCGCAGCCTGCTGCGCAGCGTAACAGCGACCAGTTGCGCGAGCACCTGACGCGCTGGGCGGAAGACGCGCGCGAAGTTCGCCCCATTCTTCAGACCAATTCGCTGCTGACCGAAAATCTTCCGGCGGCCGATGCAGTGGCGATCCTATGCCAGACCGGGACAGAAGCTTTGCTATCGCTCGATGCGGCCACGGCCGGAGCGAACCCGCGGGATTCCGCCTGGAAACAACGCAGCACGGCAGCCGTACAAGATGCGAGCACCCGCAAGGGCGACTTACTGATTCAGATCGCGCCGGGCATCGCCAAACTGGTCGACGCGGTTACGCCGGCTCAGTAATCCGCTATTTGGCGAAGCGGTAACGCCACGCGTACACGGCCAGATTCAGCGCGCACACTGCCACGCCTGCAACGACAAGCGCAGATTCCGGCAAATCAGGATAAACAACCCGATCGAGCAGATGCATAAGAAATGCGCCGCGATATGGTGCTGCACCCGCCTGCTGCTCAAAAAACTGCTCCGCCAGAGTCAGCGGGCACGGCAGCGGTGAGAGTTCCACAATAATTCCCCATACCAGCGAAAGAATGTGAACTGCCGTGAGAAATGGCCGGCCGCGCGTCCAGAAGGCGCCGAAGATGACCCACAAAATCCAGAAGAGATGAACGGCGAGCACACAACTCGCAAGCAAGGGCAATTATGTATTTGCCCCTGACGGTTGCCACAACTCCACTCGATTCCCCTCAGGATCGGTGAACCAGCCGAAGCGGCCGTAGTCATACGTTTCCCGCTTTGGATCGACGGCGACGCCGGCGGACACAAGTCGATCCAGCAGCGCATCGAGATCATCCACCTGAAAATTGAGCATGGCCGGCTGTGAGGGCGGAAAATAATCAGAAGATCGCGCGAAGAATGCAACTGCAATGTGGCCCCGCTGTTCTTCTTTGGGGAACGCGAAACTACCGTACGGCGCCGCGATTCCAAGATGCTGCTCATACCAGTCGTACAGCGCCTTCGGATTATTAGCGCGGATAAACGCACCGCCGAAACCGGTTATCTTGGCCATGAGTAGCCTCCTCAGCTCTGTACGATTAAAACACGGCCATTAGCGCGGCGAGTTGCAGCCGCGAACGAAATACCAGGGGACATTAAACGCGCCGCTCCGCAGCGTGACGCATACGTTGTCGCCAACGGCGGTTTGATGATAGAGGCTGTATGAAACGTTGACCAGGCTGGGCGTTTGCTGAGGTCCCCAGGGTTCCAGCCAGAATCTGTAGGAGCGATGCCTCCTGCCATAGAAGACGTGCTTCTCGGTCACTCGAACGAAGTACTGGCGCGCAGGCGAGCGGTCCATCAGCGCATTTGCATGCGTGCCGCTCCCGTAGCCGTATCCGGCGGCGGCGAACAGAATCAGCACGACAGCGAGCCCTTTCCGGCGAGCCGATGCGTCAATCAGAATCGCCGGCAGGCAGAACGCAATCGCGCCCGGCAGCGCAAGCCAGGCGCCCTGCGCAAAAGACAACAGTTGGTGATCGGCTCCGCGCACTGCCAATATAAGAGCAGGAAACACCAGGCTCAAGGCAACGTTAGGAGTGCGCTCGCTTTTATTGCCGGCCAATCTCAAGAGAGACGGAAATCCCAATCCCAACGCCATTGCCATCCACGGCAGAAGGGCCAGAAGCGTAATGACCAAAGCATACGGCCGGGGATAAATCGTGCCCCAGACGCCAATGACAATTGAGGCGACGTTCAGCGCTCGAGCCAGTGGTTTAGCAAACTCGAGACTTCGGCCTGCATCCAGCGGCGGAGCAGGGCCATAAGCGCCCGGTCCGGCGGGGCACTCCGGAGCGGAATCCAACGGGTACTGGTACTCGGGCACGCGGGGAGATGTCCTTTAGATGCCTTATCGGCAGCATCCCCGCCCTTACACTCGGCTTTGTGTTCCTTACTTACCCGGAAACGGCAGCCACCCGCGCGTCATGTAATCGCCCAGCGTCAGTGTCTCCATGATGAGAAACCAAACGATTCCGCCCGTAATGATGATCCGTATAATCCTGCCTTCATACAGCGCTTGCATGAAGAACAAGGCGATCAGCAAGGCTTGGATGGCGGCAAACGCTACCGACACGACGATGTTGTATTGCCCGAGATCGATGAAGCCGATCAGCGTGGTCCCAAGCACCAATGCCCAGAGCGCAAGAAATACCAGCGCCAGCGTTTTCCGAGTGAGTGGCGGCGGTGTCATTTGAGATGCAACCCCGGAATGTAAAAGATGGCGTAGAGAAATATCCAAATGATGTCGACGAACGACCAATAGATACCGGCCAGATCAACCGCGGTGTGATAGGTCGCCGAAAAACTCCCGAGCAGCGTCCGATACAGCATCACCAGCAGAATGCCGATGCCGATGGTCATGTGAATCACGTGCAAACCGGTAAGGATGAAGTAAAAAACGAAGAACATCTGCACCTGGCGCGCGCTCGGCCCGTGGTATTCAAACCAGAATCCGGGCACTTTGTGGTCCTGATAGTGCAGATAATACTCGGTGAACTTGATGCCCAAAAAGCAGAGGCCAATGATCATCGTGATGATCAGAAAAATCGCCAGCAGTTTCGTTTTGCCTATTGAGCTGCTATAGACCGCCAGCGCCATGGTGAAGCTGCTGAGTATCAACAGCGCGGTGTTGATGGCGCCCAGCACGATGGTCATTTCCTTGCTGCCTTCGTTAAACGCAGCGGGATTGCTGAGCCGGTAAACCGTAAAGGCGGTGAACAGGCCACCGAACATCATGACTTCGGTGATGAGAAACACCCACATCCCGATGCTCGCGGTTTCACGCTGTTGTTCGGGATTCTCGAATTGCTCGCGCAGCTCGAGAAGCTGATTCCCAACCAGCACCGGTTCAGACATTTTCGAACTCCCGTTCGCGCAAACCAAGCTGCTCCTTCATCGCTTCGTAGTCATAGGCGCGGACATTAACAACCGGAGTTTTTTTGAAGTTATGCGTGGGCGGCGGCGAGCTCGTTTGCCACTCGAGCCCGGTGGCGCGCCACGGATTCGGACCGGCCGGCTTGCCGTATTTCCAGGACCAGATCAGATAGCAGAGCGGCAGAATGTAGCCGACACCGAGGATCGTCGCTCCGGCTGTAGAGATGATGTGGAGCATCTGAAACTCTTCCGGATAAGCGGCGTAGCGGCGCGGCATGCCTAAGTAGCCCAAAACAAACTGCGGGAAAAACGTCAGGTTGAACCCGAGAAACACAATCATCGCGCCCAGTTTGCCCAAGCCCTCGGGATAGAGTTTGCCGCTGATCTTCGGCCACCAGTAGTGAAACGCGCCGAGAAATGCCATCACCGTCCCGCCGACCATAATGTAGTGGAAGTGAGCGATAACGAAGTAGGTATCGTGCACGTGCACGTCAAGTCCGAGCGCGGCGAGGAACAGGCCGGTCATGCCGCCAATCGTGAACAGGCCGATGAAGCCGATGGCGTACAGCATCGGCGTGTCCCACGAGACGGAACCTTTGTACATGGTTGCGGTCCAGTTGAACACTTTGATAGCGGATGGAACGGCAACGAAATAGCTAAGCAGCGAGAAAGCCATCGCGGAGTATACGGATTCGCCCGCCACAAACATGTGATGACCCCAGACCAGAAATCCGATGACCGCAATGCCGACGCTTGAAAATGCCACCGCTGTGTAGCCGAATATAGGCTTGCGCGAGAACACCGGAACGATCTCGCTGATCACGGCCATGCCGGGCAGAACCATGGTGTACACCGCCGGATGCGAGTAGAACCAGAACATGTGCTGGAACAAAACGGGGTCACCGCCCAGCGCGGGATCGAAGATGCCGACCTGGAAGACGCGTTCCACCGCCACCATCACCAACGTGATGGCCAGCACCGGCGTGTTGAGCACCAGGACAACGCTATTGGCATACATGGACCAGATGAAGATCGGCAGCCGGAACCAGGTCAGGCCGGGCGCGCGCATGCGATGAATAGTGGCGATGAAGTTCACGCTGGTCATGATGGTGGAGAAGCCGGAAATGAAAATTCCCATCGCCGCCGCAATCACATAGGTTGTCGAGTAACCGGTGCTGAACGGTGTATAAAAGGTCCAACCGGTATCCACGCCGCCGCGGAACAGAGCGTAAATCGTAACGCCTGCGCCCAGCATGAAGACGTACCAGCTCGCCAGATTCAGCTTCGGGAAGGCAAGGTCTTTAGCGCCGATCATCAACGGAATGACGAAATTTCCGATCGTGTTGGGAATCGACGGAATCAGGAAAAACCAGACCATGATGATGCCGTGCATCGTGAACAGCTTGTTGTACGTTTCGGTGCTGACCAGCCAGTTGCGCGGCGAGAGCAGTTCCAGGCGCATCATCAGCGCGAAGAATCCGCCGATGAAGAACAGGACCGTAATCGAGAAGGTGTAGAGCAGGCCGATGCGTTTGTGATCGGTGGTGAGCAGCCATGACAGGATGCCCTGTTTGTCGTTGAGATAATTTTTCCTGACCGGCTCGGCGATGGTTTCGATTGTCATATCAGCGCTGCCCCCGATGTGAACCTGATCCTGAAGTTGCATTTGGCCCGGCGATGCCCGGCTGCGTGCCGAAAGATTTTGGTACGGCGCCGTTGCTCGAAGGCATCTGGTTGCCCGGCGCAGGGCCAAGGGCCTTGATATAGGAAATAAGCGCGACAACCTGATCTTCCGGAATCAGGCCGGAGAAGTTGGGCATGATATTCGGTTGAAAGCCATAGACGATTTTGGCGTTCGGGTCGAGAATCGACTCGCGAATGTAGGAGTCGTCCGCCGTAACGTAATCGCCGGTTGAGATCTGCACCGGGCGCATATAAAGGTTGCGCAGATCGGGGCAGCGCCCCTGATTATCGAAGTGATGGCAGTTGGCGCAGCCGTATTGATGGAAGTATTTTTCGCCTTGCGAAGAAAGCGAGCCTTCGGGAGCGCCTTGCGTCAGCCAGGCCTGATAATCTGCGGGCTGCATCGCGTAAACGTAACCGATCATGCCGGAATGCTTGTTGCCGCAATATTGCGAGCAGAAGAGATGATACTTGCCCGGTTTCGTCGCTTCGAACCAGATCATGGTGTAGCGGCCGGGAAGGACGTCCTGCTTGGTGCGAAATGCCGGGACGAAGAAGCTATGGATCACATCTTCTGAGGTGAGCGTAATCTTGATGGGCCGTCCCACAGGGATGTGCAGCTCATTGATTTCCCGCTGCCCTTCGGGGTGCTGGATTTTCCACATCCACTGCTTGCCGATGGCGTACATCGGGATGGCATCGTCGGGCGGCCGTTCGATATCCATGTACATCTTGGCGCCCCACATAAACATGCCCATAAAGAGCAGAAACGGCGTCACAATCCATGTGACTTCGGCGGGAATGTAATTGCGCGTCTGATCACCCATTTCGTTTTCGCGCTTGCGGTGATAGCGAATGGCGCAATAGATAAGGAAGATGGCGATCCCGATCGCTATCGTGGCGCACAGCACGATCATCGTGATGTAAAACAGGTTGATCTCACCGGCAACGCTCGAGGCCGAGTCAGGCCAGAACTGGAGCGACGTACTCATGCGTGATGCTCCCGGAGATCCCGCCGGAAAAGAAGCCAGCCGCCGAACGCAAGAACCAAAAGGATGAAGATAGCTCCGCCGCGCAGCAGATTCATAACCAGCGCTCCGTACTTACCGGTCTTCGGATCGTAGTGATAGCAGAGCAGGAGAATCTGATCGACCGGCGAGCCGATGCGGTTGTGCGAAGCCTCGATCAGCGAAAGCTTCAGATCTTTGGGCTCATAGTCGACGCCGTACAGGTAGCGCGCGAGATGGCCATCGGGCGTGAGCACCATAACGCCGCTCGCGTGGATAAACATCTGATGCGCGGCATCGTAGCGGTAATGAAATCCAATCGACTGCATCAGCGGCTGAATCGAATTCTGAGCGCCGGTAAGAAAGTGCCAGCCTGCGATTCCGGCTTTGCTCGAATAGCTGTGTGAGTATTGAGCGCGCTTGCGGGCGGCATCGGCAGGAGTATCGGCCGGATCAAAGCTAACCGCGACGATTTCAAAATCACGCCCTGGCTTGATCGATAGCGGCCGCAGCCCGGCCACCACTCCGCTTAAGACCTGGCTGCAGAGCATGGGACAGCGGAAATAGAAAGGCACCAGCAGGACGGGCTTGTCACGGAAGTACGCGCGTAGCGGGACAGCAGCGCCGCTTTCATCATGGAAGACAAGATCAAGCGGGATGGCGTCGTTAAGCTTCTGCTCAATCCCGATGCCGCTGAAGCGGGAAGGCAAAGTCTGGGCCTGGATAACGCCCCAAAAAAAGCCCAGGACAGCGAAATAGCGCAGCCGTATCATCTTGGTTCAGGCTCCACTTTGCCTTCGAAACCGGTCAGGCGCGTGCCCGCCTGCGGTGTAGAGAGATGAAGGTCGGCCGGCGCTTTCTGCGGCGGGATACCGCGCTGGGCAATGATCTGGATCGCACGATCGATGGGAATGCCGACGACGCCTTTCTGCTTGTCAACCCACGTGTAGTGAGTCAACGTCCAGTCTTCGCGCGTGCGCATGGCTTTGAGGTCTTCACGCGGCGATGCCTGCAGGCGCGGTTCCGGCGGCAGCGGGTTGCCGTGGACCTCTATAGGCAGCGGCCGCGGGCTGCTGGCGGCGCGATTGTGCATCAGATAAATGAAATAAAGATACACAAGCGCGGAGAGAATCCAGACCGCGACCAGGGTGCCGGCGATAATCCCGGTGGGCGCGCGCAGATTCCAGTCCGTACGTTCAAAATGCACGTCCTGATTGCGCGGTTCTGCAGGCGCAGTCACTTCATTCGCCATGATGCAAAGCCCTTTCCAGATTGGGCGCATTTACCGGCAGCAAAGGCCGGTTTTTCAAATGCCACACAAAGGCCGCGACCCAGAGGCAGCCCATCGCCAACGGGACGCAGATCATCAGCCACGTGACGCGCAGGCCTTTGTGGTAGTAGCTGGGCAGAACGACCCAGGCAAGATCGACCCAGCGCATCACGATGATGAGCCCCACCACGGTACAAAGCGCCGGGATACTGCGTTTGAGTGGGCGCGAAAGCAGTGCCAGAAACGGAATGATAAATTGCAGCACGATGAGAGCGACCCCCAGCCATCCCCAACTGGTGGCGAGCCGGCGCATGTACCAGGGAATTTCGTCGGTGAGATTGCCGGCCCAGACGATCACAAGCTGCGAAAACTCGAAGTAGGCCCAAAGCATCAGGCACGTGAACATGAGATTGCCCAGATCATGCATGTGCTGCGTTTTGAAAGCGCCCGCCATGGGCCGCCGCCGCGAGAGCAGAACCAGCACAAGGATGGCGAAAGCAAAAACGGAAAGCACCTGCTGGGCAACGAAGATAAAACCCCAGATGGTAGACGACCAATCGGTTTCGAGTGATGCGGCCCAATCCACTGCCGCAAACGTGAGCGTAAAAACGTACAGGATGAGCCCGGGCGCGCTCAACCGGGCCAAACGTGTTTCGATGACGTTTTCGAGTCCGGGCTGCAGGTCCTGCTCTCGCGACCAGCGGTTTAGGAAATAAGCGAGCAGACCCCAGATGATGAAATACGCAATCGCCCGGAGGACGAACCAGCTCAGGCTCATGTAGGGCTGGCGATGCGCGAGCGCGTATTCGTTGCGAACAAGATCGGGATGGGCCCAGTCGTAGATTTTGGGCGCCCCCGCCGCAATGGGAATAAACAACAGAGCGCAGAGCCACAAGGTGCGGCTGGCGGATTCAAGAGGACGCCGCACCATAATTCCCCAGGCGCCCGAGGTAAGGTACTGGAGCATCACAATGGCCATGGATCCGAGAGTGATGCCGAACCAGAAGAGAAAGCTCATCAGGTAGGAGTAGAAGAAATCACCCGGGCTGATGAAGCCGCCGATGATGCAGGCGCCCGAGAGAATCACGCCGATCCCAAGCGCCGGACCGAAGATGCGGCGCAAGTCTTCGCGCAGTTCCGGCGAGGGTGCGAACCGCGCCGGGTTGACAGTCGAGGTCACGGCTGTACTCCTAATTGAGCGCGCCCGTCAGCCGGAACGTCATTTAACGACGCATTGCGGCTGAGTTGCAAGGCGCGAATATAAGCCACGATGGCCCAACGATCGTCAACCGGCACCTGATCTCCGTAATCGCCCATGGCGCCGTAGCCGTTGCTGATGACCTGAAAGAGATAGCCGGGCGGGACCGAACGAAGACGATCGGTATGAAAATCCGCCGGAGCGCGAAGGCCGCGCTGCGCGACCATGCCGTTGCCATCACCCAGGCGGCCATGGCACGGGCTGCAGTAAATGTCGTAGCGATCACGGCCGCGATTCAGCAGCTTCAGGTCCACTGCGGCCGGGATGGTCTCGAGAAATGCTCCGTTCGACATGCCGGTGTGATAGGGATCGGTATCGTTCAGTTCGTCGATTGCAATGGTGTTCGCCGGAACAGGGCGTGAATTGCGGCCATCGGGATAAAACGTATTCTGGCCGAGCGGTTTGTATTTGGGCTGATCCTGCATATCCTGGCGGCAGGCAGTCGAAACCAGGAGCGCAGCGGCCACAGCAAGAATGCAGGCTCTATTCATCATGGACCTCCCACACTCCTATGGGCCCGAGTTCGTTCAGGAATTTCGCGGTGAGTTCGGAATCGTAAATCGGATCGGCCTTATCGATGCAAAGGAACATGCGGCTGCTGGTGGCTTCCGCAAATTGCGGCAGACTGAATAGCGGGAAATGCGGGCGCGGGAAACCGCAAAGCGCGAGCGTTCCGAAAAAGCAGAAGCAGCCTGCAAATAACACCGTCAACTCGAACAGGATGGGAATGAAGGCGGGCCAGCTATAGAGCGGCCGGCCGCCGACATTGATCGGATAATCGATCGCTGCGATGTAGTACTCCATGCTCCAGGCGGTTGCGGCGCCGAGCAGGCCGCCAATGAGGCAGATCAACGGGACGCGGTTGTTGACGTGAATAATCTCGTGCAGATCTTCGATCGGATACGGCGTATAAGCTTCGAGGTGGCGATAGCCTTCCTGCTTGATCCTTCTGGCGGCTTCGACGAGCGCGGTGGGATCGTCGAATTCGGCCACCATGCCGTAAGTCGACGCGTCCGTCATTTTTCGGTGCCTCCACCGGGTCTCGAGAAGGGCAGCAGTTCGCGCACTTCGGCCATGGAGATCATCGGCAGGTAGCGCACGAAGAGCATGAACAAAGTAATGAACAAGCCGACTGAGCCGTAGAGCGTCGCGTTATCCCAAAACGTCGCAACGAAGTTCGCCCAGGAAGAAGGAAGAAAATCGCGCCCGAGGCTGACGACGATAATCATGTAGCGCTCCACCCACATGCCCACCAGCACGACGCAGCTCACCAGGAACAGCGGCACGGGACGTGTCCTGACTTTGTAAAACCAGAGTGCTTGTGGAATGACCACGTTCAACAGGATGACCAGCCAGTAGGCCCAGGCTTGCGGTCCCACCGCGCGGTTGTGCACTAAAGCCAGTTCGAACTCGCTGCCGCCATACCAGGACGTGAACGGTTCAATGGCGTAGGTATAGGCCAGCACCAAACCGGTTGCCAGCATCAGCTTGGCGCAGTTGTTCAGATGGCGAACGGTGATGAGATTGTGCAGGCCATAGACGGCGCGAATGGGAATGCACAGCGCGAGCACCATGGCAAACCCCGAATAGATTGCTCCGGCGACGAAGTATGGCGGGAAGATTGTCGAGTGCCAGCCGGGCAGGATGGCGATAGTGAAATCGAAGCTGACCACCGTGTGCACGGAAAGCACCAGCGGCGTGGCCAGGCCCGCGAGTAACAGGCAGGCGCTCTGATGATATTTCCAATGATGCGAAGCGCCGCGCCATCCGAAGGACATGATTCCATAGACGCCTTTCTTGAAGCGCGAGGTGGCGCGATCGCGCAGCGTGGCCAGATCCGGAACCATGCCGAGATACCAGAACAGCAGCGAGATGGTGAAGTATGTGGAGACGGCGAAGACGTCCCAGACCAGCGGGCTGCGGAAGTTCGGCTGCGCGGTCATGGTGTTCGGATAAGGCAGTATCCAGTAGAAGATCCAGGCGCGGCCAAGGTGGAATAGCGGAAACATGCCGGCGCACATGACCGCGAAGATAGTCATCGCTTCGGCAAAGCGGTTGATGGAATTGCGCCACGTCTGACGCAGCAGGAGCAGAAAGGCGGAGATCAGCGTTCCGGCATGACCGATTCCGATCCACCAGACGAAGTTTGTAATTGCGAATCCCCAGGCGTTCGGGATCTCGATGCCCCAGATGCCCACGCCCTTGGCGAGCAGCCAGGTGATAGCAATGATGAACCAGATCAACAGAAAGACGCCAAAGCCAAACGCACACCACCAGAACAGCGGCACTTTGCGCGTGAGCACGATGGAGCTGATCTGCTCGCTGACAGTTTCAAACGTTGTGCTGGGCGCGACAACGCGAAGCGGGTTATTGGGGTCGAGCCCGCGATCTGCATGGCGCTGGCGTTCTTCTATGGGCGCGCGTTCTTCGACCGTCACGACAGAAACTCCGGATTGGGATTGCGCAGCTCAGCCAGATAACTCGTGCGCGGCCGGGTATTCAATTCCGCGTACATGTGGTAGTTCAGGTTTTCGGCTTTCAGCTTGGAGACGCGATTATCGGGGTTGTTCTTATCGCCAAAAACGATGGCCTGTGTGGGGCACGCCTGCTGGCAGGCGGTTTGAATCTCGCCATCGCGCACATAGCGGTCTTCCACCTCGGCGCGGATTTCCGCTTCGCGGATGCGCTGCACGCAGTAGGTGCATTTTTCCATCACGCCGCGGCTGCGCACGCTGACGTCCGGATTGCGCTGCAGCTTCCAGGTTTCGGTGGTCCAATCCTGGAATAAAAAGAAATTGAAGCGGCGCACTTTCCAAGGGCAGTTGTTCGAGCAGTAGCGCGTGCCGATGCAGCGGTTATAGACCATGTCATTGAGGCCTTCGCTGCTGTGATTGGTGGCTTGCACCGGGCACACAAGCTCACACGGCGCGTTTTCGCACTGCATGCACGGCACCGGGCAGTAATACGCTGTGGGCTCGCCCGGCACGCCTTTGTAGTAGGTATCGATGCGGAGCCAGTGCATCGCGCGGCGCGCGAGGACCTGCTCTTTGCCAACCACCGGAATGTTATTTTCCGCCTGACAGGCGATGACGCAAGCCTGGCAGTTCACGCAGGCGGTGAGATCGATACTCAGGGCCCAGGCGTAGCCGCGATAATCCCAGTGAGGATAGAGCGTCAGATTTTCCTTCGGCTCGTACTGCGTATCGGCAACAAAGTTCGGGTGCTTCTTGTAGTAATCGACCGTGTTCTCAATCACCACCTTGCGGCCTTCCATGTATTGCTGCATCTGGGTTGTGGCCAGCGGATACGGCGTATCGAGCTTCTTGAATTGAACGCCATTGGCGGCCCAGAGAGCATCGGACGTGCGCAGCAGATAGGCATTAAAGCCGGCGCCGTTGCCCGCTCTTCCGGAGTGCCACCGGCCCCAGCCCAGCTCAACCGCAACTGAGTTGTCCGGCTGGCCGGGAAGAATCCAGACTGAACCCCAAACGCTGCGGCCGTTGAGCGAGAGTTCGACATGCTGCTGGTTATCGAAGTGCAGGCGCGCGGCGGTCTTGGGGCTTAAGTAAATGGCGTTATCCCAGGTGAGTTTCGTCATGGGATGCGGCAGCTCCTGCAGCCACATGTTATTGGCGTAGCGGCCGTCGTACATGTAGACGTCCGGACGGAAGGAGATCTCGAGCAGCTCTACCGCAGGCGCGGCGCTTGCCGCAGCGGGCGCTGCAGATTTCGGAGCGGCATTGACGGGCGGCAGAGCCGAATTGGCGATCAGGCCATCGTGGACAGATTTGCGCCACCACTGTTCAAAATCCTTGTTGCCGCTTTGGGCACTCCAATAGGCGCGCACGATCTCGTAGGAAGTGCGGCCGGGGAACTGCAGAATGGCATCCAGAATCTGAAGCTGTGAATGCGCGCCGTCATACAGCGGCTGGATGAGCGGCTGGATGATACTGATGGTGCCGTCGAATGCGCGGGCATCGCCCCAGTCTTCGAGGAAATGCGTTTCCGGAATGTGCCAGGTGGTTTTAAGCGATGTCTCATCGAAGTGCAGACCCGCATGGATGGACATCTTGACGCGCTCCAGCCCTTGCGCGAAATCGAAATCGGCAGGCGCATTGTAGACAGGATTGCCGCCCAGAATCAGCAATACTTCCACCTGCCCGGCATTCATGTCGCGCGCGAGCTGGCGCAGCGAAGCGATCTGATCGACCGGCTGAACTTCCAGCGGCTCGGTATAGATCACGGTTTTCCCGGTGTTACCGAGCGCGGCGTTCATGGCGTGAGCGAGCGAATGAACGGCAGGCGATTGGTGTTCGCCGGGGATGATCACGCAAGCGCCTTTGTGCGCCTGAAGATCGCGCGCGAGACGCGACGTCCAGAACTGATAGTTCTGGCTGCTGCTTCCAGGCACTCCCAGGGCGGCCGCGAGCTCGGCTGCAAAACGTTCGATCTCCGAATAACGCAGAGGAAGGCGGTGATCCGCCTTACCGCCCGTCGCCGTCATGGTGCTTTCGATGACATAAAGGCGGTTCATGTCCGTGCGGCCATTGCGGCGGCGGCGTAGTGAGAAATCGCGCGCGTAACGCGTGGAGGCACGGCCGCAAGCCAGAAAATCGGCATCGAGCGAGACGACAACATCGGCGCTATCGAATTTGTAGTAGGTGTTGACCGGCCTGCCGAAAGTGGCCATGGCGGCAGCGCGTGCCGAGTGGGGACCGGCCGGATCGTATTGATGCCATTGCGCAGCCGGATACTTTTTCAGCACGGCCTGAATCTGCGCGCCCAAAGTTGGCGAGACGACTGTCTCGGTGAGAATACGGAAGCCGGCGCCGTGCCGCGCAGCGACGGGAGCAATTGCTTTTTCCCACGCGATCTGAAACGCATCCCACGACTGCCCGACACCGAGGTTCAGAATGTCCTTCGAGCGGTCTGGATCATAGAGATCCATGAGGCAGGCCTGGGAGTGAACGCTGGAAGCGCCGAAGTTGGCCGGATGATCGGGATTGCCTTCCACTTTGGTAGGCCGGCCGAGATGGCTCTCAACGATGACGCCTTCGGCGATGCCGTTAACGGGCGCGGCCGTCGCATAGTATTTCGGCTTACCAGGAATGACATTTTCCGGCGGCTCGACGTAAGGCATGATCGTCTCAACCGGCTGGCGCGTGCAGCCGGTGAGTCCGGCAAGAGCAAGGGACCCGGCCATGAGCGACAAAAAGCGGCGGCGGCTGGCTTCCGAAATTGCGACGCCTTCTTCACTGAATTGTTCGGGCTCTTCAGGCGTAAAGGCAGCGTCGCGATCCGCGAGATTTCTCCAGTACGGCCGCGCAGTGGAGTTAGTCAGGGCTTCAATAGGAACGAATCCGTGATTGGCGCTGTTGCTCATCGGTGGCAAGTAGAACAACTGGTAATCGTCTTGACGCTTTGAATTTTGTATTCCTGGATGAGCCGCTTACCCACGGCAATTTGATCGGGAGGGTAGCGGTAACCCATAGCGAAAACATACTCGCGCGGGCGGACATAGCGTTCCGGATGGCGGTGACAGTTGAGACACCACTCCATGGTGAGCGGCTGCGCTTGCCACGTCAGCGGCATCTTGTCGACGCGGCCGTGACAAGTCTCACAACCGATTCCTTTGTGAATGTGGATGCTGTGATTAAAGTAGACAAAATCGGGAAGATCGTTGACGCGCGTCCATTCGATGGAGCGGCCCGTTCGATAACTTTCGCGCACCGGTTCGAGCATTGGACTCGTAGCCCACATCTGCGAGTGACAATTCATGCAAATTTTCGTCGCCGGGATGTTGGCGAACGAAGAATTTTCCACTGTGGTGTGACAATAGCGACAATCTATTCCGAGCCCGCCGACGTGATGCTCATGGCTGAACGGCACGGGCTGTTCACGCGGAACGTTCTGCATCATCTCGTACGGTGAACGCACGATCAGATATCCCAACCACGCGATAACACAGATTGCACTAACAACGGCGAGAATGCTGAGACGAGCAATCGAGTTCGCGCCTCGGGAGAAGTACTGGGGCATCAGACGTGCACCATGGCGGTTCTTTCAGGCGTAACGCAATGAGGACGCTTGTACGATGCAAACGTTTCTGGCGTCGGGCTATGGAATGACGGCGCGCGTTAAGCCCAGTTCGATCGTGCCGCTCCACGACGATGCGGAGTGATTTCTGCTACTTACTGGTTGCGCCTCGGGACAAAACCAGAGCCACATGCGCGTGATCCTTACGGCAGAGTACGGCGCGTTTCTGCATGCGGTCATCTCTCCCGGCTGGCGGTCCTTCGCGAAGGGACATCCGCACACAACGCCACCGCCGCAGAGAAGGCGGCCGAACGAAAATCCGGCTTGGCTTTTCGAATTCGATAACGTACCGTTAGCGCGCCTTTCTCTGTGGCGGCGCCGTCTCAGCCAGCATGCGCTCCCGCCGTGGGGCGATCACAAATCTCGCAAAAAACCTCTCTTTTCGCATTTCCCACGCGCTTTCAATAACTTTCACCGGAAATCCCTGCTCCACGCGGCAACATATCCAGCACGTCGTGCTT